>JAADGD010000061.1:0-2619 GCA_013152515.1 Planctomycetota bacterium
CCCCACGACAGATCGGTAAGAATCTGCAATGGGGCTCGACGGGATACTCGCACTGCCAGGGGCGGCACAAGCTCGGTTCGATACCGGTTGAAACTGTTAAGCGTTACTCAAAGTAAAAAGAGAGCCACAGATTGCACGGGTGAACAGGGGTTTTTGAAGGGGAAGCGATCTGCTGGAATCGCTTTTACGAGTGACATGACTCGGTAAAAACTTGTTGAATTCAACTGTTATCTGTGTATCCGTGCCATCCGTGGCTAATTCTTTTTCAGTTCGAGTCGTTAGTTATTTGCGGGGCACTAACGACTAATGTCTAACTCTTAATTACCCGCAGGATAGGTTTCTAGCCTGTCTGTACTACTTTGACGGACAAGCTAGAAGCCTATCCTACGGGCCTAAACCCTGCGATCGACGATCACACGGGTGTACTGAATATGGCCATCTTGGACTTGGACCGTCACGCTGGCTGTGCCGTGAAAACCACGGACGCAGATGTTTTCGGTCATCTTTGTAAACTCCGACTCGGCTTGGAGGCGTTTGTCGTTGACTTTCGCTGGGGTTCTCGTTTTCATCATGAGCCTACTCTAACAAAATCGGTTGGCCATTTCATTAACTATTTTTGGCCACCCCCCACTGGAGATTCCGTCGCGTGCATCGAGAGATTTTTTTGCTCTTGATCGTAGTCCAAACCGAGTCGCAAACTCCACGTCTGAGGCGAAAGCACCTTGTTCTCGAACGCGATTCGTTCGACTTGGCAGGCGCGCAGTTGGTCGCGCACTTGTAACGACGGTGGGATAATTTGGATATCGACCAATCGGCGAACATCGCTCGGCAGCTTACCAGCATTCACTGCATTCTCAATCACACGCCACATCACATCGCAATCGTCGTTTGCAAGATTCGCCTGCAAACGCTCGAACATCTTGATCGCAGGGCCTTCGGCAACGAGTGTGGAGGCGTAATTCGCATTCGACGCGTCCGACGAGAACATAAACTCTGGCATCACCAAGCGTGCCGCGACGGCTCGTAATTCAGCCTGCAAGACCGTCACGAAATTGGCTGCATCAATGCCCGACGCGGGGAAATCGTATTCCACTCCTGCCGGAGCGTCGAGAATGGTTCCCGGCGCATACTGCGACAGATACTTCGTGCGACCATTCGCGCCTTGGCCACCTGTTGCCTGGCTTTGATCTGCGACAAATTGCTCCACTCCGCTGCGTGTCGCCCCGCGATGCTTGCGAATCAAGGCGATCGCCGACTGGATTTCGGCCACAACGCTCATGTTGCGCAGCAGCTTTTCGATGCGGCGCAAGTTTTTTCTCACCGGATAATAGAGCGGCAAACCACGTTTCACATTCGCGTCGACATTCGCCTTGCGATGCTGAATAGCCGAGGCTTCGACCGCTTCTCCATCGATGAAATAGCCCAACACCGACTCGACATCGTGCGGTTCGGTTTGAATGCCAAAGCTAGCAGCAGCGTGATTGACCAATTCCGAAGGTGTTTGCACTTGGTCAGGCTCGACGAATCGGACACGTGTCATTCCTTGAGCATCGACGAAAAATCTCAGGAAGACTTCGCCATCGCGATCGAGCCGACGAACGATTTCCTGCTGCCGAGACTGCCAACGATTCAAGTGCATGAACTCGTCCAACACGGTCTGCACCTTGATTTCCAAATCGGCAGAGGCTTCAGCCCCCTTACGAACCGACGCGCGGTACACGTGCCCCGAACCGACGAGATAGCTGGTTCGGTTTTCAATGCCGTTAATCGCAAACTCGTTCGTCGCAGCCAATCGCCGACTCTGCTGGCGGATTTCGGCGAGCTGCTCATAGGTCGCAAACGGAACGCTCACGCTGCCTTTCGCCTGCCCTTTCACATCTAACGTGTTCCACCAAGTCCCCTCATCATCGACATACGCCTCGCGCGGGTCGACAAACATGTCCCACAAGGCGTCGCAAGCTTCGCTCAGACGATGCTCCAGACGGTCTGTGTTCGTGGTAGTTGGCATTTTTTTCTCCTGGTTTCAAAGTAGGGTTGCTTCTTCACCGAACCGCGCCCGTCAGGAAACGTGCGTCGGAGTTAAGGCCCGCAGAGACGCTTCCTGACGGGCGCGGTTCGGTGTTACGTACATCAACTGCTCACAGGAATTCGATTCCCCAGTCCATCGTCACTTCGTTCTTCTCCGAACATTTGCTCCGCCAGTCGCAACGCCATTTCCAGGGCGTCGGGGCCGTCGTCATGCGACCCGAGCGGGAAATCACGTAGCTGATCAACCAACAATTTTGTCGAAGGACTCGTCGATAAAAATCGCAGTCGTCGCTGTGACAAATACGGCCCCAATCGGCGAATTCGCATCTGTTTGTTGACATGGTTATGGATCGCATAGGGAGCTGTTCGGCGGATGCCGCGGCGCTGAAATTCTGCTTGAAACTCTCCTGCCAGCAGCTCTTGATATTGATTCGCCTCGACGCCAAACGTGTTGACCCGATGCCGCTCGCAAAGCGAAACACCATCCGCCACCATCTGCGGCGTCGGTCGTCGCGCGAGATCGGCTTCCACATAAAGAATCCCGTGAGGATCAACGCCAAGCACGACAAATGCGGAATAGTCGCCATGCTG
>JAADGD010000061.1:2628-9835 GCA_013152515.1 Planctomycetota bacterium
CCTTTGCTCGGATCGAGAGCCATCGTTTTGAATTGCAATTCAGCGGGCCACTGGTCGAACCAAACGTGTTCACCAAAATAATCTTCCGGCCATTCACATCGCTCGGGATCGATCGGCGAGCTTTGTTTTTCGCGTTCAAAAGCAGTACGCCCTTCTTCCACTCGCATTTTCATCAACGTGTACAAGTCTTCTTCCTCGGGCCAAAGCAGCACGGCCCCCTGGTCCATCGCCTGTTGGTGCTGCTCGTAAAAGTCGCACGCGGTTTTGCGCGACTGGAGATTCTCGATATCGCAATAGATTTTCTCCCAGTCCGACCAAAGTTCTTGATTCGTCGGCCAATGCTCGATCGCCTGGAATTTCCGCGACTGCCAGCCTGGCGTTAGGTGCAACTGCATCGCCAGTGCATCGCGATGTAGTGCTGTGGCAAGATTGACGAGATTGGTGCGCTTCGTCCCCGCCTTGAGAAGTGTGCCATAAAACCATTGTCGGCTCGACTCGCGGAGGGCAGCCGAAGCCATGTGCCCATCATTCTGCAAGTCGTCGCAAACAATCAGCGTCGGCCGATGCGCGCGCCTTCTGCGACCACGCAGACGTTGCCCTGTCCCAAAAGATTCGATCACCGTGCCATTGCGCAACTCGAGCGACGTTGCCCGCCAGCGGGGGCCTTGACCACACGCCAGAGGATAGTCCTGCGATAACAGCTCATTATCTTCTAGCTCGATCTTGATATTTTCGAGGTGCGTCTGCGCCTGATTCTTGGTATCCGAAACGATCCAGATATAAGGCTCCCAGCCTTCCACAGCCGCACGCAAAACATAGCAGAGCGTACCGATCGTCGATTTCGCGCCTCCGCGTGGTCCAATGGCGTTGAGCTTTGTGCCTCGATTCTCGCTGAACGAATCGAGCTGCTCACCCAACCATATGTGCATCGCCGACGGCGCACGACGAAAATGACCGGCCAGATACTTTCGTCCCCAGGCCAAAGTACTCGTAGGCAGATCATGCGAAGGCTTGGTTGTTTTTTTAAGTCGCGCGGCCACCGATTCTGTCAGCCTCGACAGTATGCGAGCCAATGCCGGTCGAGGCACACGGATTTTTTCATTCATACCGTCACGGGTCTTTCGTTGACTCATCAAAGCTCCTCAGACTCGCTGTCGAGAACGGGCTTACTTTCAAGGATGATGCTGTCCTGGATATTGTTGTGTAGCGTGGCAGAGGACGATTCTGAGGGATTCTCAAACGAGTCGTTGCGTACTTTTTCAGCAATCTGAACGAGCCGCGACAACAATCGCTGACGATCTTGCGGATCGTCAATCTCGCCGACGATGGTCTCCGCGACTTCTTCGATCACTTGGCGCAGCTGTGACGCGGTTAGAGCTTCTGGCGCGCGCCGCGCGTAACGCTCAGGCGCGCGACGTTCCAACCACCGAAGCCCGCCAATGCTTTTCGTCTTTGGCCGCCTGATAAAGATTGCGCATGTGGTTGAATTCGGGTGTCGCTTCCGCACGCAAAAGCTGTCGACGAAAAACTTCGTCTTGACGGAGTTGGTCGTGTAGCTCTTCGGCAGTTACTCCCAAGTAGTTGCAAGCCGTCTCGCGATCGCATCCCATCGAAATCATAAGGCAGCATTCGCGTTTCTGTTCGTCGCTGAATCGATTGGGGTCTTCAGGTGATGTCATTACAGAGATCCGTTTCTTACGTTCCGATATACTCAAACGACACCACCGCCCGCCCTTTCGAGCTGCGATACGCGCTGAGGCGTGCCACATTTTTTGTACTAGAACCCATCTTCTTCACGTTGACCGTTCTCCATAAAGTCGAATGACGGCAATGACGAATCAGCGCTGGATGGCTGCTGGTCACGTTGATGCGGTGGCCTTCGCTGCGATGCAAAGAGGCCACAGCAGCAACGACCCGCATCCCGATGCCCATCCCTTGGTAGTCGGGCAGTGTCACAATTCGGCTAAAACGCCGATGGTTTTTCTTGGGAATCACCGGCAGAGTCGCGCAAAACGTCACCGGCTCGCCCTTCCACGTTGCCAAATAACAGCGTGACCCCGTCCCCAAAGTCCCCGTCAAATAGTGATGTCGCGCAAACAATTTCCAACAAGCCATCCGGCAGCGATGAATTTCAAGCTCGATCGGAGGCCGCCGAAGACGCCTCCGCTGTAAAGTGCCTGTCGCCATGTCGAGTACCCAATCGGCTTCGAGCCACTCGGCAACATCGTAGTGGCAAGTCACCGCGATAAATCGGCAAGGAATGTTTCCGCGGCGAATCCCTTTGGCAATGGCCATCGAACATGCCTTCGCGACCTGACGATCGACGACGCTGGTGTACTCGTCAAAAACGACGAGGGGGAATTCGGATTGCAGATTGCGAATTGCGGAATTATCCAATTTCGTATCTACACATTCCGCATTCCGCATTCCGAAATCCGCATTTGCCAACGCTTTCGCCAAATCGCAGCGAAACTGTTCGCCACAACTCAGCACGTGATACGGCTTGACCCAGGCAGGCGAGGAACCGAAACCGACCGCGGTGAACAGCTCTGTCACTTGGCGGACTGGCAACTCGCCGAAGCAATCGATGACAGCGCGATCCTTGGGCCACTCGACATTCCGATAGAGTTCGTCGGCGAAAAATTCTTTAGCGACGGTACTTTTACCGCTACCCGAGGGTCCGACGATCAATCCGACTTGCCACGATTCGTCTTCCTCGGGCAGTTCTACGGAAAATCGTTCCGACGCTTTCTCTTCAAGCGGTACGTCAAACATGCCAGCCACTTGCTGGACTCGAAACGAGTCGAACACGGGACACTCCACTACAACGTCAACACTCGGCATCGGTAGCCCTCCTTACGCATGCGCTGATAAACTTGCTCTTGCTCGTGCTCGCCTTCGCACTCAATCACGACTTGATACAACTCGGGGATATCCACTTCTGGTCGGTTCGCTTCGTCATCAGAGGGCCAAGCCGATTGATTCAAGTCTTTTTCAAGCTGATCGAGCATCTCCACCACTTGCGGATGTTCGAAATCGCACGACTCGACCAAATCGCCGACACGTTGCCGATCAGCTCCCGCCATCGCCGCCAAGGGGTCGTGTGTCAGCAAAATTTTGTCGGCTTCGTCTGCGCTGACATCAAGCACCAACACTGGCACCAAGGCATCGGGCGTTGTTTCCGCTCGCAAATGTCCATCGATCAACTCCAAAAGACCGTCATCGCCTTCGCGTACGAGCAGCGCATCCGCGTAGCCAATGTCGGCAAGCACTCCGCGTAACGCATCTCGCTGCGAATCTGGGTGCGTACGCCAATTTTTGGGGTGAGGCTGTAAGTCACCGGCGCGCACTCGCCGCAACTCTTTTATTCGATCACGAATCTGCACTTCTCGTCCCTCCGATTTCTTTCCTTTATGCCCATCAAAACCACTTGCTTCAGTGGCCTCAACGACAAAGCGAGACAACCACCGGCTGCGCAATCTCGTACTTATCGACGGTCCCACTATCGCCTTCAAACGAGACGAACAGCGGCACGGTCGCTTGAGACTCCGCCACGGTTTCAATCGTAAAATGAACACCTTTTCCAGCAGCTATTTGCAGCTCGCCAAATTCGACGACCTCGCTATTGAGGGAAACATTGCTGGTGACCAGCACTGCTAGATAAGCACTCGTTACGCTTGCCTGTGTCAAAATTTCGCTCTCTTCCAGCACTCCGGAGAGATCCACAAACAAGTCACGCGTCGCACCAGGACTGCTGATCGGGTCAAAAGTTAAAGCCATAAATACTCCTTAGCTAATAGAAAATACGCGTTGTCTCTTCTCTACCTGCAACACTTCTCTGGGAGCGATTACCACGTCCCCGGCCGGATCAAAGGGCACCAGTGCCAACTCGGGAAGTGCGGGCTGCTCGCCTAAGCCCCTGGGCACGTTGTCGCCTTGGGCCGAATCACCCGAGCCAAGCGTCACATATCCGGCTGATGACGTTGGAGCGCTGGCTAACGTCAACGCAACCGTTCGGCTACCTGTCTTGGCCGCCTCGGTCACAATGATTGTGGTTCCGTTGTCGTTGAACGCCCACGCATCAGCTGTGTAGCTGGTGGCCGCCTCAAGGTCGCGGTCATAGGTGAGCGAAACGATCATTCCATCAATGGTTGCAGAGAGTAACCTTGGCGGCGTGCCTACTGTCCCGTCGAACAACGCTTCATCAATCGCCACCCACCAACGATCGGCGAAAACAACTGCTTCGGCGTCGGTCGTAAAATGCAAGTTGTCGGCTAGCGGGCCGATGTCGTAGGTAACCGAGCCCGGTTTGATGTTGGCGTTTCCCCAAGATTCTGCTTGCGCGTTGCGAATGTCATCGGTAGTGCCGCCGTTGTTATTGATTTGTCCACAGAGGAGTGGTGGTGTGCCGGGCAGGTCGGCATGCAATCGTGTGATGAGATCATTTATTGCCGCCTTGTAGGCAGATTGTGTGACACTGTTTGCGGCATCCCGTTCGCCCTGGAACCAGAGGATGGCGTCGATGTTGGTTACGCCTGATGCGGTGACCAATGCCTGCATCGCCACATAGGCTGAACCACCGGCTGCCCATTCGGTAGTGTTGACTAACCCCGTCCCTCCGACTGCTGCATAAATAAACCCAACGGTCTCATTGCGATCGTCAAGCCACCTTTGAGCGACGAGTGGCCACACTTCGCCGTTGGCTCCCGTATCGATCAAATCTGCCCATGCAGTGCCTTCGAATACGGAAGCGTAGAGGCTCGCGTGCGAGTAGGACTGGTTGTTCGCAAACCGTCCCTCGGCGTTCGACTGACCGATGACTAAAACGACTTTGTCCACGACAGAATAATCGACCAGCGGTGTAAAGCCAATTGAATCGAGCGTTGCCGCAGTATCAGAGCGGTAGCCGGCCAGTGTATTTGTCTGGAATTGCGTCGTGGTGAAAGTGATCGCATCAACTACCCCGTTGATTGTCACATTGATCGCCGTCCCTTCATACTTCGCAGACAAAGTAATCGGCGAACCAGCAACGTAGCCAGGGATGTTGTAGATTACGAGAATCGTGAAACTACCTGCTATTCGTTGGCGCAGAGTGACCTCGCCATTGCTACCACGGCACAATAGGCAGAGGAAATTGTCAGCGTCCGACATTCTGAATGTAGGTCCGGAAGTCGATACTCCAGTCCCTGAATCAACAACAGTATCGAGTGTTCCGCCGGCTTCTGCCTGTAACGAAATGACTGTGTCTGTCTGACTAAACGCCAGTTCATTCCCCTGGATACTTGGCTCGGCATTCCTGAGTAGCGACCAGCCACTGCCACCCGTGTCGGTGTCTGGCGTATGGGCGGTGAGTAAGGTGCCGTTGGTGTCTGTGAAGGTGTCTTGGAAAGTTACCGTTGTGGTAGGCATTGGTCTCCTCACGCACTCGTTGTCGTGCGATTAACGTTTGGCTTCGAGGGAAGCTTGGATCAGTTTTCGTAACTCTTTGATGTCGTCCCGTAGTTCGAGCCGCATTTGACGGCTCGCTATCTCGAGCGCCTCCAAACGTGCCTTCACCTCGCCGATCTCACGGGCGATCGCGACCCGATTGGTCGAGGCCGATTCCGAATGACCACTCGGTGCGATCGCCAAGGCAATCGAGGCGGCAACCGCGCCAATCATCGCTGCGATGATCGTCGCGGCTGCCGGCCAGCCCAGTTCTTTCCGTGATGCACGACTCAATTCGATTACCTATCTTTCCGCCGAACCGTCTGGCGTAAGTTTGCGGAGTTTCGGCGGCCACGTACTCCGGTCGCTTACGCTCGCGGTTCGCTTTTTGCCTTTGTTAAGGGTTCCGAACTGCGCTTTCCGCTCGAAGATTTGGCGAATCGGTCGGCCCCAGCGGCTCTTCTGTCGGCCGCACACCCGCCGCCATGTCGACACGATTGGCATCGCCTGCGAAAGCGTTCAGATACTCAAGCACCTGCACATAGCTGCCATACATGCGCATCGAATCTTTGACGTAAATAAAGGTGCTGCGGAAACGACTTTCCAATCGCGTCCAATTCACAATCGCACGATCCAACGCGCCAAGCAGAATGAGCGCATTCTGGCTGCGAAAATTCAGCTGGCTGGCCATCGGGATATTGGGATCAGACCCATCCACAGCCCACGGCAAGGTAATCAGGCCACCGGGAGCTTCTTGCACTTCGTCACCACCAAACGGCTGCGTCGATCCCAGCAGTGTCTGATTCGAATCGGTCGCCTGTTCGATAAGATCGCCCAATGGCATCTTGTCGGGATTGTAAGTGACGCGACGCCGCATGCGATCAGACGCGAGCAAATGCTCGACGTAATGGTTCTTCGTCGTCTCATCCAAACCGCCGCGAACGCCAAACTCGTCATTCGAGACAACCTCACTCCGAAAGTCGAACAACGGCCCGAGCGCCGCCACGACATGTAAATTGCGAAATTCCGTAATGGTACGACGAAACTGTTCTTGACCTGGATCACCTGCTGGCATGGTTTTTCTCCTAAAGAGGGGTGGTTGGTTGTAGGCGAGCCGCCTGGCGTAAGCCTGCGGAGTAGTACCCTGCGTTGTTGCTCCGGTCGCTTACGCTCGCGGTTCGCCTAACTAGTTACTTCAAACTTCGTGGGTGCGATTTCATTAAATCGCTCGCGTAATTCTCGTCTTAGCTCGTCCGCCCAACGCGCACGCTGTGGATCAGTGTCTCGGTCGGCAGCCTCGTCGAGCCGGTCGAGTGCAAGCCTTCCTGCAACCGCGTCTTGTAGCGGATCACGTCCTTCGAGCTGCGAAAGTCGTAAAAGTTGACGAGTCTCCTCGTCGTCACGCTCGATCGGCTGTCGCACTTCGCGAAACGTCGTCACCGCTTCTGCCGCGGAGCCCTCCGTCGAGGGCGTTGGGTATTGGTCGTTAGGCGTTGGTGGCTCTACCGTCGCTTGCGGTTTCGCGTTTCCCAACTCCGGGGGCTCACGCCACCCGGTTCGCCGCCCTCTTTCCGCCTTCCGCCTTCCCCTTTCCTCCTTACCCTCGAAACCTTCGCTCGCGACGACCCCCGGCGCCGCTCAGTTTGCGATTCACCCGTCGTCCTACCAACCAACCGCCTACACTTGCGGCAGCAATCACTCCCCAACCTGCCGGCCCGCTTAAACCAAGCAAGCCGACGGCTGCTGTTCCCGCTGCATTGCCGACACTTCGGCCGCCGAG
>JAADGD010000083.1 GCA_013152515.1 Planctomycetota bacterium
TGATTTCCCATTCTCCGCCTGCTTCGTAGGCCATGTGCAGCAGTTCCATACCTTCTAAAGTGACAGCCCCGACAAGAAATACCCACAGATATCGCGACAGCGAACGGATGCAGTCGGCTTCGGGTGTGACGCCTCGCCAGCGACATGCGACCATGTAGAGCAGCAGCAGCGCGGCGATGCCTGACACGATCGCCGAGATGAGAAAGATCACCGGCATCAGAGCCGTCGACCACCAAGGATTCGCCTTGACGGCTCCGAACAAGAACCCGACATAGCCGTGCAGCACGCAGGCGATCGGGATGCCAATGAGGGCGAGAGCGCGGATCAGCCAGTTGTCGACGCTGCGCGCGCGGTCGGAAATTTCAGTAACGCCCAAGGCGGCCAGCCAATACAGCTTGCCGACGATGCCGCTTTGCGACTTCGCCCGTTCAACAATGGTAGGCCGAAAGACGAGCCACACTTCAACGATCAGCACGAGCATATAAGTGTTGTAAATAAAACCGAACCCTGCGATTGCTGAAGTCGTGCTAGGAGTAATCATCACTTGCAAGCAGCGTTCGGGGTGATGCAAATGCAGCAGCAGCGGCAAGGTTGCGAAGGCGCAAAAACAGAGCGAAGTCACCAGCGCCAACCGTGCGACCGGCTTCAGTGCCTGTTGGTCAAACACGTGGTAAAGCGCCGAAACGACGAATGCGCCTGCGACGAGGCCCGTGATGTACGGATAGAGCACGATCATGATGCTCCACGCGGGGTGTGCGTCATTTGGAAAGACGAAACCTAGCTCCGACATCAAATCACCTCCTGCGGAAGGTCAAGGTAGTACAGTTTGGGGTGCGTCCCGAGGTGTTCTTTGAGGACGCTGGTCGGGAGCTTGCGAAGACGTTTACTGATTTCGCTGTTGGGGTCGTCGAGCCGGCCGAAGATACGAGCGCCGGTCGGGCAGGCTTCGACGCACGCAGGCTGTTCGTCTTTGGTGATGCGGTGGTAGCACCAGTCACATTTGTCGGCGTTGTTGGTCTTGGGGTTGATGAAACGAATGCCGTAGGGGCATGCTTGCACACAGTAGGAGCAGCCGATGCACAGCTCGGGATCGATGAGTTCGATTCCTTCGGGCGAGGTGATTGACGCATGGGTTGGGCAAACTTGGTTACACGGGGCGTCGACGCATTGGTTGCAAAGTTTGGGGACGAAGTACGATCGCTCGATCGTGTCGGGATCGAGGATTGGCAGCCCGGCATCGGCGTAGCCTGTTTCTGGGACGGTGTCGACCTGCACGGTGCCGTCTTTGAGGTGGATGTAGCGTTCGACCCAGGTGCGAGCAAAGCCTTCGGGCACATCGTTTTCGGCACGGCAAGCAGTCAGACATTTTCCGGCCCCGATGCATCGTTCGGTGTCGACCATAAAGCCATACAAGGGCGTTTGCTCGATAGCCGCTGCGCCGGCACCGGTCGCCGCTTTGCCTGCGGTACCTGCTGCTTCCTTGGAGAGGACTAATGACGCTGGCAAGAGCGTGAGGCTCGCCGTGCCAAGCATAAAGGTCGTCGCTTTTTCCAAAAAGCCACGACGCGATTTCAGAAACTCCGCTTCGGTCAGTTCGTCGGCGGAAGTTTCGCTTCCACAACCTCCGTCGCAGTTGCAGCCTGTGTTGCTGTCTTTTTGAGGCAATATGTTGAACATTTCTAAACTCTCAAAGGAGACTACGGTGCAGTATCGTGCCCACCGTGGCATTCAAAACAGGTTTCTTTGCTATCGGGTTCTTCGGCTCCTTGGTCGTCGAGATGTTCCTCGACGTTGATCTTTTGGAACCACTCGGGCATACCAACATTTTCCTCGTGGCAGACCAAGCAGGTCGCGCGGTCTTGGGTGATGTACAGGTCGATTTTGGTTAAGGGGTCGCCATCCCACTCTTGGGCGGGTGCGATGGTTGCGTCAGGAGATTTCGCAGCGGCCTGCGCCTGGGCGACATGCTTGCGGGCCAATCCGTGGCAGTGAATGCATCGGACGGTCGCGTGTTTCGAGTCGGTCCGTTCTTCTTCAACATCTTGGTGGCATTCGTGGCAGACCGAATCAGCGATAATCACGCTAGGCCGCGCTGCGATCTGCTCGAGCGCTGCGGCCCGATACGGGCCATACCGCCCCATGAGGTCGCCGTAAGTGTCAGGTACCATCCAACTTCGGGCTTCCCACGCCGCCACGCCGCCCAGCACGAGCAGTGCAAGCAAGATCCAAAGGTGTTTTGTGTCCAACAAAAACTTCACGACGCACCTATTTTTCCTTGGGAGTTTGTAGGCGACTGAAATGCTAGCAGACTGTGGCCGCTAGCTGCTATAATAGACAAAATCACTACAGTTTACTACGCTAGTTAGTCGAATAGTTTGGATATGTGGTGTAGCCATTGCCAACAAGATGTTCCGGCAGTCGTGCGTTCGACTCGCGGTCCGCTGCTATGTACGCAGTGTGAACACGAAGTAGGTGAGCCATTCGTTTCGTCGGGGAGCCTTCCAGCAGACACGGGCGTGTCACTCGATTCTTTTGATGCCCTGCAAGCGACGGTCGAGCAAGAGCTAGCTTCGCCGATCAGCGATTTGCAGCTAGAACAGTCCAGCGAAAGACAGCGTTGGATCGATCGCCAGTTGCACCGTTCTTATCGTGGTGATCTTGCCGAGGATCGCTCGCCGAGATTGCGAGAGCCGGTTGCTCTTGTGCCATCGTCGATGCACGTGAAGGCAACTTATCAACGCCCAAAACGTGAGTCCAAAAGCGAGGTGACCTCGTGGCTACTTAGTTTTTTGCTGGGTGTCGGAGTGCTTGCATTTTTTGTTGGCGTGGGATTGCTCGCTTGGTCAACGGCGTTTCAGTTGCCCAAGCTTTGGCAGCAAGGGATGACGCTAACGATCGGTGCCGAAGGGCTACTCATTCTCAGCCTCGCCTGGATGGCCGCACGCCTCTGGCACAACAGCCGCCGTGTGAACCGCCAATTGCACAGCGTCGATCAACAACTGGCCGAGATCGAACAAATCACCGGCACGCTCGCCGGCAGCCAACAAGCGTCGAGCCAACACTTCTACCACCACGCCAACCAAGCGGCAAGTCCGCATCTGCTGGTGGCGAATCTGCGTGGGCAGGTCGATCAGTTGGCTTCGCGGATGATGTCTGAGCTATGAAGATTTTGCGACAAGTTAATCAGAAAGGTTGAGATATCGCTTCAGTTGACTCTTCGTCAGCACAGCAATGCCTTTCTGGCATCCTTAGATAACGGAAAACTCTTCTTTTAATTGGAAACCAAATGAGCAATTTTCAGTCGGTCTTACGGGTTAGTTTCTGTGTATCAGTAAGCTTTGTCGGATTGTTGAATACAACGAATAGAGTGCATGCACAACAATCAAACAGCTCGAAATCCGCAGCTTCAAAAGCGAGTGGTCTATTCAACCGCATCATCCATGAGCACAAGAAAGTACGTGTTACCGTAATGGGGCAGACACATACTTATACTGGATTTCCACCACGCAGGGTGCTTGACGAGGGATCGGCTCGTCTTGATGAGCTCGATTTATTCGTAGATGTTCCCGGTTATCCGTGGCTTTGCACAATGCCGAAGCCAAAGGGCTCTCGATCCTCATTACATTTCAAAAGGAGTGGCCCAAGAATTGAGGTCGCCCTGGACGTCGATCGCGTCCGCAATAATTCGAATCGCTCTGTGGTAGTTACATCGCAAGCTAGGTTGAAGAAAATATCCAACTGTAGAATTACTCAAGGGGAATGGGGTGTTCAGGCTGCTGGCCTCAATGGGGTATTGTATGAGGCCTATGTCGGCAAAGAGCGTTCGAAGAAGAAGCTATTTTTTGTATGGGTCGCTGCCAGCGACGGACGCAGCTACAGCCTGATAGTTTCAGGTAAGCCTCAGGACAGGCAGGAGCTAGAGAATACTTTGAGCGAGTTCCTGACGCGAATACGACTAATTGAACCTGCAAAGATCGTTCGTACAAAACGTAACCGTATTACACAGAAAAATTCGTCACGCCGAGTCACCGAAGTGACTTGGGCATCGGATGAACCTAGCAAATCCACACCGGGTAATAACTTTCAACGGCGCAGATAAGAGTTGCTGAAATGGGAGCGTTCGGGCCAATTGCAGTTAACTTACCCGCTTCGCGATTTCCTCGACGACGTCGTCAATTTTTACTCGCCATTGTTCGAGCGTATCGCGGTCGCGGATGGTGATGGTTTGGTCGGTGAGGGTTTGGCCGCCGACGGTGAGGCAGGCTTCGTCTTGGCGGCGGTAGCGGCGAATTGCTAGGCCAATCGATCGAGCCGGGTCTGCCCTACAGATTGGCAAGCAGTCGATCGTAGTCGGCATGTGTGCCGATAAAAAACCAAACGATTTCGTCATCGTTTTGCGAATGCCCACAGCACGATACGATCCGGTGATACGCACAGACCAAAGCGGCAACGACGTTCGCAGACGTTTGAACTGTAGCGACGGGTGAGAAGGCTCTGCCAGAAATCGAGTATATGCGGTCCGCGTCCGCGCTTGAATTTCTTGAGGCAGCTTCTTGAGGCAGCTTCTTGAAGTCACGACGGAATGATGGGTGAAGGCGCGAGGTCACAACTCATCCATCACATTTCGTTTGGAATGAGCGGCTCACACTCGCCACGATCATCGGCTGCTAGGATGTCGTCGACGAGCCCACCCAGCTTCTCGGCATGAGCGTCGGTCGATTGCGCCCATAGCCGATCTTGATCGATTTTGTGCAGCACCAGTCGAGCGAGCGAGTCTTGCCGCTCTTCGGGCATCTGCTGAAGCTGTTCGATCGCTTTTTTGAGGGTGTCGGTCATACTACTAAGTATAGCATGGGGGGACCGGTAACGGGATGGTCCATCAAATTGGGGTTCATCCCCCGGCAGAGCCGGGGGCTACGTCACGCGCCCGGCGATTTCCTCGACCACGTTGTCGATTTTCACACGCCATTGTTCGAGCGTATCACGGTCGCGGATGGTGACGGTTTGGTCGGTGAGGGTTTGGCCGTCGACGGTGATGCAGTAGGGGGTACCGACTTCGTCTTGGCGGCGGTAGCGGCGGCCGACGGCTCCGCCTTCGTCGTAGAAGGCGGGGAATTGTTTTTTCAGCGCGCGGTAAATGTCTTTGGCGATCTCAGGCATGCCATCTTTTTTTACCAGCGGAAAGACGGCCGCTTTGATCGGCGCGATGCGCGGGTGGAATTTCATCACGACGCGCGTTTGCATTTTTCCTTTGTCGTCGGGCTGCTCGTCTTCGGTGTAGGCCTCGCACAGAAAAGCGAGCGTGGCGCGGTCGGCGCCGGCGGAGGGTTCGATGACGTGCGGCAGGAATTTCTCGTTGGAGACGGGATCGCGGTAAGTGAGATCGCGGCCGCTGCCTTTGTACTTGGGTTTTCCGTGTTCGTTTAGCTCGACTTCGAGCGGGCACGAATTGGGATCGAGCTTGCCTTCCATATGGCTACGCAGATCAAAATCGCCACGGTGGGCGATGCCTTCGAGTTCGCCGTACTCGCCCTCGGGCAAAAACGGAAAGGCGTACTCGATGTCGGCGGTGCCGGTGCTGTAGTGGCTCAGTTCGTCTTCAGCATGGTCGCGTAGCTGTAATCGCTCGCCGGCTAGGCCGAGATCTTGGTACCACTTAAAGCGGCGGTCGCGCCAATAGGTGTACCAGTCGGCCGACGAGTCGGGATGGCAGAAAAATTCGATTTCCATCTGCTCGAACTCGCGCGAGCGGAACGTAAAGTTGCGCGGGGTGATCTCGTTGCGAAAGCT
>JAADGD010000145.1:0-5981 GCA_013152515.1 Planctomycetota bacterium
ACTCAACCAGTGAGGACGGCTGAGTAAGCTGTTGAGAATTTGAGTGCGGACCGTGGGGGGATGACTTTGCCAGTTGTCGAGCAGTAAATTTGCAATTTCTGCATTCTGAAAAGTCGACAAGAACGCAATTGTGGCAGATTGAATTGCTGGCGAGTTTTGCGGAGTGAGATTTTCTGCCAATAGTTGCAATTCTTCTTGCTGGCGTTCCGGAAATTGCGCCAACAGAGGGATTGCCGCGAGACGGAACGACTGGTCGGCTTCGCCGTCGACGACGGTTTCTCTGGCGAGGTTCGCTAGTTGTTTCGATTATTGACGGAAAAGAGCCTCTTCCGATCCAAAAAAAGTAGCGAGTGAGATTTGATGCGTCTTCAACGATTTGAATAATCCGGCGAGGAAATCGAATTTTGCTTGGGTCGTCTGTTCGTTGACAGGAGCAAGGAAATGACGCAGCGACTCGCGAGCTACCGCGTCGCTTCCGAATGCAATCGCTTGTTCGACCAACCGATTGAGCAAGCGGCCTTGGCTACCCATGTCGCTGTGGGTGAGAACCGTTTGCAGGAGGACTTCGATGTTCTGTTCCGAGATAGAACTCATGGCCGCCGCGGTCAAATAGATGTCTGCATGGTCTTGGATCATCAGTCGAGCCAGGGTGCGCGCACTCTTCTCGTCTGGCCATTCTCCTAGCGAATAGGCCAGTTGCTGGCGGACTTTTGCGTTTGCGCTGCTGACTAACTCGGTCGCGACTGCCAGCACTTGGGGATTCGCTCCCGCGATCGGCTCGGCGATGCGTATTGCGTGACGTTGGACACCTGAATGCTGATCGGCCAATGCGACGAGCAAAATTTCGGGCGTGATGGCATCAAGGCCCTCGAGCGTGCAGAGGGCATGGAGTCGAGCGAGTGGCTGTGGGCTATTTTTTACGAGGGAAACTAGCAGCGGTTTGATGGCCGGGTCAGACCGTGCGAGGAGTGCTTGTTGGATAAGGTCGCGTTGCACACCGTTGGGGGTTTCTAGTGCTTCGATCAAGGCCTGGTTGGAGAGCTTTTTGAGGTTGAGGATTTTTCTCGGCTTCTTCCCTTTCGGAAAAATTCGATAAATCCTCCCCTGAGTCTCGCCGTGACGAAAAAATGGCTTTAGCTCTTGGCGACCTTCGGGCGTTAGCCATTGGGGGTGTTCAATCATGTAGCGATACATGTCTGCAATCCATAAAGCTCCGTCGGGGCCGGTGGTCGCAAAAACGGGCCGACACCAGCGATCGGTCGAGGCGAAGAAATCGAGTTTCGCGTTGGCAGGCGAACGTTCGGCTGAGAAACTTACGCCCTCGTTTTGAAGAGCGAAATGTTGCACCAGATTGTGGAAAGGCTCGCAGGTAAACCCATGTTGATCGACGTTGTCCGTGAACAGTTGTTGGTCCCGATAGATTATCGCCGAACATGCCGAAGTGAATCGTCCCGACTGCTGGAAATTGTGAAAACGTTTTTGTGGGGCTTTGGCCGGATAAACTTTGGGATTACGCGGCAGGATGAGCTGCCGGCGCGGCGCGGGCGGGGCTGCATGGGGATTGCGGCGTGTGTAATGATCTTCGAGCACGTAGTGCCAGAGCGGATGGCTATTCATACTGCCGAACCAGTTTCCCCAGTCGTCGCGATTGCGGCCAAATTGGGAAGGCCCTGCCTGCGGATCAAGCTCACCGGTGGCTGGCCGAATGCGAAAGTCGCGACTGCCGATCAAGACCATCTCGCCAGTTTTTGTCGAGAGAATTCGGCTGGCGTCGTCGTAGCGAGCGACATGCGATCCGCTGGCGCAGTAAATCCAATTGTCGAGTCCCCAACGTAAGCCATTGACACGTAGCTGTTGATTTCGCTCTTGGAATCCGGCGAAAAGGATTTCGGTTTTGTCGGCTTTGCCATCGTGGTCGGTATCTACGGCGTAAAGAATATTGGGGGCCGCAGTGATTAGCACACCTTGCCTCCAAGGTAGCACTCCAGAGGGAAAGGACAGGCCGTCCACAAAGATGTGTGATTGATCGTAGGTGCCATCGTTGTTGGTGTCTTCCAAGACACGAATCCGGCCGCCCGGTTTTCCTTGGCCATCGATGCCAAGAGGATAGTCAGACATTTCGGCAACCCAAAGCCGTCCTTGTTCGTCCCAGGCCAACGCGACGGGGTCGCGGATGAGTGGCTCGGAGGCGACCAGTTCAATTGTGTATCCCTCGGGCACATGAATCGTCGCTAGCGAATCGGTGGGCGAAAGTGCTTGCGACTCGGGTTGAGGGTCATTCGTCGCGACGTTTTTTTTTAAGCTCACCGCTTGCCGCCGGACGTCAGCCTGCTGGAAGTGATCGACGACTTCTGCGGCCTGAAGAACTCGATCGTAGAGCGAGACTTCGTCGACTTTGCCTTCAAAGAGTGCAAAGTTGTCGTTTCGACCGCCGACGAAGATGTCAGCCTCAGCGGGACAAGTAAACTTTGCTTGACCCTGTATCTCGGGCGTCTTCTGGCCGTTGAGATAGACGGTGATCTGGTCGGCCTCTCGAACCAGAACGACATGATTCCATGTTCTGAGCTTGAGCTTGGTCTTGCCGACGAGCAGTTGATTCGCGCGGTTGCCGTTGAAGAAGATCAGCTTCCCGGCAGCTTTTCCGTCTTGATGAGTGCCGCCGATACCGAGATGATCTCCTGCGGCGAGCGTGTCGCCTTCTTTCCCACGCGAAAAAAAGTATCCCGTGACGGCGCGGACCTCTGTCGGAAAACCATTCCAAAACCAGCACTCGACCGAGTAGGTCTCGCCTAATCCTTGGCAAGTGGCGCGCATTCGTCCCCCAGCAAAGTGGGCGGCGCGGTTGCCGCGGAGTCCAGCGGTTATCCCCGCCCCCGCCGGGCCAGGAAGATAGCGGACAACGCCCGGTTCGAAAGTGCCGTGGTGAGCCTGCATTCGATCGATGGCCGTGTAGTTGTCCATCTCCTCGAATTGCCAATAGGCGACGGGCTTGGATGCCATGATCGTCTTGATGTACGGACTTTCTGGAGGAGCTATTGCCCGCCTCGGCTTGCCAGAAACTTTTTCTAACAAAGTGAGCAAAGTCTCGACGATCTGAGGCTCTGCTTGAACTTCTAAGCCTGCAGTTCTGGCTGGCCAAGTGGTGTAACCTCCAAGGTGATGTTGCTCGGGAGGTGGAATATAACCCGAAGCACCGTTCGCCAATTCGATGTTAAACGTCGTTGTCAGTGGACTCTGTGCTTTTAGTTTCAGGCCGGTAATTCCGTAAACTTCGTCCGGGAGAGCCGTGATGCCAAGGTCACCAATTCGGATCGCCTGAAGTTTGAGCTCGACTTCTGGTTCGTCGTGAAGGCATATTTGTTCGTGGGCGTAAATGTCGGGTTGTGTTTTTAATGCTTTGTCGCCCAAGGCTTCGATTCTGGCTCTCGCCCATGCCAACCGCTCCGCCTCGGGAATCCGTCTGCGGAGTTTTAAGGTTTGCTCGGCCATCGCGAGCGGAACCCAGTCGTGAAACTGGATGGTTTGAAACCCTGAGTAGGCTGTTTTCGCGAGCCCTTCGGTGTACTGATCGAGATTGATTTTCAACTTTGGCTTGCTGTAATCCATCCAGTGGCTATCGCCACTTGTTCCTTGAGACAGAATGCCAACAAACTTTGGATGGACGGTCTGTGTTTCTAATAATGCCTCAAACTTTTCTCCAAAGCGTCCACAGGCATCGGCAGATATTGCGGAAGAACCGAAGTAGTGCATCGCATAATTGCCAAGCACCGACAGCACCCTGCCGTCGAGAGTTTTGAGAGCAATCAACGAAAGATCGGAGTCAACCGGCCCTGAAGGTCCAATGTGATTGGGACTCAGATAACCAGGGTGCATGTGCGCGCGTACGTTGCTGCTACCAAACGGATCTTTCTGGAGGCGATCCGAACGAAAAATCCAACGTCGGCAGTGGTTATGCTCATGGTCCTGGACGACCGCCCAGCCAATTTTTGCAGGCACGAGATTCTTGTTTGCCAGGACGATGCTTTTGGCAATCTGGGCTGGCAGAAACTGCGTGTAATTTCTGTCCGCTCGGCTGCCTAAACAGGCCATCACGGAGGGAGCTGTGTGTGTATGCGTGGCTGAAATCAGTATTCGATTCTCCGGAATGCCCGTCGCACGGGTCACCATCTGCTTGACTTCGTCGAGCAACTCTCTTGTAATCATCAGACTATCGACGACAGCAATCGCGAGACGGTTTTCCCCATTGTCCAAGACCCATGCGCGAGACATCAACCGATCAATGGCACGCTGTTCAGTTCTTTCTGTAAAATAGCCATTCGTTATGACCGGGAACTGGGTAGGCGTAATATCCACCGCAAATACACCCGCTTGGAATATCTTGTCCGGTTTTTCTTCAGCAAAAACCTTGGTGGAGATCGAAAGATTGCAGAAAAACAGTAAGCCAAGAAAGCTTTTCAAAAGGTTGTTCATGGAAATTCAGTGACCAAAATGCGAGTGACGAGTGAACTAACCCAGCGTTGAGTAGATTTCATGGGTTCTTCAGGAGTTTAAGTGGCTAAAGTATAAGCGACTGTTTGTCCCGGTAGGGACAATTGATAATAGCCCAGTGATTTATCGCTGGGAAACGAACAAAAAAGACATCTAGTCCTGGAGGGACGACAGAATTGCAACGACCCTGTCAGACTAAAAAAAACTTCAGCCGTCCCTCCAGGACTCATGGATTGCCTGCTTGCGTACCCAGCGATAAATCGCTGGGCTACTATCAAAAAGTCCTTCCAGGACAAAAAGCATCTGACGTCTAACCACTAAAACCCCTGAAGAACCATTTTATTGTACTAGAACTACAGCGCTAAGTCAGCAACCACAGATTGCCCAGCGCGGGTTCAGACCGTAATCCAAGCAAATCTCACGCAGAGACGTAGAGTCGCAGTGGAAGCCCTCTTCTTTCCTCTGTGACTCTGCGCCTCTGCGTGATTATCCCCTCATTACTTTCCACAGAAAATTTTCGCTCTCTTGCAAAAACCCCAACCGTTATTAGCATGGATGAACCTTCTTTGCTGTTTGATTTCCTGCACGAATTCTTGGTACTATTATTGCAACATTTTGCGTAGCTCTGCCAACTCGCGCTGGAAGCCTCCCGACAAAATCGGGAAGCGACACCAAGTTTTGGGGTCGAGGTTCTCGTCGTCCAGGTGAAACGAAGGGGCGTAGCGTTCGCGTTTCCATTGGTTGCGGCACCAAAGCTGAAAGAACCGCTCGATCCACACACCGAGTTGCTTGGGATCGTACTCAGAAAACTGCTCTTCGAGCGTCTGCCAAACTTCGACCGGCATTTGCTTGTCGCGAATCGCGGCACGCTCGATCGCGTCGAGCACTGCGTACGGCATGAGGTCATCTTCATCGGTTTGGTTTTCGGCAGGCGGACGAAGTTCGGCGGTCGGTTGTTGGGCATTGACGGCTGAGAGCGCCGCGAGCGGGCCAACGTCGAGCGGACCTGTCTGTTCCATCCACCGGAGCCACTCGAGCAAATAAGCTTTGTCGATTCCGGTGATCGGTGCCAGACCGCCGCAAGTGTCGCCATCCATCGTGGCGTAGCCAACGGCGGCTTCGCTCCGGTTGCTGGTTGCCAGGAGGAGCGATCCGCGCAAATTCGCCAGCAGCCACGCCCCAGGGCCGCGCGCGCGCGCTTGGATATTTTGCATCGCGACATCGTCCTGTTCCCAATTCAATTCACGCCCCACCGCTTGCGAAACAATGTCGATATAACCGTCAACCAGCGCATCCACATTCCACTCCAAAAACTCCGCGCCAACCGCCGAAGCGACGCTGCTTGCTGCGAAACGTGTCACCTCGCCACTATTCCGCGTCGCTTGATAAACGCATGAAAGCAATTTTTTCACGATCTCTGCATTGCTCGTTGCCTCGGAGACGTGAGCGCTAGGCGAAATTTTCCGCAGAAATTCTTCACGCCCAAGTTCAGC
>JAADGD010000145.1:6014-11417 GCA_013152515.1 Planctomycetota bacterium
ACGACCGCAGAAGAATCAGCCCCGCCGCTGAGCGAAACGACCAATCCCCCGGCGCGGCTTTTGCGGAGATAGTCGTACAGCGCGAGCGGTACGGCGCGGGCGAACTCTTCTGTTTTGGGAGGGGGGGAGGTATCCCATGATAGCGCTGGCGTTGGCTTTTTTGGCGTGAGGATATTTGGGAATGTGAAATTGCAGTCGACCGTCGCGACGCCGAAAGAGCCTGAGTTGCGTCGGGGGTGGTTTGCTTGTTCGCGGCTGAGTCGCGTCGCTTCGGTGTTGATGTCGGCGATGGCTAGGGTTGAGTCGGCGAAGGATAAACGTGGCCCTACGGCGAGCATTTTTCCATCGCTGGCGATTAGCGTGCCACCGTCAAAAATGGCCCGCCCCGATTCGTTGCCGAGGAGATTGGCGTAGGCATAACTGACGTGATAGTCGCGCGCGCCTCGCAGGACAAACTCGCGGCGGATTTCTTGTTTGGCAAACGCGAAGTGACTAGCGCTGGGGTTGAGGATTATATCGGCACCGCGCATGGCCAATCGAGCCCCCGGGCGATTGACGACCCAGGCGTCGCGACAAATTTCCATACCAACGAGGACGCCGCCACAGTCGAATAGCAAATCGCCAACGGGATAAGGCTTGCCGCTGATCGAAACCTCGCGTACGTCGCCGCTCGTCCAAGGCTTGAACCAGCGCGGCTCGTAGTGGATGCCATCACCGGCCAAGTGTTGTTTGCCGACGAAGCCTGCCAACTGCCCGTCGCAGCAAAGGGCCACGACGTTGTACAAATCGCCATCGACCAGCAATGGCAATCCCAGCGTGGTGATCAACCCCTTGGTTTCAGGGACTAGGTCTGCCAGGAGTTCCAGTGCTGTCTGCTGCACTCCGGTCGCGAAGAAAGTATCTTCGCACCCATAGCCGCTGATAGCGAGTTCGGGCAGGCAGAGGATGCTGGCCTCGGATTCGCGCGCGGCAGTCATGGCAGCGAGTAGATTTTGGTGGTTGGTTTCCCAAGCGAGCTGCGTTTGATTGACGCTGGCGGCGGCAAGGCGGAGTTTGGTCATGCCTGTTAATATAGCGTCAAACCAGCGCTAAACGTAGAGCATTGAGCGCCTGTTTTGCTGTCCGACTGTGTACGATCGAAGGGTGGGCCGCGCAAGAAAAACACAGCTTACGCGTCTGCCCGGGCAATGCCAAAGCGGCGTAAATGTGCGCCTCGGGGCCTTCGGTTTGCGCTGGAAAAGCGGCTATGCCGAGGCCGATGTCGGCTTGCGTTTCGCGGCGAACTCTTTCGGCGATTTCAATGGCGGCAGCGACACTGTGCGGCTGGGCAGCCAGTTCGGCAACAAGATCGGCAGAGGGATTTGGATTGGTTCGATAGACGTGTGATTCTTCGTCGGCCGCTGCTAACCATCCTGTTAGTAGCTCGCCGGTAGCCCAATCTTCAACGGCGAGCGTTAGGTTGCGCTCTGCTAACAGCCGAATAACCGTGTGTTGCAGTTCGTCGTCCTCTTCACCAAAAACCAAGTCGCCTAGTGATTCGTAAATCGTCGCAATCGTCGGCTCCATCGCTGCGAAACATGTGGCTTCGTCGCGACCGGTTGCCGTAATGCGAAGCGTAAGGGTCGCGTCGCTGACCGTGATGCCGACACGCGGTTCGCGATCGCGCCGAATGAGATCGGGCAGCATCGCTTCGAGCGTACTTTCGCCAACGCCGAAACACTTGATCCGACGATGGCGAATCACGCGCGGCTCAGGTTGCAGCGCGAGGATTCGCGGAGCAACGGTCGCCTCCCACATCTCGAACATCTCTGCCGGCACCCCGGGCAAAGCAAACAGGGTGCATCGCTTACCGTCCTCGCCAACCATCGACATCTCGATACCAGGAGCCGTACCATGCGGGTTGAAAATCGGCACCGAACCCACCGGAAAATCGGCTTGCACTTCGTTGCGCTCAGGCATCTGGCGTCCGCGACTGGCGAAGAGACTTTTGATGTGCATCAGCGAGGCTTCGTCGCAAACCAATTCGGTGTTGGTTGCTGCAGCAATCGCATCGCGTGTGAGATCATCGGCGGTTGGACCTAGCCCGCCCGTGGCAACGACGATGTCAACGCGATTGATCGCAGCACGAAAAGCAGCGACATTGTCAGCTAGCTCGTCGGTGATCGTAGTATGAAACGCGACTTGCACGCCCAGTTCGGTCAGCCGCTGGCTCAACCATTGGGTATTGGTGTCCAATCGTTGTCCGGTGGTCAACTCGTCACCGATGGCTATGACTTCTGCACGCATGGGGGGATGTTTGATGTGGGATTTTAGATTGAGGATGTGGAAAAGAGATTCCTCTCAACGATAACATCTTCAACTATACCTTATCAATCTCACATTCAATGGTGATAACCGAAGTGAGGAGCAACATAAACGGGCGGACCGTAGTAATGTTCTTCCACGATCATCGGCGGGGCACCCGCGACGAAGCCTGGTGCCCTGGCGGGTGGGTTTTGCATCACCTGAATCACGTCGGCTGAGACCCCTTGTTCGTGCAGGTAGATGACATCTCTTGCCGCGAGCGGTGCGACGACGCCTGACGTACGCACGTAGTTTTGAATCAACCTTTGATCCACGCCGGCACGCGACATGCTTACGACTTCTTGGATGTTGGCGGCCCCGGCTTGGACTTGGCGTCCCATCTGGGCGGCGATGGCAGCGCGGTTTTGGGCGGCCATCGCATCCATTTCGTTACCGACCGCTGCACCGGTCAACGCGCCTAAGCCTGCTCCGATCAGCGCGCCGCTGCCGGCGTTGCCTCCGGTCGCATTGCCGATAATCGCACCGGCACCTGCCCCGGCAAGTGCGCCCAGGCCAGCGCCCCGATCGGCGTAGTAGGGTGACCGGCAACCGGCAAAACTTATGCAAACAAGCAAAGCAAAACCAATAGCCAACTTCACGGCAGAATTTACTATTCGAGGAAGGCGCAACGCGAAAGGGCTAGGCATGGTAACACCACAAAAAAACAGAGTGACGAACGGGCAAAGAATACGGGGGCGGGGATCGTCCCAGTTGGTCCTTTTATCGTCAAGACCAGCGGGGACAAGATCGGCTAGTCAACCGAGCTTCATGGGCAGATATCTTTTATCGACCATAAAGTGGGGCGAGCTTAACAGTTGCAGTGCTAGCGATACTAGATGAAGCGTAAAATTGCTGGAAAACGCCGCCCTGAAGTTTCTGTCTCGACAATCTTGACATTTCCGAAAAATCTATCTACTATAGGGAGAACCTGCGAGTTTCTTCGGGGTTTCTATCTGTAAGCCTGAGTGTCGGGGGACACGGGCTAAAAAGCGTTTTCCTTAGCGATCTGGCCAGAAAGCTGAGGATGGGTCGTCTGGGGGCGACACTAACTGTGCCGAGTGACTTTAACTTTTAGGGACGGGGTCACTCGACACGGGGTCAGTCAGGGGCGATTGGCTTTTTGCAAGGTACGCACAGGTCTCATAACTCAGGCCACTAGCACGAATTTGTTTTTTGCAGGGAAGGTACGCCTTTTCTGCCCAAAACGGTTTGCTTGGAACAAACGTTTCTTTTTCCAATCGATCTTTTTGCGCTAGCGATGCGCACTTACGCAAGTTGCGAGGCGAGAGTTACGAGTTGCGAGAAAAACACGAAGGCTACGCCTTTCCAAACTCGTAACCCACAACTCGCAATTCGTAACTCAAACCAATTGCCACAAGCAGGGCCAAGGGGTTTTTACCGCCTGGGGGCGTCACTGTGAGAGGAGATGTTTTATCATGTCAAAGTTTTCGCGTCGTAAGAAGAACCAGAAGAGAAAAATTAAAGCCAATCGTTCGAGGCGTCGTATGTCTTTCGAATCTTTGGAAACCAAAGTGTTGCTTGCTGCGGATGTGGCGCTCGTTGCACCACAGCCGATCGACGACATTGATCTGCTTAATCCACCTACGGCAGTTGTCATTGTCGAAGGTACGAACGAGGCCGATCGCATCAGCGCGTTTGTCGATGCGGATAATATGTTGCGAGTGAACGTCAACGGAGACGTAAGCGTCTACGATAGTGATTCTATCGATGGCATCTACGTCAACGCCAAAGATGGCAACGACAAAGTTCGCATCGATAAGAGCGTCTCTCAATGGACGAAAATCCTAGGTGGCGAAGGCAACGATGGCATCCAAGGTGGTAGTGGTAACGACTACATCATCGGTGGTGCTGGCAATGACCGCATTCGTGGCGGCGCAGGGAATGACCTGATTGAAGGCCGTGCCGGTGACGACACGATCTCTGGTGGTTGGGGCAACGACGCCATCTTGGGCGGTCGTGGCAACGACAACCTCAGCGGCGGTCGCGGTGCTGATGCCATTGCTGGTGGCAGCGGCAACGATCGTATCTCAGGCGGTGCCGGCAACGACTGGCTCTTTGGCGATGCTACCAATGGCATTCCTGAAGACTACGCGGGTCTGCATGATTACGCGCGGCGTTACGGGAACGTCAACTCTGGCAACGACAAAATCTCCGCAGGTAGCGGTGACGACATCGTGCTGGCTGGCAATGGCAACGACACGGTCAACGGCGGTGCCGGTTCCGATATTATCCTGGCCGGTGCTGGCAATGATGGCGTGCGCGGCGGCGGTGGCCGAGATTACATTCTCGGCGGTCGTGGCAGTGATAAGCTCGATGGTGGTGCCGGTAACGACCTTATTATCGGCGATCCGCTCAACGGTCCCGCTCTGGAACCTGCTGATCCCCTTGACGAGCCTGTGGTCGACGACGTGATTGAACGCGAAGGCCTACCAGAGGCCGACGTGCTCTTCCGCGAAATCGATGCCGCTGAAGCAGTGCAACCTGCCAACGCGTTGTCGGCCACTGCGGTCGACGTTGCACTAAGTCGTGGCAACGACGCGATCTTCGGTGGACTCGGCGACGATGTCTTGCTCGGCATGATGGGCAACGATCGTATCCTCGGTGGTCGTGGAAATGATAAGATCAACGGCGGCTCAGGAAATGACTTCCTCAACGGTGGTGCCGGGAACGACTTGATCGTCGGCGCAGCAGGTCGCGATTGGATCAACGGCAACCGTGGCAATGATCGTCTGTTCGGCGGTCGCGGCAACGATGTCATCAACGGCGGTGACGGCGAAGATGCGATCCGCGGCGGCTCAGGCAACGACATCATGCTCGGCGGTCGTGGCAACGATTCGCTGCACGGCGGTTCGGGCAACGATATCTTCTTCGGTGGCTTAGGAGCCGATAAGATCGATGCCCGCGATGGCGAAGTCGACTTCTTGATCCTCGACCCGAGTGACATTGTCGAAAAAGATGCCATCGACGTCGTCTTTTAATGGTCGCAATCGATAGCAATTTCTCCCTAGCCCTTGGCGCAAGCCAAGGGTTGGGGGATTT
>JAADGD010000239.1 GCA_013152515.1 Planctomycetota bacterium
GTTAATGAACAACGAACCATCAAGGGTTATTCTCTCCCCAAGCGGCCCTGCAGCATAGAAAAACCGATTTCGAACTTCATCGTATCCACCCAGTTGAATGAGGCCTAACCCACCTAACGGTGGTGGCAATGAGATGAGCGCGTTGGTAAAAGTAGCTTCAGCTCCGGCTTCGTGTGGAATCAAGCTTGCGGAGTCTATTCCGAACGGTGAGATGTTCAGAAACTCACCTTGGTCCGGGGTTATTGTAACCTCGAATACGTTGATATTGCCGTTGAGGTCCCCAAGGTCAAGAGACATTGCATAGATGTCGTTACCCTCTCTCGAGATAGTCCGGTCGATATGAACCATCGGCGTAGCGGACGCTGTTGAACAAATAATAATCAGTGACAACATAGCGCCAAGTGGTGCTGCTTCTCTTTTCCAATTCATCAGTTCATCTCCAGGTTCAGTTTGTAAATTGTCGAAATATAGGTTTCACACCGTTGTAATTTCCCTTACCGCATCGAGAGTAGACTTCACGTTTAGTCACGCAATGATTGGTGTAATACTCCTCGGTTTTCCCTGCGACGGTGACTGGCAACTGAACTGAGATTGCCAAGACTAGCCAACGTAAAGCTCGTTGGCTCCGGCACGCCGAAGCTCCCTGTCACTATTTCTAAAACCTGAACTCCCGCCAGAGCAAATCGAACCGTTTGAGTCCCACTGAGTCCAGGCTCGACTACGACTTGGGCAAAATATTCATTGAAGCTTTCCGTACGCGGCTCACCGAAGGTCGAGATAACACCAGTCAGATGGTCTTCTTTACTATTGATGCCAAGTGTGGTTAGACCATTGCCTAGAATATCAACCCGGAATTTCCCATATGGGTCTTCCTGAACCACTCCAAGCTCTGAATGTCGCATATTCTAACATCTATTCCTCCCCCCGTGTCTAACGCATCGGAATTTTTCTCATTTCCTTGATAGCAACCCAGTTTCTGAGTTTCTTTCGTAAAATCCACACCCCTAGGACCCTCCAACCAAAGCTTAGGACAGCGTGTCGCTAACTAGCGTCGGCGGGACACACCGACGCGTCTAAACGCCCCCCCCAAAAAAATCCCACTCGCCCCTCCCAAAACAGGCCCAAATTTTCTTGCTGAAATTGGCCGCGCAATCCGCTAGAACGGTAAGGGTGAGGAATTCTTTGTGGGAACTGCCCACCGACCCTACCTTTGCCGGAGCATTGTATGTCGAAAAATGGGCGCCCGCGTGCGCTGGATGAGACGAAACGTCGTGAAATTTGTGCGTTGGTGACCGCGGGGGCGGGAATTGAGCGGGCGGCCCAGTATGTGGGGTGTTCGCACAGTACGATCTGCCGGGAAGCTCGGCAGGATGACGAATTTCGCGAACAACTTCGGCGGGCCAAAGCGACCACACAACTGGGGCCGCTGCAGGCGATGCGTCAGGCGGTGCAGACGAATTGGCGCGCAGCGGCGTGGATGCTGGAACGGTCTGACCCCGAGCAGTTTGGGCGTCGCTATCGGAACTCGTTGGGAGCCAAGGAACTGCGCGCCTTGGCCCGCGATTTGATGGCCATTTTCGACGACGAGATTGATCATCCGTTGCAACGAGAGCGAGTCGCCGAGCGCGTGCAAGCGACGATCAACTACGCCATGCGCCACGCTTGGGACACGCAACGCTCAGGCAACTCGTTACGCCAGGCAATGGAATTTTTTGCCAAGAAAGAGCCCGTCAGCGATCCGTGGGAGGAACTCGATCGTAAGCTCAGCGAAATGACAGGACGATCGGAGGCCCATTCGGAAAACGAAAGGAGCCCAGAAAGCGAACGAGGTTTTGCCAAGTTGGACGACCTCGATTTGGCAAAACTTCACGGTTTTTGCAACGCCCAAAAACGAGAAACCCCTGAAAAACCTGCGTCGGACGAGAAGCAAGAGGTGCAAAAGTCGTGAGGTTTTGCCAACAAAAACACGTTTTGGCTCGCTTGGCAAAACCCAAGGAGAGGGGGGCCGTCCTACGCTGTCAGCGAATCACTTAAACTCGCTTCGTTGCTGTCGAAAGGGAGGCCCCGAGAAATCGCCACCCGCGTCAATGGAATTGGCAGCCACGTTATTTTCGGCACTGGCGTTGGTGCGCCCGCGGTAGTCGTCGACTGCGGCGGCGAGGCCTAGACCCCAGGCCGCTAGGAAGAGGGCCAGCTCTCCAAAAACGAACAATTCTTGCCTGTCCTTCAGCATTCGCCTATCCTCCAGCATTCAATTGGGCCACATAACCGATCTGGCCACAACGAAGGGCACACCATCCGTGCCGACACCTATCTTTTTTTAAGGGCGACTCTTTTTCAGGCAGCTGCCCAACCTACTGCTAACGAAAACGAACGAGGAAATGACTCGAACTAAGCCCCGAATAGAGCCTACTTGGTCGATTCTGACAAGCCAAAACAGAACTTCTGCTGGCACAGATCGACCGTAGAGACAGAAACCATCCACAAGTAGCCCATTTTACGGCCTCTCATTCGTCTGAAACCCCAAAAGTCTCGCCTTACAGGCCTACCACGCTGTACGAGGGGATGCTAGACTCCAGGATTCTCGGTTGCAGCTAGTAGCCGAGCAAAACAAGTCAGGGCGATTAGCTCAGTTGGTTAGAGCACTAGCTCGACAAGCTAGGGGTCACCGGTTCGAATCCAGTATCGCCCACTATTACGATAATACAGGTACGATATTACAGGCGAACTGCAAAGTCGCATTTTTAGCGCCAAGGATCGGAAAATGAACCACAACGACACGACGGACACGACGAGTTCTTGCGTTGTGCTCGTTGTGCCGTTGTGGTTAGAGTCTTGTCGGCGAGGGAAGAAAGAGTGACTTTGCAGTTTGCCTGGTACGAAATTACGCTTTGCTTGCCCTCGTGTGGGCAGCGATGCTAAACTAGACGATTCGCCTCGGTGTGAGGTGAATCACAAGACTGCTGAAAATCGTGTTCAACAAAACAAATTGATTGGAGAATCTATTGGGAACAAAAAAGTCAGGTAAAGGTCGACGGAAACTAGGTCGTAAGAAGCGCCGCATGCGCGCCAAGATTCGTCACCGCAAGAAATAGAGTCATTGCAAATTAAACCATTGCAAATTGACCAATGCAGATTTGCAATTTGCAATGGACAATTTGCAATACCTCAATTGGCGATCTGCCTCTACACTTAGAGCATGGATCGCATTTCAACCAAATCGGCACAAGTCGATTTCCAAGCAGTTCGCGACGAAGCAGGCGTGGCGCACATCGAGGCGGGCAGTTGGCACGATGCGCTTTACGCGTTGGGCTACCTGCACGCGATCGATCGGCCGACGCAGATATTTTTCTCTCGAGTAGTCGCGCAAGGCGAGGCGGCGGCTCGGATCGCCAACAAGCCTGAGTTGGTCGAGACCGATCGGTTTTTTCGTCGGGCGGGTTTGCATCTCGATCTCGACAACGAAGTCGAAAACCTGCGACCGCAAACGCGCGAGCAACTCGACTGTTACTGCAACGGTGTGAACGATGGCTTGCAAGAATCGGGCCGCACGCTACCGATGTGGGTCACCGGTTTTCGGCCTCGCCCGTGGCAACCAACTGCTGTGTTGGCGATTGGCAACTTGCTGAGCTTTGCCGGCCTAGCGGTTGTCGCCCAAGAAAATGAACGGCTGTTGTTGGAATTGATACAGGCGGGTGTCCGGCCCGAACTGTTGCGCGAGTTGATGTCGCCCTACTTGGACCACGTTGATTTCGAGCCGCTGCTCGACATTCGCATCGAGCGTCGCCTGTCGGATGAAGCGCTCGAAATGCTCGCCGACTTACCTCGCTTGGCGGGAAGCAACGCTTGGGCGGTCGCGCCTCGACGCAGCGCAACAGGCCATGCACTCTTAGCCTCCGATCCGCATTTGGAAGTCAACCGCCTGCCGGCGATTTGGTACGAAGCCGCTTTGCATTGGCCAGGAGAAAAGGACTCGGTGTATAGCGAGGCTGACGACAACTATGTGATGGGGGCGACGTTGCCCGGCTGCCCATTGATGGCGGTCGGTCGGTCGCGGCAATTGGCTTGGGGGGTCACGTATCTGCACGCCGACACGAGCGACTATTTCGTCGAAGATTGTCGACCGGGCGGTGCGACCGGGTGGCAGTATCGTCGCGAAGAGCATTGGCACGATTTTCTGCTTCGCGAAGAAGTGATCGAATGCAAGAATGCTCAACCGTCCACAATGCAGGTATTCGAGAACGAGCAGGGAACAGTGCTTTGGGATCTCACGGATCAAGAGCCAGGAAAATACCTTTCTGCCGCGTGGATTGGTAGCCATGCAGGTGCTGGGCGTTCGATCGGTTGCTGGCTCGACGTGATGCAATGCGACGACACAAAGCAAGCGATGGACGTCGTCCGAGAAAATCCGCACCCGACGCTTGTTTGGGTATTTGCCGACGCCGACGGACACATCGGTCGTCAGGCAAGTGGCTGGCTGCCGCAGCGACCCGAAGGTCAGGTCGGGATTGTGCCCGCGCTGGCTTGGGACGAATCCACGCACTGGCAAGGCCGACTCGACGACGACTTGCTTCCCGGTTTGTACGATCCAGCCGAAGGTTATCTTGCCAGCGCCAACGAAAATCTCGATCGCGCTGGCGAATTTTACTTGCATAGTCACGCTTTGGCCGGTTATCGCAAACAGCGAATCGTCGAACGACTGCACGAGCTAGAGCAAGTGACTCTCGAAGATATGCAGCAACTTCAATACGACGTGACCAGCCTGCAAGCCCGCCGGTTGCTGCCGATCTTTCTGCCCCACACGCCCGACGGGCCCCTGAAAGAAACACTGACCGACTGGGATCTGCGTTACCATCCCGAGAGTACCGCCGCGACTGCGTTTCAGCATCTTTATCGCCATGTCGTGCTAGAAATCTTCGGTCACGAAGAAGGCATCGGTTGGCGGCGGATGCTTTTTCTCTGCACGCGGATGGGCTACTCTTCGATGATCCTCACCGCGATCGACGACTTGCTCTGCAGGCCCGATTCGCTGTGGTGGCAAAGTCGCGACAAAGGCGAATTGATTCGCATCGCTGCAGAGCGCGCTGCCGAAGAACCGATCGCTCCCTGGGGCGAGATCAATGCGTTTCACTTTACGAATCGTTTTTTCGAGGGCAGCCGTGTCGGAAAATTGCTCGGCTTTCGTTCCGAACGCAAAGCAATGCCCGGCTGTCAGGCGACACCGTTCCAAGGGCACCTGCTCGCGACCGCCACGCGCGAGTCGAGCTTTGCCCCGAGCTACCACCTGGTCACCGATCTTGGCACGCAGGAAGCGTGGACCAATCTCCCCGGTGGTGCAAGCGAAAGCCGCTTTTCAAAATGGTATCGCAACGACATTGCGCGCTGGCTAGCGGGAGATTTCAAACGACTGTTGCCGCAAGTGGAAAACGAGGGTGAAGGCTAGCGGCGTGTTGATTTATTGCTTCCCAATCCGTGGAATAGGCTTCCAGCCTGTACGTATCCCCCAGTGCAATCACCAATTTTGTCTGAAATTTCCTCCGTTACAGGCTGGAAGCCTATTCCACGATTAAATCAACACATCCCAATCGCCGACGGTTCAATCTTAAAACGTCTTTGCCAACCCCCTACGCACCAATCCCGATGAGCAACATGGCCAGCCCGATGATTCCAAAACAAGCGATCACGCAGAGCACGAATCCGATCACGTCCATTCGGCTTGGCTTTTGAAATTCTAGTTGCGAATTCGGCCACAGCT
>JAADGD010000251.1:0-6031 GCA_013152515.1 Planctomycetota bacterium
TGCGTCGCTGGTGTTTTTCGATGATCTGCGGCTCAAACGTGCCGTTGCGGTCGCGAGGCGTGTTGAGCGTCACTTCGTCCAGTTCGCCCTGCACAGCCTTCTTCGAGCGACCGTTGCGACGATTGCCCGATCGCTTCGCTTCTTCAGCGGCCGGAGAATCGGCATCTCCTTTGCGGCCCAAGTGGACGTCCAACTCGGTGTTGAGCATCTTCTCAAAACTCGACTTCATCATCAAACGCATCAGCTGGTTGACTTCTTCGATCGTCGTCGCTGAACCGGCAAATTCTTCTGCTAGCTGTTCGACACGCGATTGTAATTTCTCATCCATGTGTCACTCTCCTAGTCAGAAAACGGTGGTGAACATACTTCTACCGAATGCTGATAGCTGACACAATATTTCTTACAGGGCCAAGGGCCAAGGGTGAAGGGTGATACTTTTCATCCTTCCACTCTCATCCTTCCTTTACAAAGCTTAAATGCAACTCGGCGTGGCGGCAGTTGATCCCTACGTATTCTTCGTGGGTCAGAGGGCCAAAAAACGGATGGGCAATATCCTCTTTGTGGTTTTTCAATCGCTGGACTGCTTGGCGAAGGTGTTCTAGGGCTTGCTGCGAGTCGGTCTCCTCGGGGAGGAACTCTTTGGCGATACCCCCTTTGAGCTGATAGCCGGCAGGCATTCCGTTGCGCAAAAAACGTTTCTTCAAGAACCAGCGCCCGATCAATCGTATCGGCAGTGGCGGCGTGTTCTCGGAGCCGTCAATAGTTTTGTCCATGACTACGGCGAGATGCTCTAAGATTTGGCCGAGCGACCAGTTGCCGGTGGTCGTTGCATTTGCGGCGACCAGCCGCTCGGCGTCGGCGACGACTTCGTCGAGCGTAGCGAAGGTGATTTCGCGGCGAGGTGCGGTTTTGGTATCGATCATTGTTGATATGCCTTAAAGGATGGCCTTGTCAGTCGCGAATTGCTCCGCTCCAATTTGGCGTAGGGGTGGACGGATGTCAACTGTCGTGAATGAGGTGAATCGCGTGACCAGCGAAAACAATCGAGCAGATCAACCAATCTACCAAAAACTGTGCGATGCCGTGCAAGAAGCGACCCTGCTGGCACGGATTCAGCATCTGCTCGAATGGGACGAGCAGACCAAGATGCCCAAAGCAGGCGGGGCCTACCGCGCGGATCAGATGGCCTACATGGCGGGGCTGGTGCATCAAAAACAGACGGCCCCCGAAATCGGCGAGTGGCTTGATCAGCTCGTTGATAGCCCCTTGGCGGACGATCCCACGAGCGACACGGGCGCAAACATTGCTCACCTGCGGCGCGACTACGACAAGAAAACTCGGTTGCCGCAATCGCTTGTCGAGCAACTGGCCAAAGCTTGCACGCTCGGGCAACAAGTTTGGGTCGAAGCCCGAAACGCTGACGATTTCAAAAAGTTTCAGCCGAACCTCGAAGAGATCCTCTGCCTGAAACGCGAAGAGGCGGCGGCGCTCGGCTACGAACAGACACCGTACGATCCGCTGCTCGACGATTACGAACCGGGCGAGTCGACGGCGAATGTCGCGCGCGTGCTGAGCGAACTGCGCGATGCGCTAGTACCGCTCGTGCAAGCGATTGCCGAGAGTAAGCAGCGGCCCGATGCGTCGCTGCTCGCGCGCAGCTATCCGGTCGAGGCGCAAGAATCGTTTGGCATCGCGGCTGCCAAGCGGATAGGTTTTGATTTTGGCGCGGGGCGGCTCGACGTGACGGCGCATCCGTTTTGCACCGGACTGGGGCCGGGCGATGTGCGAATTACAACTCGCTATGACGAACACGCATTTTCCGACGCGTTCTTTGGCATCTTGCACGAAACGGGCCACGGACTGTACGACCAAGGGCTGCCACGAAAGCATTACGGGCTGCCAATCGGCGAAGATGTTTCGTTGGGAATCCACGAATCGCAATCGAGGATGTGGGAAAACCAAGTCGGACGCAGCCGTGCGTTTTGGGAACATTTTTACCCGCAGGCACAGGCGGCGTTTCCTGCGGCGCTAAAAGACGTCGCGAAAGAAGAGTTTTATGGGGCGATCAACGATGTGCGACCGTCGCTCGTTCGTGTCGAGGCGGACGAGGTGACTTACAATCTGCATATTCTGATTCGGTTTGAATTGGAGCAAGCCCTGATTGAAGATCGATTGCAGGTGGCTGATTTGCCGGGGGCTTGGAACGAAAAGTACCAGCACTACCTTGGCATCACTCCGCCCAGCGATGCCGACGGAGTGTTGCAAGATGTCCACTGGAGCGCAGGCTTGTTCGGCTATTTTCCGACGTATGCGCTGGGCAACTTGTATTCAGCGCAGTTTTTCCGACAAGCGGCGGCGGACTTGGGCGACCTTGATGCAAGCTTCCGGAAGGGCGATTTCTCTTCGTTATTGTCTTGGCTGCGAGAGAACATTCATCGGCATGGCCGTCGCTATTCGCCGGCGGAGCTGGTCGAGAGAATCACCGGCACACCGCTTCAGCACGAGCCGCTGATCAGTCAGCTCACGGCAAAGTACGGCGAGATTTACGGGCTCTGAAACACCTGCTAGCAGCCTTCTGCGCCGGAATATTTGACCCAGCTTAGCTCTTTTTCTATCCGAACCGCGACCGTGAGGAAGCGTCCAATCGAGTTCTTTGCCTACTCGGACGCTCCCTCACGGTCGTGGCTCGGCAGTTTAGTGAAATGTAGCAATAGAAGTTAGAATACGCCCCGACAAAAGTGCTTGGAGTTGATAAAATCGAGGCACTAGCCAATCGTATTCCCAGGAACCGACCATCATGGCGAAGATCGCCACCTGTCCAAAATGTGCCAAGCAACTTGGCCTGCCAACGTCGATCGTAGCGACCGATCGCGCGGAATGCCCCGAGTGTCACGCGGTTTTTTCGCTGAGCGAAACGGTGCAGATTTCTTTGCCCGAAGTGCGCGTACTCGATCCTGCCGAGCCATCAACGGCGGGCAATCTCACGTCGAAGAAAAACCCCACGGACGCGTTGGCAAGCAACATGGCTCCGCTGAAAAGTTGGGAAGAGCGTCTCAAAAATGCCCTCGCTTTGGATAGCTCAAGCGACAAGGAGGCCTCCGGAATGGACAACACAATTGACAACACAGCCGAGGCGGAAAAGACTCTTTCTCAATATCTCAAAACGCCTTCCCCTAACTTCTCGCCAGAAAATAGGGGAGAGGAGTTTGGGACAGAAGCGTCTGTCGCGAAGCAGGCAGCTCCCAGCCCTTCTCTGAGCCCGTCCCCGAATTTCGATTTCGAGTTGGACCCAAGTCCACCAGCGGTCGCAGAGCCAAAACAAAAAAAGGTGGCTCAGGAATTACCCCAACCTGTACCCAAACCTTTGCCCCGCTCCACTCCGAAGGCTTCCACCAAACCCACAATCGAGCCAGCAAGTCCACCACCCAAAACGCCAACAAAATCCGCCTCCAACGAACCTGCTCCAGGCGAGCTTGCTTCAGCAGGCGGGTCCACACTCGCCCTCCCCAGAAAAACACCCAAACAAGAAAAAATAACTGAGGTCGCCGTACAAACCACCGCACGACGTCGTGTTGCCCGCAGCGGGTTTCCAAAAGTTGCCGCTCTCGCGGTTGGCCCTGTGCTGGGAGGCGTCTTGGGACTCTATGGCTTGCTGTGGTTGGGGGGCGCAAAGGCAGATTTTGTTGGGTTAGCGCAGGTGCTGCCAGCGTCGTTGCTGCCGGTAGATTTTGGGCAACCGAGCGTGGGTGAGGTTCGCGACGAGGCTCCGCTTGCTGAAACAAGCTCGCCTGGGTTGATGGCAAAATCGCAGGACCCGCCAGCGACGATGAAACACGACAAAGCGGTAATGCCAGCAGCGGCTACCGAGCCGATGCCTCCGGCTGCCGCGGCAATTCGGATCAAGGTGGACGAGTTCGCCGCGCTGGTCGACGCGGCGGAGGCGGCTTTGCCCGAGTTTGCCGATGGCGATCTTTCGACACCAGAGTTTGTTAAGCGAAAAGGCCAAGCGTACATGGCGCTCTGCCGGTTGGCCGAGCATTTTGAGTTTGCCCAACAGAGGGGATTAGCTCCCGCAGGTCAGGCCAAAGCGCGGCAGGCAGAGCAGCTTTATCAGCGTATGGCCAGCCAGGCGAACCTCCGCAACGATCTGGCCCATATTGCCGGGCGGTGGTGGGAGTACGACGAGCGGCCCAGTCCCGGCATATTTCTAGCCGGTGTCGTGCAGAAAGCCGAACCTGCAGGAGACGGAACACTCTGCTGGATAAAACTCAGCGAGCAGTCGACGGTCCCAGCGATCCCTGTCTGGTTGAAGCAAGGGCTTTTTCAAACGGGCGATCCTATCGGCATCGTCGGCAGCGTGATCTCCGATCCTGACAACTTCCCCCAGGGCTTCTCGGGCGGCAAGCAAATGGTTATGGCCGAGTATAGCTGGCCGGTCCACTAAAAGTGCGATTGCATCTTCGTCAGCGATTTTCTCCACTTTTGGACGGGAGCAAATTGTGCGACAATCAGTGCCTCCTTGATCTCTCTTGATTACTTGCCGCTATGGCTTGACATCTGAGACCGATTTACGCCCTGAGACGATTATGAAAGTCGCTGTTGTTCGTGAGACCTATCCCGGCGAACGCCGCGTGGCGCTCGTCCCTGCCGTTGTCCCCTCGCTTACGAAAGCAGGCTGGCAGGTAATTCTTGAAACGGGCGCCGGCGACGCGGCTGGATTTCCGGACGACGCCTATCAGGAAAAAGAGGTCGAGATCGTCGCCGATCGCCGGGCAGCATTCGAGCAAGCGGACGTGGTCTTGCAAGTTCGCACCTTGGGCACCAATAGCGAGGCGGGACGTGCCGATCTGGAACTCCTCCGTCCGGGGCAAGTTGTCATCGGTTGTTGCGATCCGCTCGGCAACCCTCAAGCGGTGAAAGAGCTAGCCGACCAGAAGACGACGCTCTTTGCGATGGAAATGATCCCGCGAATCACACGGGCGCAGAGCATGGACGTGCTGTCGTCGATGGCAACGATTGCTGGTTACAAAGCGGTACTCGAAGCAGCCAATCATCTGCCCAAACTTTTTCCGATGTTGATGACGGCTGCAGGGACGTTGGTTGCTAGCAAAGTGCTGGTCATTGGAGCGGGCGTAGCTGGTCTGCAGGCGATTGCTTCGTCGCGACGGTTGGGAGCGGTCGTGCAAGCGTACGATGTCCGTGCGGCGGTGAAAGAACAAATCGAAAGCTTAGGAGCAAAATTCGTCGAACTAAAACTCGACACCGGCGACGCCGAAGACAAGGGCGGCTACGCCAAGCAGCTCAGCGACGAGCAAGTGAAAATGCAGCAAGCGCAACTGGCCGACGTGATCGCCGAGTGCGATGTTTGCATCACGACCGCCGCGATCCCCGGCAGGCCTTCGCCGTTGTTGGTAACGGCAGATGCCGTCGAGCGAATGCGACCTGGTTCGGTGATCGTCGATCTGGCTGCCGAGCGCGGCGGCAATTGTGAGCTGAGCCAAGCCGACCAAACCGTCATTGAGCATGGCGTCACGATCCTTGCCCCGACGAACTTGCCGAGCGAGGTACCGCAACATGCCAGCCAGATGTACGCCAAAAACTTGGCGACGTTTTTGCTGTTGATGACCAAAGAAGGCCAACTCGACATCGACCTCAAAGACGAAGTCCTCCGCGACACGTTGGCTGCCAAAGATGGACAAGTGCAGAACCAGCGTTTACGCGACATGCTCGAGTTGGGGCCGTTAGTGCAGCCCGACGCTGTGCCGCCCGACGATCATTTGGCCGAGGGTTAGCGACGTTGGCCACAACGAACACAGCAAGCAAAATATATTTCAACACGAAACCATTTTAAGTACCCATTTCCCGTAAGAGGGCATCTGGAAAGTGAGGTGAGATAGACAATTTTTGTAATCCGAGACCCCCGGTGTGTACTGGATGAGAGTCGTTTACGGCTCTTTTCCGCCGCAGGCGGTAATAGCCCCGTGCTTTAGCACGGGGTAAAACAGGAAAACCAAACCCGATTCCCCTCCCA
>JAADGD010000251.1:6042-8279 GCA_013152515.1 Planctomycetota bacterium
GAAGCGGCGAGTGGAGGTGGGAGGGGAATCGGGCCGGGAGAGTTACCAGAAAACCCCGTGCTAAAGCACGGGGCTATTACCCGCTTCGCGGGAATAGACCATTAAATGGCCCAGGAAATATGGGGAACTGCACTACCGCCGTACCAACTCGAAAACAAAAAAACGTTTATGCATATCACCTAAACTTCCAGATGCCCTCTAAGAGATTCGGCGTCGCCGCCGACGCTAATGTAACCCTTTCAAATCATAAATTTTCATTCTCACATCATAAATTCCTATGGATATCATTACCGCCCTCACGATTTTTGTTCTCGCCGTGTTTATCGGCTTTGAAGTCATCACCAAAGTCCCGCCGACGCTGCACACGCCGCTGATGAGCGGCTCGAACGCGATCAGCGGCATCACGCTGGTCGGTGCGCTACTCGCCGGCGAAGGAGTCATCGGTGGATTTTTGGCCTTTCTGGCCATTGTGTTCGCCACGCTCAACGTCGTCGGTGGATTTTTGGTGACACATCGCATGTTGGAAATGTTTAAGAAGAAAGATTAAACCTTGTGATTGACCAATTGTTGGAACTATTATTGATGGCTCAGACGACTGCGCCGCCACTCGAAATATCCGAGGGGACGGTCGACGTTGTTGAAAAAGTGGCTGTCGAAGTCGCAAAATTGCCTGCCGTCGCTACCGACGTTGCCAAGGTTGCTACGTCCTCGGCGCGCACCAATTTTGGTTACCTTGTCGCTGCGATTTTGTTTATCTTGGGCATCAAAGGAATGACCCATCCGCGGACCGCCGTGCGCGGCAACCAGTTGGGCGCGATCGGCATGTTGGTCGCGGTGGTCATTACCTTGCTGGCAGGCGGGGTGAATTGGTCCGTTGTGATTATCGGCATGGCGGTTGGTACCGCAGGCGGCGTTTGGCTGGCCAACACGGTGCAGATGACGCAGATGCCGCAGCTCGTGGCGCTGTTCAACGGTTTTGGCGGTATCGCTTCGGTGCTGGTTGCCGGTGCCGAAGTTCTCAAAGGGACTGATAGCGTTGCTGCCTTCGCCGCCGGGCTCACGGGTCTTATCGGCTCGGTTACCTTCACCGGTTCCCTCATCGCTGCTGGAAAACTTCAAGAACTGCCACAATTCAAAAAACCGTGGAGTTTCAGTGGCCAACAAGCGGTCTGCGCCGCATTGTTGGCTCTCGCGCTGCTGTTTGCTTGGGGTATGACCGATGGTGGTGGCGAGTATTTTTTCTTGGTGATCGTCTCGTTGGTGTTGGGCGTTTTTCTAGTCACGCCAATCGGCGGTGCCGATATGCCGGTCGTGATCGCGCTGCTCAACAGCTACTCAGGCCTAGCCGCAGCAGCTGCCGGTTTTGTGATTAACAACAACGTACTAATCATCGCCGGTTCGTTAGTCGGTGCCTCCGGGTTGATCTTGTGCAACATCATGTGCAAGGCGATGAACCGCTCGCTCACCAACGTACTGTTTGGCAAATTCGAAGCCACCGGCGAGTCCGCTTCAGCGGACTCGGTCTACGAAGGAAAGATCAAAAGAACCTCCGCCGACGAAGTCGCGATGATGCTCGACGGCGTGCAGCGCGTCGTGATCGTCCCCGGCTACGGACTTGCTGTTGCCCAAGCGCAGCACGCCGTACGCGACTTGGCAAATCTACTCGAGGCCGAAGGCGCGACGGTCGAATACGCCATCCACCCCGTCGCAGGTCGGATGCCGGGGCACATGAACGTGTTACTCGCCGAAGCGGACGTGCCTTACGATCAGCTCAAAGAAATGGACGAGATCAACCCGACGTTTGCTCAGTGCGACGTGGCGATCGTGATCGGTGCCAACGACGTCGTCAACCCGGTCGCAGATACCGACCCCACCAGCCCGATCGCCGGGATGCCAATTCTCAACGTGAGCGAGGCACGCACCGTTATCATGATCAAACGGAGCCTCAGCCCAGGTTTCGCAGGCATCCCGAATCCGCTCTTCGCCGCCGACAACTGTCTCATGCTCTTCGGCGACGGCAAAAAAGTGCTCGTCGATTTGATTGCGGCGTTGAAGGAGAACTGAGCAATTTCGGATCGCGGAATTGAAAAATCGTAACCGTTCACGGCGCTGAAAGAAGGAAAAGCCACAGATAAACCCAGCGCGAAAAGCCGCAACCAAAACATAAAAAATCTCACGCAAAGGCGCGAAGACGCAAAGAAACAGAAAAAGAAACCCAAAACCTCTTCATGGGACTC
>JAADGD010000326.1 GCA_013152515.1 Planctomycetota bacterium
GCCGTGTCTCGCCCGCCGCGCGGTCGACGCGCGAAGCCGGCACCGGTGTTTATTGCCGCTGAAGAATTGGGCATCGAAACGTGGCTGCCCGAGACGGTCAATTGTGATGAAGCTCGTGAAAAACTCAACGCTTACGAGGCCGACTTGCTGGTCGTCTCTGACTATGGCGAAATCCTCAAACCCGCTACGCTTGCCTCTTCGCGTCTAGGCGGTATCAACCTGCACGGCTCGCTCCTGCCCAAGTATCGCGGCGCTGCCCCAGTGCAATGGGCGGTGTACAACGGCGACACCGAAACGGGCAACACTATCATTCAAATGACGCCCGGTCTCGACGCGGGACCGGCGCTCGGTGTGCAGCGAATCGCGATCGACGCAAACGAAACGTCGGGCGAGCTAGAAGCACGCATGGCCGATTTGGGTGCCGACTTGGTGCTCGAAATCGTCGGGCAACTTACCAAGGGAACTGTGATTCCCGTAACGCAAGACAAAAGCCAAGCGACCAAAGCGCCGCGTTTGACTAAAGAAATGGGGCAAATCGACTGGTCGCGTTCAGCGCTGGAAATCAAAAACCAAGTGCGGGCACTGCAACCTTGGCCGCGCGCGTTTACGACTTGGCGAAGGGCGGAAGGCGAACCTGTGCGGTTGATTGTGCATCGAGTTGCCGTGGACAATTCCTCGTTTGCGTCAGAACAGGCACCGCCTGGAATCGTGGCATTGGCTGATACTGATCTGAAAGTAAATACCGGGAATGGCGTACTCGATTTGCAGCTTGTCCAACCTGCCGGCAAACGCGTGATGCCGATTGCCGATTTTTTACGTGGTAACCCAGTCCAAGTGGGCGATCGTTTGGAGTGAGCGTAGATGCAACTCAAGGCGTGTCACTGTTGCGGACAAATTCATCGACTGCCAGTGCTTGCGCCGAACCAATCGGCAACTTGCGTGCGCTGCGGCGCAGGAATCGCAACGCTACCGGGCCTCTCGGCGAGTCGCACCGCTGCTGCGGCTGCTGCGGCATTTTTGCTTTACTGGCCCGCTATTTTGCTACCGATTTTACGTATTGAAAAATTCGGACATCATTATCAGTCGAGTCTTTTGGCTGGCACGATCGAACTACTGCGCGAAGGTAGCTGGTTTGTAGGCGGCGTGGTGATGCTGTTTTCGATCGTGTTTCCATTGGTGAAAATTCTTCTGCTGCTTGAGCTCAGCTTGCTGGGGTTGCTGCATCGTCAACACAAAGCACGGACGTATCGCATCATGGAGTTTGCCGGTAAATGGAGCATGATGGATGTGATGCTGTTGGCCTTCATGGTGATGTTGGTCAAACTGGGGTCTTTGGTAGAGTTTCATTTCGGTCCAGCGGTGTGGGCCTTTGTGCTGTGCGTGGCAATGAGCATCGTGGCGTCGATTTGTTTTGACCCACATACCATTTGGGATGAGGAAAGCAAAAACGTTAGCGATGTCGGCAACGACGTTCCCTTCACAAAAACCTAACCAACTACACACTACCCGCAAATGGACGGATACCCCGAAGCAAATATCCGAACCCCCAACCGCACCGTAGCGACCGTCGTCTCGCGGCTGTGGATCCTAACGATTCTGTGCGCGGTCGTGGCCGGGGGATTGGTGGCGTGGCAGCTCGGCGGGCGAGGGCCGGTGATTGAGGTGCATTTTGCCGAAGGTTACGGTTTGCAAGCAGGCGACCCGGTGCGCTATCGGGGCATCACAGTGGGCGAAATCGTAGAGATCGACCTCGACGAAACGCTGGAGGCGGTTGTTGTGCAGATTCAATTGACCGAGGCGGCGGCTGAGGTGGCGCGCGAAGGGGCTCGTTTCTGGATCGAGCGTCCAAACATCAGCATCGGCAAAGTGCGAGGGCTCGACACTTTGATGGGCGGGAGATTTGTCGGCGTGCTGCCGGGGCCGATCGACGCGCCCTCTTGCCGAAAGTTTTATGGGCTGGAGGTCGCGTCGGCACCGGTTCGTAACCTCACTGACGGGCTAGAAGTGACGCTCGAAAGTAAGGGGCGCTATGGCTTGCAAGCGGGCTCGCCGATCAATTATCGAGGGGTGACGGTCGGGCAGATTCTTTCGGTCGGGTTAACCAACGATGCCGCCACGGTCGAAGCGCGTGCGTATATTGAGCCGGAGTACCGCCAACTCGTCCGCGAGCAGACCAAGTTTTGGAGCAGTAGTGGACTAGACGTGAAAATCGGTTTCAGCGGTATCGAACTCGACGCCGATACGTTGGCGACGATCGCCGCCGGTGGCGTAGGATTCGCGACGCCCAACTCGCCGGGCAAACTCGCCGCGACGGGACAGCGATTTGAATTGCACAAGTCACCGCGTGCGGAGTGGCTCGATTGGCAACCGCGTGTTGCGATCGGCAACGCGGCCTTGCCGCAAGGCTTGGTGACGCCGAGACCTGTGCTTGGTATTCGTACGCAATCGGGTGCGTTAGGAGTGTTGGGTGCTGGCCGCGAACGGGGTTGGTTGCTACCGCTTGCAGAGGGTCGTTTGATTGGACCGGCGAATGTGCTGACAGGCGAGGATGGCGAAACCTATCGACTTGAGGTGGCGGGACAGGAATCGGATTTGCCGCTGGCAGAACTGCGGCAGTCGAGCCTGCTGGCCAGCGGTCTGTTACAGCAAGCGTCCGCTGAGCAAATGATCGAAGCTCAAATTGCTCTTTGGCCGACCCACAAAATCCGCCTAGCGAACAAGCCCGAAGCAGTCGTGATCATCGGCGGCAGTGCCGATGAGACGCTGCCGATTGCCGCTCAGCGATTGACCGCTCAAGAGGACGGCTGGGTGGTCGAGCCGAGCGTGCCGATCGACGAAAGTTGGCACGGCGCTTGTGTGCTTTCTGCACGCGACGGTTTCGTCATCGGCATCTTGCTACGCTCTGACGAACGGTCGCTGATTGCTTTGCTCACCAAAGAATTGCTTGAGCCCTCTGCACTAGACGGCAAGTAACTCGTAGGGGGAGGCTGGCTTCGGTAGATGGCGGCGATTGGCCCAACTGCGAATCGCTTCTTGATCTTCGGCAGAAGGCAAACTCCACTCGGGTTGATAGCCGAACACGTCTGTCGCACAGCGCGATTGCATCGCATCGCCAAGGATCGCAAATTGATCGAGGCTGATCAGCGACGGGTGAGGTTCGCCGCAGGCGTGGCAGAGCCGCAAGAGTTCTTTGCGGAGCGAGACAATATAGTTGGCCAGCCGGGCGCTTTTGAGAGTCGGATCAAGGCCCCTCATCAGCCATTTATTTTGGGTGGCGATGCCGGCGGGGCAAAAACCCGTATGACAGCGTTGGGCTTGGATACAGCCGATCGAGAGCATCGCTTCCCGCGCCACATTGACGATGTCGCAGCCCAATCCAAACGCCAGCAAAGCCGCCTCGGGAAAGCCGAGTTTTCCAGAGCCGATAAAAACCACATGCTGGTGCATGTTTTGTTGGACAAATTCGCGATAGACGCTGCTCATGCCATGTTTGAACGGCATCGCTACGTGGTCGGTAAACACCAGCGGTGCCGCACCAGTGCCGCCCTCGCTACCGTCGATCGTGATAAAGTCGACTCCTCGGTCGGTTGTTTTCATCAAGTAGGCAAGCTGTTTCCAGAAATCGATTTCTCCGACCGCCGACTTAATACCTACGGGTAGCCCGGTCTCTTCGGCCAACAACTCCACAAAATCAAGCATACTGTCGACGTCATGGAATTCGGCATGGTGCGTCGGGCTGGCGCAATCTTTGCCGAGCGGAATGCCTCGTACTGCCGCAATTTCGGGAGTAACCTTCGCGCCAGGCAACATGCCGCCGCAGCCCGGCTTGGCACCTTGGCTCAGCTTGATTTCGATTGCCTTCACCGGCCCGCCAGCGAGCGACTGTTTCAGTCGATCAAGGTTAAATCGTCCCTGCTCGTCGCGACAGCCAAAGTAACCGGTGCCAATCTGCCAAACCAGATCACCCCCTTGCAGATGATACTGCGAGATGCCCCCTTCGCCCGTGTTGTGCAGTGCGTGGGCCAAACGGGCGCCGCCGTTGAGTGCCTCGATGGCTGGACCGCTCAGCGAACCGAAACTCATGGCCGAGATATTGACGACCGACTGCGGCTGAAACGCTTTGGCACGCTGCTGATAGCCGCCCATCATTTTCGCGCAAGGGAGCGCGTAGGCAGGGTCGTGTCCCGGCTCGCCTGGCTGCGGATCGGCCAAAGGAAAACTGCTGTGTTTGACGACCAGATGGTTCGCTTTTTGTTCGATGTCGAGACTTGTGCCAAAGCCAAAATAATTGTTCTGACTTTTGGACGAGGCATAGACCCAGCGCCGTTGTGCGCGGCTAAACGGCCGTTCTTCGTTGTCGCTAGCAACGATGTATTGACGTAGCTCGGGCCCAATGTGTTCCAACCAATAACGAAAATGCCCGACGACCGGAAAGATTCGCAAAATGGAGTGCTTGCGTTGTGTGATGTCGTAGATCGCCAGCCCCACCAATGCAACCAACCCTAGCCATAACATCCAGCCCATAATCGTCTGCCCCAAAAAAACGGTGTGAAAGTAACACCGAAACATAGCTTTTGGTTGGGTCGCAAGTGGCAGAACTGGGGTGTTTGGGCCTGTGGGTTGGGGTTGTAATGATTCTGGTGAGGATAGTCACCATATACAGGAAAATTCCAGCCTCAAACACTACGAATCTCATAATGGTTTGCAGCAAAACTTAATTTTGCTATATTCATAGACTCTACGAAGGTGACATCGACAAGCCTTGCTAGCCGGCAGAAGGAAAACTACTCCACATGTCTGTAAGATTCTTTTATGTCGATGAGTCCCACGACAAAGACAAGTTCTGTATTTCGGCGATCGCTATCAGGCATTCTCACTGGCATGATTGCTTTAAGCAGGTGCGTGCACATCGTGAACGGCTTAAGGAGGACTACGGCATATTCTTGCGCAAGGAAATACATGCGTATAAATTTCTAGGCGGTAGGGGACGGATTGCTCCGAACACGATCACGAAATGGCAACGATCACGAATCTATAACGGCCTGCTTGAGCTCGTCGCATCGCTTCCGCACGTAATGATCTTCAACGTCTGCTTAGATAAAGCGGACCACTCTGATCCCCACATGGTAGCGTGGGACAGATTGATTAACCGTATCGAACGTACTCTCTTGGAGATGGAACGCATGGAGCTTCCAAAACGTAAGCAAGTGCTAGGACGAGCGCGGCAAAAAATGGCGCCTGACGACGTTGAATTTTTCGAACGATGCATCCTCGACTATAAAGCACGCGCGTTCATAATCTCCGATCAGGGTCGCGAACTAGAAATTGAACGTGCTCTTCGTAAAATGCACGTTTTCAACCCCATACCATCTCGCTTTGGCGCCTGGAATACCGGCAGCAAAACCAAGAGCATAACTGTAGATCACATCGTCGAAGATCCAGTATTCAAGAAATCGGAACGTTCTTACTTCATACAACTTGCCGACTGTGTAGTTCACGCGTTGCTCAAACGTGAGACACCTCCGACGTCAAGAGTTTTGAAATACGGGATCGACAAGATGTTTGATAACAATTTGCAGGGCGTGTGCTATAAGCGCGCGTCGCAATCGGATCCACTTGGGATAGTTCGTCAATGAAAAAGGCCATCCCGAAGGATGGCCAAGCTCAATCGGTTGACCGTCGCTAAAGACGGGCCGATTAAGCGACCGTAT
>JAADGD010000041.1 GCA_013152515.1 Planctomycetota bacterium
GAACGTACGACCCCCAGGTTAACGCAGAAACTCCAATCTCTACTATTGACGTTTGAGACAAATCAAAATGCCTGCAAACCCTGACATGCACTCGTTCATATTGGATTCGGACCTTTTTCACAAAGGATCTTGACTCACCAACAGATTATAGTGATAGACCTTTTTTGAATAACGGTTCCATGTGTTCTGCCGTTGTCTTCGCTCTCGCTGCACATCCTTCACTCTAGCTGAGGATGTGTGGCGAGAGGGAAGGCGTAAGGCAGGGCGGCCGCTACCTAGCCAAAGTCCTGCTCGGGCAATGACTTACCGTGCAATCGCCCTGAATCTACCCGACTCCAGAAGTCTCTCCTACTGCTATGCTAGAACATTTGATCGGAGCCAAGGAAGCTTCACAGGCTGAAGTAGCTAGACGGACAGGAATCTCGCGTTCGACAATCGGTGAAGTTCTCAGTGGCAAGCGGGCGATCAGCATGGAAAACGCTTTTCTGGTAGCCGACTATTTTCACGTCGACGCCTCGCTCTTCCTGACCCGACCGTCAGGCTAGCAAGCGGATTTGAAAAGGGCATCAATCCCTACGTCACCAATCCTCACGTCACCAACCCTTTCGTCACCATCATAAACACATCCTCCAGCGTCGGTTCTTTTTCGGCGAAGGAGAGCAAGCCGCACTCGGCGGCGACCAGCGCACGCATTAGACGTTGCACGTCGGCATCACTCCCTTTCATCTCGAAAGTGCAGCCGCGTGGGTCGACTTCGCTGTTGGTAACTTTGGGGTCGCTACGGATCAAGCTGATGCCTTGTTTGGGATTGCCGCTGAAACGGGCGACGAGGTGGCGGTTGCTGGTGATCTGGCGGTAAACTTTTTCGATCGGGCCGTGCAGCAACAGTTGACCGCGCTCGATAATGCCGATCGACGTGCAGCAGTCGGCCAGCTCGGTGAGAATGTGGCTCGAAATCAAAATCGTCTTGCCCATGTTGCGCAGTTCTTTAAGTAGCGCTTTCACTTCTAGGCGCGCACGCGGGTCGAGGCCGCTGGCCGGTTCGTCGAGGATCAGGACGGGCGGGTCGTGAACCAAGGTTTTGGCAAGGCAGAGGCGTTGCTTCATGCCGCGCGAGAGACCATTGACAAAATCGTCGCGTTTGTGCGTCAAGTCGAGCAGTTCCAGCACGTCGGACAGCACCTCTTTGCGGCGCGCCTTGGGCACCTGATAAGCGACCGCGAAAAAGTCGAGGAATTCCCAGACTTTCATGCCATCATAAACGCCAAAATTGTCTGGCATGTAACCAACGCTGCGACGTACGCCGATTGGGTCTTTGGTGACACTGTGTCCGTTAATGGTCCCCTCGCCGTGGGTCGCTTTTAGCAGCGTGGCCAAAAAACGAATCGTCGTGCTCTTGCCAGCGCCGTTAGGCCCGATAAAGCCGAACATCTCGCCCGCCTCGATCTTCAAATTCAAATTGGCCACAGCGACGAAATCGCCGTAGTGCTTACCGAAGTTTTTGATTTCAATCATAGCTGACTGCTAATCCTCTGCTTTCACTTCAATCACGTCACTACGGCTATTCACGTCAGGCTCAGGACGCGATAAATTGCCGAATTCTAAATGGGCGAGTACCACCGTCGCACCGACAATTTGCGAAGCCGCCGGGGAGACTGTGGAGCCGGGCAGCACTTGGTCGATCAAACCGACGACCCGGCATTCGTCGCGACGATACTCGACAGGGTCCTCGTTTCCTGGGAAATCAAACGCTACTTTCAGCAGGGGCTCAACATCCATCTTCGTTGCCCGGTTCACACTTGTGGCTTGTTGGCGCTCTTCGAGGTGAGGGATTTGATCTTTCGTGATCGCCAGCGGACGAAAGCCTATTACGGCAGAATCGCCATCGCGCAACTCGCCAATCCAACTGCTTTCGTATTTCGGCGTACTGCCCCTTTCAAAAAAACGTCTCACGACCACGACGTCACGCAAAGAGTATCCTAAACGATTCACGAGCTGTTCATGTCCGCGCGACGATCGACCGAGTCGTAACGAACCAGCCAACGCAAACATCTCTTCGCTATGCACCATCTTGGTCGAAGCCGACGAAACGGCCAGCCCGCGGAGACGCGTCTCGTTTTGCTTCTCAAAGACGACGTCCCAGATGTTTTCGTCGATTGGCCGGGGCTTTTTGCTGGCTGGGAAAGGCGTGGCGACCGTCGTCGGACTGTCGAAAGTGACATCGTAGGTTGTTGAAAGCGACGAATAAAGCGCAGTAAAACGACTCAGCAACCCGCGCGGATGGGTCTCTTGCAATTCGAGCAAGGCGACTTCCGTTTGCGAACGGACAAAGCCAATGTCGAGTTGGGCTAGTCGCACGATGAGGAGAGTTCCCAACACGGCAATCACAGGCGCCGCGATCCAAGCCCATTCAACGCGACCAAGGGTGCGAAAAACCATCCAGTTCAGCGGCACCAGCACCACCAGATAAAAACCCAAACAAGCAAGTACAAAACCACCACCGGGTACGCGTACTGCCGCCGCATCGGTGAGCACCGCGCGGGCCGCTTCCGAGACCGGGTTAAATTCGCTCCAACTGCCGATCCCGCCTGGGCGATCGATCTTGGTGGTGGTCACCGAGTTGCTTTGCCCGAACAGATTCCCCTCGGGCTCTTCGACGCTCCATTGGTTTGTTGGCATTTTCGCATCACGGGCAAACATGCGTAGACCTGTAGTAAAATGGGCATCAAGCCGCCTGTCAGGGTATTCACTCCAGCCGATTCGAGGACGGTCATCGTCATACGGTGCCTTGGAAAAAAGGCGCCGCGGCCGTCGCAGCAGGGCCGCATTCAAAAAACTGTCGTAGCCAGGCCAGTTGATTAGGTCGCGCTCCGCGAGTTGAATCGCCGAGACAACCACCGTTCCGCGACCGACAAACTGTTCATAAAACAATTCGGCACCGCCTGCCAATTCTGTCGCATCGGCATTGGGCTTGAGACGGATACCCGACCAGGGCTTCGTCGGCTGGAGCTGTGGCGGTCTTGTTCCGCGGTCGCGTCTCGACCAATAGGCCGACCATTCGTTGAGATCGGCTTTCGTGACGGCGCGTGGCCCTGCGATTTCGACAGGTAAAAAGTCGGCCAAAAAACTGCCTCGGAGCGTGTCCAACGAGTCGGGGCCATTGATGATTAACCGGCCGCCCCAATGTAGCCAATCGACGAGCGCTAACTGCTGGGCGGGCGTCAAACGCGTCGGGTCGACTTCGTCCCAAAACAGATGCGAGACACTCGTCCACGTCAGCGCGTTACTCGGCAGCGGCAAGCTTTTGCTGGCATCTGCCAAGACGACTCGATAGTGAGGCTGCGAAACCGCGTCGAATTCTTCTTCCCACGGCATCCGTACCGCATCGGTCACTTTGAGAAACCCGTATTGCGAAATTTCCTTCGACAACACGACGATAAAATACTGATACGATGGCATCTTTTGCAGCATCGGCTGGGGAACATTTTTTTCCAGCCCGCCCGAGTGGCGATTCCTGAGCGTTGCACGTAATTGCACGCCGGTACTCTGCTCGGGAATATACAATTCGCCTTCCACACGCTTCTTCCGTCCTTTGGCGAGCGCGACGGGGCGTTTCGATTGAAACGTAAAATTTGTGTGGTCGAGCGTCACAGGCTGCCGTTTGCTATCGAGCAACATTGCAGAACTGTCGCCAACGAAATCCTCGTAATTCGACTTCATCTCTTGGACCGTCGTCGTCCAGTGCCCAGGTTTCACTAGCAGCTTGTGACCAGCATTACCTGTAGGCAGTTCACTGGCATTGTTCTCTGGCGAGGGCTCCTGGCCGAGCAGTGGCAAAAGCGGTTTGATCTCACGATCGTCCCGCTTCTTCTTCGCAGCCAGATTTTTCTTTTCTTTTTCGGCCTCTTCTTTTTCGGCTTGTGTTTGAGGAGTCTGCTTCGAATCGCAGCCGCCACAGCCCGCAGTGGCCAGCATCAGTATCATCAGCGGAATCGCCAGCGGAATCACCAAGGCGCGCCGCACCGTTGCCGACCAAGGCAACTTATCGCGCCAGATCGTCCGTGAAGTTGACAAGTTTTTCCTGAAGTTAGGCATAGCAAACGGAGAAGACAGGCTGCGTTATTTGGCTCAAGGTGGCCGTTCACTCCCTCACGGTCGCGTCATGAAAAAAACCGAACCGCGACCGTAAGGGAGCGATCGAGTTCATGCACCTCAAGAACGATTCACCATCGAGACACAAACGAACAAAATCATTCTAACCGATCCTCACCCAAATCACATCATTCTTTGCTCGCGATTTATTCGTTGATTAAACCACCGCGGCAGTTGCCAAGCAACCGTCACCACGACGCCCAACACCAGTGTTAGCATCAAACAAAGGGCCGAAACGCGGTCTTCAGCGCCATAATGCAACAGCCCAAAAATGCGCACCGACAGCGGCGACACCCCCGGCGGTACGACCAGCAAGGTCGCCGCCAAATCGCCCAGCGCCACGATCATCGCCATACATGCCGCCGCTGCCACAGCGGGCCAGCACCACGGCAAAGCGATGTTCGTCAATTGACGCCACCAACCGGCACCTTCGCTGCGTGCGCTGTCGAGTACATCTTGCGGCAAACTAGCGAATTGTGCGCCAACGATCAACGTGGCAAGCGGCAACGCGCGGAGAAACTGGGCGAGAGCAGGTGCCAAAATAGTGTGATCGTAGCACCAAGTCAGTGGTGAAAAAATCGAATCGGCCGGATGGTTCAACCAACCAATAATCCAAATCCCCAACAACGGCCCAGGAATCGCAAACCCAAGTGCCAAAATGAGCGACGTCGGCATCAGCGGCAACCAACGAGTCCGCAACGCCCACGCCAACAAAATCGCCACCACCACAGCGGCAGTCGAAGCCACAGCGCCAATCATGAGCGACCAGCCCAGCTCGCGACGATGTTCCCAAGGACTCTTCGCAATTAACCCTACCGCCTTTGTGACCGACCACTCTTGCACAACCTCACCCTCGATTTGCGTGATCTGCTCACCCGCTTTGCCAAGCAAGCCCAGCAGCGGCACGCCGACAACCACAGCAATGATCAACCAAATAACCAAAGAAAACTCCCAACGGCCGCGGCGCATCTGCCAAATCCAATCAGAGGAGGGCGAAACGAAATCGGCAACGGGCACCCAGATCCAAATCGCCGATAGCGCAGCCGCCACCAACAAGACCACAGCCAGCGTGCCCAGCCAGATTTCGTTGACCGCGAATCGCGGCAATTCAGTCTGAATGTTGGCCATTGGATCGATAAGAGCTGTCGCAGGCTCCCCAGTAAAACCGTCTAACATGCCGAGACTGGCCGCCGTGTAAATTTCTTCGGCAAACGTCCGCACCTGAAACAAGTCGGTAACAGCGATCTCGCTAAAACAGAGAACCGTCACCCACAGCGCCGCCGCAACAATGCCTGATAGCGCGTGTTGCAAACTCACCCGCACCAAAACGCGCCAAGCGGCAGCGTCTTGCAGCGATTCTTCTTCCAGCTCACGAGGAACTTTTCGTAATGTCGCTGAAACAAACAACACCACCCAAGGAATCGCCGCCACGCCATGAACCCAAATCGCCCCACGCCAGCCCGCCAGCCAACCGCCGCCCAGCAGCGGCACGCCGACAACCACAGCAATGATCAACCAAATAACCAAAGAAAACT
>JAADGD010000171.1 GCA_013152515.1 Planctomycetota bacterium
CAGGTCACCCTATCAGACGAATGCCGCAACGGGGTCAACTTCGAATCGATCACTAGTTTCCGTGGAAACGAAATCAAACTCAGTACGATCGGTTTTGCAAATCCCGCTGCCTCGTCTGCTTTCTTCTTAGAAACTACAGGCGCAGCACTCACTAATCTCGTCGAGCTACTGAAAACCACCACCGACGCCAAGACACTTGCTTCACCTCGGCTGCTAGTCGTCAGTGGCCAGGAAGCTCGCATCCAAGTCGGCGAACAACTCGGCTTTCGCATCACAACCACGACTCAGACAAGCTCGCTGGAGAGCGTCCAATTTCTTGACGTCGGGGTCGTACTCACGGTCACGCCGCGCATCACACGCGACGGACGAGTACTTATGCAAATCAACCCCAAAGTCTCCACCGGGCAGGTCAATCCCGAAACAGGACTCCCAGCCGAAGAAACCACCGAAGTCGAAACCGACATCTTCTTAGACGACGGACAAGGCATGGTCATCGGCGGGCTCATCCAAGAACAAGATAGCATCACCCAAAGCAAGATTCCTTGGCTCGGAGACCTTCCCTACGTCGGACTCCTCTTTCAAAAACGACGTGCCATCAAAGATCGAACTGAAATCATTGTTACTCTCATTCCTCATATCCAACCCTATTCGCCCAATCTCGCCTGCCGAGAATCGGTTGAACTCATGCGAACTCAAGAACGTCTCACCGAAGGGCCGCTCAACCGTCTACCCCGAACCTACGAACCAAAGCTCTACGACTCACTCACCAACCCTCGCCCCTTCTGCCTCAACCAACGAGGCATCCTGGTGCCAACTAGACAAAGCAACCCAGAACTTATTCCGCTCCCTCCTGCCGAAGCCCAACCCGATTGTCTTCCCACGATCCCACCAACCGTGGGACCAGCGATAACACTCCCTCTCCGGCAAGCAAGCTTGCCCGTCCGAGGCTTCGGATAAATCAGTCAGTTCAATAACCAACTTCAAATCGACGAGGTAAGCATGCCCAATCGACTCAACGTCCCACAAGACCTAGACGCTTTGATCGAAAAACGCGAAATCGAAGAGCGGCGCCAAGAGCAAGAAAGCTCCGCCAACAAAGAACGCCGCTCCGGCAACAAAGAACGCCGCTCCGGCACCGACCGCCGCGACGAAGAAAAAAATTCACCACCCCAGTAAACCAACGCTAGCGTTGTCGGCCACGACAACCAAATCAAAACGCTATCGACCCGCCCAAGTCGTAAGCCCACGACCTGGCCAAGCCACCCTCTGCCGACGAACCTCGCCGGAAAGCTCATCACTCAAAAACCGGCTCCGCTCGTACTTCTGCAATTGATCCCTGAAAGGATTGAACTGCCGAATCTCTACGGGAATACTCGCCTCAAAATTCCCCTCTCCAGGAATGCCCAAACGGACATTCAACAGCGCCACCGGAATCAACTCCCAATCAAACTCAGGTCGAACCGTCTGAAAACGCAACGCATAGCTAGCCACGCCGTCTAAAAAATCTTCTCGCGCTACCGGTTGACTCCAACGCTGCAATTCTTCAAACCGGATCCTTCCTGAGTGCTTCTCATCCCGCTCGCCAACCAATCGCGCCGAGATGTTCCCGCGTACCGGTACCGCGCGCCCCTGCTCATCCAGCGCCGCGATGACCAACTCAAACCCATCTGGCTCCACATCTCGATCCAGATTCACCAACACTGCATCAATCTCGAGCGCCACAATTCGCGAACCCTTGGGCCGAGCAGCCAACCGCTTTTCGCGATACCCGTGCGGCGATTTCACCGCCAACGCCACAATCCCCGCCGGCCCACGGCTCATCATCCCCGGCCACTGCTCTACCAAAGTCGCAACCTCGACGATCTCGCCATCAATTGCCGCCCCCACAATCGAATCCCACGACACCGAACTCGTCAACACAATCTGATTCGCCTCTCGACGAATCCACAACGCCTCCGCAGTCGTCCGCTCATCAATCTCGCCCGACAGCTCACGCCCATCGATCGTCTGTACAACAATCGACGCCTTCGCCTCTCCCATTACTAAAAGCGAAAACGAAAAGAAAAGTCCCCACAGTAATCCATGGCGAACACAAACAAAAAGAGAGGCGATCATAATACGAGCAGCCCTACACCGAGGAAACAAAGAAAAGCCCAGAACTCCATTTTCCCAAGCCCCCACTCCAATTTCCAGCAAATACTCCCTCCCAGAACGATTTCGTTAGCGTCGTTGGCCCCGACGTCTATCTATGTGGCCGCCCATCCCCAGCATTCAAACCAAAACCTTTCCCCGTACTCCGCGCCAACTAGCACTTCCGCTACAATCCAACTTCAACCCCATCCCTCTCTACCAATTCCCAACCCATCATGCAGCCGCTCCCCAAATACGACCCCGCCCAGTCTTACCAGTGGAACTACAACCACGCCCCCGACCCCGTCGAACTCGATATCCCCTCAGTCCCCGGCAACTGGAAATTCGCCGGCCTCAAGGTCGCCTCGCCTCTCGGTATCCCCGCCGGCCCCCTGCTGAACGGTCGTTGGTGCTTGTACTACGCCAGCCTCGGCTTCGACATCCTCACTTACAAAACCGTCCGCAGCGCCGAACGAGAGTGTTACCCCCTACCCAACCTCCAACCCGTCGCCTGCGGCCAACTCACCGGCGACGAAGGCTCTGTCCCCGCCAGCGACACCATGCGCGGCAGTTGGGCCGTCTCCTTCGGCATGCCCTCCCGCTCGCCCGACGACTGGCGCAAAGACATCGAAACCACCCGTTCAAAACTTCCCGCCGGAAAACTTCTTAGCGTCTCCGTCGTCGGCACGGTTCAAGAAGGCTGGTCCATCGACCGCCTCGCCGCCGACTACGCCCAATGCGCCCGCTGGGCCGTCGAAAGTGGTGCCGACTGCATCGAAACCAATTTCTCCTGTCCCAACGTCAGCACCTGCGATGGCCAGCTCTTCCAAAACCCCACCGAAGCCGCCCTCGTCGCCGCCCAAGTCCGCGACGCCATCGGCAACACACCACTGCTCATCAAAGTCGGCCACGTCACAGCAGCCAGCGAAGTCGCCGCGCTCCTCACTGCCCTCTCGCCCTACATCTCAGGACTCGCGATGACCAACAGCGTAGCCGTCACGGTCGCCCACACAGACTCAGGCGCCGACAAAAAACTCTTCTTCGACGGCCAACCCCGCGGCATCTGCGGCGCAGCAATCCTCTCCGCCTCGCTCCAACAGACCAAGCTCTTCGCGAAAGAAATGAAAGCCTCCCAGCACGAGCTCGACCTCATCGGAGTAGGTGGAATTGCCTCAGTCTCCGATGTGCAAAGCTACCTCTCCGCCGGAGCCACCGCAGTCCACCTAGCCACCGCCGCCATGGTTAACCCTCGCATAGCTCAAGAAATCAAACAACAACTGGCACTCCAATCTTAAAAACCTCCGCCGCTTTTTCGTCGCGTACTTGGTAGCAAGATTTCAGGGTGTCACCGACAGCCGGGCGCAACTAGCGCTGCGAGCGAGCAATCTTATTTCGACCGGTTGTCGGTGTCGCTCGCGACAAGAGGCAAGCCGCGCTGGCCAAGCTGGAAGACCGTAGGATGGGCCCCAGCGAAGCGACGGCCCATCGACCCATTCGATTCTTCAGAAGTCCCCAGCAGCCTCATTCCGAACAGACCGTCGTAGTAAGTTGCAGTGCCCGTCGCCCACCAGGGCCTTTTTTTTCACATTAGGATAAGACGCAAATTTTGTAACCCGACGCGTAAGCGAGGGACGTCAAGCGGTTTCCCTCGCTTACGCGTCGGGTTACCCATGTTGAAAAATGAAAAGCCCTGCGTCGCCCATCCCTCTCCGCGACCCTCAGCGAATTCCGCGGCAAAATCTTTCGCAGAAAAAACTTGCGTCGAGATTTCTTCCGCCTCGCCGTGTGCTGCGTGGCAGCACGGCTGGCACTATCCCTCTGGCCAAAAATTACGCTCGCAATCGCTTCCGAAAAAGAGATAATCAATATCACTGCAAGTTCTTTGCAACTGAAGAAACTCCCAGGACCGCATGGCAGCCCGACTTTTACCCTTTCGTGAATTTCGTGTTTTTCGTGGTTCCCTAAAAACATTCCGACTTCCGCAATCCGAATTCCGAATTCAAATGTCCCCCAATATTCCTTAATTCAACCCATTTTGTCCCCTCGCATCACAGCAAACCCTTGGTTTCAAGAGCTATCCACAAACACTACCGGACATAACTACCGAATTTTGTCCCAAAAATCGTTTTTCAAAACCGAGACAAAACCCCAACTGGGGGGGACGAAACTGCCCTGGGCAGAAAACCAGTTTCATGGAAATCTAACACTATGAGCTTCACAGAGAACAACGAAAGTAAACCCGAAGACTCCAAACCCGCTTCGGCTGAAGAGTCCAAACCTGACGCAGATTCCCAATCAGACTCCAACGAAGAGTCAAAGCCCGATCCGCTCCGCAGCGTTCATACCAACACCTTCCCCGAACTGCTGGCGCAAGCAAAAGCCTCGGTCCTGGTCACCACCTACCAGGCTGGAAAATTGGTCGTCTTGCGAAACGACAGCGGCGTACTCAATACCCATTTCCGAAACTTCATGAAGCCGATGGGATTGGCCGTCGAAGGGGGCAAGCTGGCGATCGGCTGCAACATCGACATCTGGGAATTTCACAACGTTCCCGCCGTCTGTCCTCGACTCGACGCGACGGACGAATGCAAGGACAAATCGTTCCAGCACGACGCCTGCTATCTGCCCCGCCGCAGCAGCACCACCGGCGACATCGCAATCCACGAAATGGCTTGGGTCGATGGCACCAACACCCGCGAACTTGTGTTCGTCAACACCGCCTTCAGTTGCCTGTCTACGCGAAGCGGCTTCGAGCCGATCTGGCGTCCTCACTTCATCGACCGCTTGGCCCCCGGCGACTGCTGCCATCTCAATGGCATGGCCGTCGTGGATGGCAAAGTACGATACGTCACTGCGCTAGGCGACAAAAGCACACCCGGTAGCTGGCGAGAAAACAAACGCGATGGCGGAATTTTGATGGACGTCCCGTCCAACGAAATTATCGTCCGTGGCCTGTCGATGCCCCATTCGCCCCGTTGGTATCGAAACCAACTCTGGCTACTGGAATCGGGCCAAGGCACCATCGGCCGAGTCGACCTCGCGACCGGAAAATACGAGTCGATCGCTCAGCTTCCCGGTTTTACTCGCGGACTAAGTTTCATCGGACCGCTGGCACTCATCGGCTTGTCGCAAGTTCGCGAATCAGCCGTTTTCAGCGACATTCCGCTCGTCGAACGGCTCGAAGAACGCACCTGTGGCGTCTGGGTAGTAAACATCGAGACAGGCGAAACGGTCGCCTTCTGCAAATTCGAAGAAGGTGTCCAAGAAATTTTCGCCGTCGAATTATTGTTGAACACTCAGTTCCCCGACCTTGTCAACCACGATGCCGAACTGATCGGCAATTCCTACGTCCTCGGCGACGACGCACTCAAAGATGTGCCAGAAAATTTTCGCAGCTAAAAAAGATTCGTTAGCGTCGTCGGCCACGACGTCAGAATACAAAATGCGATCGTTCACGGAAAAATTGAAAGCACTAATCCACATGATACTTATGGCACTGCAAACAACTGTCGCCCGCCGCTTGTGGGGTATGACACCCAGCACAATCCTGGCGGGCAATCGGCAGAAACCCTGCTTCGAAACTGTCAGGCTTTTTTTCTGCGTAGCTGACCATCACCATGGCCTCCTTATCAATCGCGTGACAAGCTTGGCAATCCCTGAGTTGCGACTGCACGAGATGCGGCCTGTGGGAAAACCGAGTAAACTCTGGCCGATCGCTACCATCCTGCTTCGCAAACCAATTCACACGCACCTCGCCAACAGCGGTCTGATCCACGCTATGGCACTGACCACACTGACCAGGTGCCGTCGGCTTCATCATCTGTTTCAAAAGTGGCTGAGCGATCGACGTGTGGGGCCCATTGCTGGCCTCAGCCAACACTTCAATCCAAGCCTTCGTCCACGAGTCCTCATGTCCAGTCGCCCGGTATCGAATCGAAAGCGTCACGTCATCACGAAACCACCCCCCCGCCTCGACACGTTGCTTAGCCACCGCTCGGTCTTGCTCAACTTCGCTAACTATCTCTTCCAACTCCTCATCAGGCCCCGCAACCTCTCCGATTGCTTCTTCCTGCCGAGCCGCAATCTCCTTCGCCAACGCAGGCAACCACCGCTCACCAATCGCCGCCAAACTTTCCGGAGAAAGATGCGCTACCAATCGAGCCAACTCATCAGGCGAAATCTCTCGTCCCAACAAAGCTTCCACCCGTCGTCGCACCGCAGCATGACCATTTTCCGACACGTCAAACAAAAGCTCTTTCATCGCCCAAACAATATCGCTGGCCGCTTGCATTTGCTCGGGATCATCCACGTCGATGTCAAAGAAGTCAAAGTCCGCCCCCAGCTTCCCAAGCGATTCCGCTCCCTGCGGATCCGACACCAGCAACAGCTTCGCAATCAGTGGCAGCGCCCCATCGAATTCCTCAGCAGCCAACTCCGGCCACTGGCCCACATCATGCCCCGCCTCGTCGAGCGCCTTCAAGTCAAGCATAGGAAGCGAAAACAACGCAACACCCTCCTCCCAACTCGCTTCAATATCGCGGTCGTGACAACTGGCGCAAGCTGCGTCGTAGCCCAGCGTCTGCTGGAAATCTCCCTCGGAATCTTGTTGATGACACACGGCGCAAGTGAACGTCTGCTTCTTCTTAGAAAAATGCTTGGCCTCATGGGCAGCATGATCAAAGGCAATTCGAGTCCGTCGCTTGGCAGGCCAATCGACAAACTCAGGATGGTCGGTCGCAAAGCTGTCGTACTGCTCTTTGTGGCAAGCTTGGCAGGCCTTGTCGCTCATCCATTTAAGATCATGACTCGCCCCATGATGCTCCTCATGACATATCGCACAAGCCAAGGCCTGATGGGGATCCACTCTTCGGTCACCCAACGTATCACTCAACAACTCCGCAGGATCCACACTATGAGCCGCTGTAGCCCACGCATGAGAAATCTTCTGGTCATGACACTTCATACAAAGCTCAGTCTGGCTAGGCTCTGCCAGAGGGTTGTCGGTCGCATGTTGCAACCATTCGCCAACCGTCTGATTGCCAGCAGCATGGCAACTTGAGCAACCTATTTTCTCGCCATCTCGCTCCAGCAGCTGAGCATGGTGTGCTGAGAGCGGACCAGGCGACAAAACTTTGTTCCGCCAATTCGAACTTAGCAGCAAGCACAACGAACCCAACGTAGCCAACGCACATCCCACCACAAATCGTGCCCGCTGCGAGCGGAGCGACATTAGCGGAGTACATTGATAAACGTGACAACACTCTCCCTCAGGCGAAGGACCCTCTTTGCAAATCCCTCCTCTCGGCGCCGAACGATTGCATCGCCAACGATCGCTCTCCAGCACCGGATGGCAAGCGGCAGCCGCCGGACAGCGACCTCGTCGGCCAGGGCCCATCGGGCATGGCGTACCCTCAGCCGACAAACCGCACAGCCAAGGCTGATTTGGCCGCTCGTAGGCATCTTCCCGGCTTTCTTGCAGTGGCTCTCTCATAGCAAGCCCCCGTCAAACAAGTGCGCTAGTGCACCGTGCAAACAAGCCACGGCTAGCAAAGGATACGTCAACCCGATATGCAAAAACAACCAAGCCTTGAGCCGCCATTGCAAGGCTGCATGAAAGTCTAAATCATCACGACGACGGACCATCGCAAACAGCTGCTCGCAAGTCGCCTGCTCGGGCGGCGACAAATAGCGGCTCATTTCGGTCAATTCAGCCAGCAACCGACGGCGAACTCGATTATTGGGACGCAAAAAATATCCTAGCCCACGGGTTTTCTCAAAGTAGCCATGCATTTGTCGTGAATAGAATTCCCCCAACGTCGCCGACCCCGTCGAGCGAACCGTTTCTAACACTGCCTCCTGGGCCCGCTCGCAAAGTTGACTGCGTAGCATGGGAATCCGTTCGTAGATGACTTCCTCGCTCACCCGAGCAAGTCGGGCAGGAATCGACCGTGTCCAAAACAATCCCACAATCCCGCTGACGAAAGTAGCCAAGTAAAGCATAGCCAATGTCGAATCAAAAATCCCCGTCGGCAATCTCCACTCAACATGTAGACCGAAAATCGCTGCCGATCCAAGTGCCACATAAATGTGTGCCTGCAACCAGTCGGACGAACTGGCCCAAGGCAACGTCGGCAGCTTTTTGCGCACGTTGTAGCTGGCAAGAAAAAAGATCGCCGCTAGCAGGACATATCCCGTTCCAAAACTCGCATCGCCAAGCGTCGACTTCTGACGCTGCGCCCAAAAAACGAGCAAAGCCAAGACCGCAATTGTCAACGCAGCACTGGACAGTCTCCGACTGACAAACGACTTCATAAGAAAGGAGTGAGGGGCTAAGGAACAAGGAACTCGAGACTCGCAACTCCCCCCAGATTAGCGTCTGGAATCGTGCCTGCGAAGAGTGACAACCGTATCCTCTGGATCTAACGATTAACCCACTCGGAAAGTTCCCCCAAGTTACCCAAGTCCATGCGCACCAGGGCATCGTGAGGGCAAGCATGCTGACAAGCGGGGCCCATCGGCAGGTCGGCACAAAGATCACACTTCGTCGCTTTGTAGATCGGCTGCTTCGTCGACTCGTCGATCACAATCGCGTCACTCGAATCCCGGACTTCAACCATCCGAATGTTGTCGTAAGGACAGCTATTCGCACAAGTACTGCAACCAATGCAAGTCAGATCGTTGATCTGCACAATCCCAGTCGTCCTATCGCGGCCAATCGCGCCAGTTGGACAGCCGATCATGCACACCGGATCGACGCAGTGCATGCAGGCGTGAGCCACCATCGTCGAGCCATGCCGAAACCCATGCCTGATAAAACGCGGATTGTTATCGTGCGTGGCCGCACAGGCTCGAATGCAATCGTCGCAACGTGTGCACCGATCCAGGTCGACAAGCATTGCCTGTTCGCCATTGATAAAACGCTGCTCGACCAGAAATTCCAGCAGCGGCGTCTCGACCTGAGCCTGCTCACCACCAATCGAATCACTTTGCAAATCGCAATGGTGTTCACCGCAATAAACCGCATGTTTTTCGGCAGCTTCACTTAGCAACTGCTGAGACACGTGGGGGAAAACGTGCTCTTCTAAAACCGACTGCGGAATCTGTAACACGTCGACATAGCCTAGCGCCCGTAGCGAGTTGCTCATCGGGACAGGCGATTTTTTCAGTGACGATTGGATCGCCTCGGCCAGACCAAAAACTTGCCCTTTCCCCAAATAGGCAACCGTCCGGTGTCCATGACCAAACCGATGGCTAAGACGTGCAAACCCCGAGCGAACCAGTACCAGACCTTCACACGTCGAACCCTCTTCGGCAATCAACGGCTCAGCAACAACCGCCTCGGCAGCATCCCCCGACGCACTCGAATCAAAAGTTTCGTGCCACTGGAAGTCGCCGTGCGTCTCAAACACAGTCGCTTCGGCAACTGCCTCCAAATGCTCGTCAGGCAAATTCGAGAGCAGCGGGGTTTCGCGTAAATGCACACGCAGGCTGTTTTCGCGGTACAGTCGTTCGATGTGCCGACGTAGTGCCTCGGTGCGTCGCATCAGATCTCGCAATCCTTGCCACCGAATTTCCAGCAGCACCGCTTCGCCATCGGCCAGCACCGTTGCCGTACGCGGCGACCTCGTCAGGGCAGCAAGTTCGCCAAAAATCTCGCCTGTGTGGAGTACCACACTGCGCGTATTTTCTAGCACCCGCGGAACGTCTTGCAGAAAGACCCGCGTCTGAGCTAAATCGGCCACTTCCAGGCTGTCGTTGGCAACCAAGTCGGTGTCGGCAGTCACGTGACTTCGAACCTCGGGCAGCTGCGGATTGCGAAATTGTCTGAAGAGTGAGTTCAGAAACCCTGGTTTGGCGTCTGGCTGTCGACCCAAAACATCACTATCAAGGCCAGCCAGCACCACTCTCGCCTTGCCCTGCACTACCAGAAATGCGCTACCGCCATAGTCGCCTTCACGAACGATAATCGCGCCATCCTGATAGTGATTCACGCGTGTGTCGTTCTGCAAAATCCCGCGCAGCGGTAGTGCCGCAGGAAACCGCTCGGCATCCATACCCAGAAAAGGCTCGATCTGCAACAACTGATCGACATCCTCCTCGCGCATCGCATCACCAAAAGGCACATCCCAACGCTGAGGACGACTGGCAGTCACTTCCGATTGAGGCATAATGATTCAGTTTCGTTTTTTTAGAACTATTTAGGAGCGCCGCAGATGATATTTCCCCGCAGGAAAGGCTTCCAGCCCGTCAGGGCAGGGCTTTTCATTTTTTCAACATGGAGGAGATGGAGACTTTCGTAACCCGACGCGTAAGCGAGGGAAACCGCTTGACGTCCCTCGCTTA
>JAADGD010000142.1 GCA_013152515.1 Planctomycetota bacterium
GAACCCACTGAAACCCCAATGCTAGCAAAAAAACGAACCCATGCCCAACGTTCCCGTCACTCGCATCCTCGATGCTGCCGCCAACCGTGCCGCCGAAGGGCTGCGCGTTGTCGAAGATTATGTTCGCTTCGTGCTTGATGATTCGCACCTCACCCAGTTGCTGAAGCAACTTCGCCATGATCTGGCCCAAACCTGCGCCGCACTGCCTCAAGCTGATCGCTGCACCGCGCGTGATACGCAGCACGATGTTGGTACCGAAATCACCACCGACGCCGAATCCGAGCGCACCGACGCCTGGGACGTCTGCCTCGCTAGCTTCGAGCGCGCCAAGCAATCGCTCCGCAGCCTAGAAGAATTCAGCAAGGTGACATCGCCCGAAATGGCCGGTCGTTTTGAAACGCTACGCTACCGGCTTTACACGCTCGAAAAAGCGATCGGCATCACGCACGAAAGTTGCTCGCGGCTTAGCAACTCAAACCTCTGCGTCCTCATCGATGGCCAAGCAACCGCCGAAGAATTCAAGCAACTTCTCAAAAAAATCCTCAACGCCGGCGTTGGCATGATCCAGCTCCGCGACAACAAACTCCCCGACCGCGAACTCCTCGAACGCGCACACACACTAGTTTCCCAATCAAAGAAGCGACGCGATTCATCGCGCCCGCCCCTCCCCCACACTCTCACCATCATCAACAACCGCCCCGACATCGCCGTCGCCTCTCACGCCGACGGCGTCCACCTCGGCCAAGACGACCTCACCGCCAAAGCTGCCCGCGCAATTCTTGGACCTCGCAAGCTAATCGGCATTTCGACCCACTCGATCGAGCAAGCGCGTCGCGCCGTGCTCGACGGGGCAAACTACCTCGGTGCCGGCCCGACGTTTCCTTCCGCCACCAAATCGTTCGACGCGTTCCCCGGCCTCGACTACTTGCGGCAAATCGCCACCGAAATCAGCCTGCCAATTTTTGCGATCGGCGGCATCCAAGCCGAAAACCTAGCGGAGGTGCTTGAAACGGGCGTGAACCGTGTGGCGGTGAGCGGTGCGGTTGCCAAGGCCCCAGATCCCGGCGAAGCCGCAAGCAAACTCATGGAAATCCTCCGTAATGCAGCGACACGCTGAAGCGAGACGCCCTGACGTGGTGCAACGCCTAGGTTATGATGGTGCGAATCCCTTCCACCTTCAGCCTTCCACCTTCAGCCTTATTCAAAAATGCTCCACGCAGTCATCATGGCCGGCGGCTCCGGCACCCGCTTTTGGCCCGCTAGCCGCGCCACTACGCCCAAACAACTCTTGCAGCTCGTTGGCGACACCACCATGATCCGCCAGACGGTCGACCGGCTCGACGGCTTGGTCACGCCCGAGCAAACGCTCATCGTCACCAACGAGCGGCTCGTTGATACAATCCAACAGCAATTGCCCGAGCTACCGCCGACCTCGATCGTTGGCGAACCGTGCAAACGCGACACCGCACCGTGTATCGGTTTGGCGGCGCTGCTCGTCAGCCGCAACGATCCCGACGCAGTGATGGCTGTGATGCCAGCCGATCATGTGATTTCGCCAACCGAAAAATTTCAAGCGGCGATCGTGCAAGCAGCGGACATGGTTGCTAGCACTCCCGGCCAGATCGTCACCTTCGGCATCAAGCCGAGCTACCCGGCCGAAATTTTCGGCTACATCCAGCGCGGCCGCTCGCTGCTTAGCGAAACCGACGCCCCCGCCTACACGGTCAAACAATTCCGCGAAAAGCCCGATGCTGCAACTGCCGCCGAGTATCTCGACTCGGGCGATTTTTATTGGAACTCGGGGATATTTATTTGGAAGGCCAAAACGATTTTGGATGCGTTAGCTAAGCGGCAAGCTGCGATGTTGGGGCATTTGGAAAAAATCGTTGCTGATTGGGGGGCCGACGTGCAAGCGGAAACGCTGACCACCGAGTTCACCGCCATCGAAGGCATCTCGATCGACTACGCCGTCATGGAACACGCCACCGACGTCGCGGTGATCGAAGCCCCCTACAACTGGGACGACCTCGGCGGCTGGCAATCGCTCGCCCGCTTGCAAGGCACCGACGACGACGGAAACACAATCGTAGGAAAACACCTCGGCTTCAACACGACCGGCACCATCGTCCGCACCGACGACGAGCATCTCGTCGTCACCCTCGGCCTCGAAGACTGCATCGTCGTCCACACCGACAACGCCACATTGGTTGCCAACAAGAACGACGAAGAGTCGATCCGCAAAGTTGTGAAGGAGCTGGAAGGGCGCGGGTGGAGTGAGTATTTGTAACATTAACAATCCAAAAAACTAACCACAACGACACGACGGGCACAACGAACAGTACGGATTTTGCGTCGTGCCCGTCGTGTCGTCGTGGTTCATTTCCTTTGAGCCCATTTTCAGCCTTACCAAAAATGCTTCACTCCACTCGCATTGCCGGCATCGACTACGGCACGGTCCGCATTGGCATCGCCACGGCTGACCTGGAGGTCGGCATCGCTGGTCCCTACGAAAACTACAATCGCCGCAGCGAAAAGCTCGATGGTCAGTATTTTTCGGAATTGGCCCAGCAAGAACGCATTGCCCGCTTTGTCGTCGGGCTGCCGGTGCATCTCAGCGGAAACGAAAGCCAAAAATCGCGCGAGGCCCGCGAATTTGGCACCTGGCTCGAAAAGCTGACCGGCGTGCCCGTCGACTATTTCGACGAGCGCTATACTTCGTCCGAAGCCGAAGCGATCCTCGGCGACGCCAACCTCTCCAAGAAAAAGCGCAAGGCGCGTCTCGACCAGCTTGCTGCGCAGATTATGCTGACCGCCTATCTCGAAGCGGGTGCAAAAAGCCAAGAATCGCCCGGTGGGATTGAGTAGGTAGTCGCAAGAACGCCTCTTGCGGTTTATCACCGACCACCAGGAATCGCCCTGATAAAATAGGCAGATTGCGTTAGCGGGCGGATTTTGCGGACTACCAGCACGAGGGGGGAGTTACGCATCGCCAATGAGATGAGTTTCGCTATAATCCGGGTTGCCCATCAACGCAACTCTTCAGCAGAATTTTACAGGAGAACGACAAAGTCGCTCTGAATAAAGAGAACCGCCAAGGACGCCAAGAGCGCCAAGAAAAACCCCCTAGGAAATGTCCATTGCCAGCATTCCCTTGGCGCTCTTGGCGTCCTTGGCGGTTAAAAATGCGACTTTGCAGTCCTCCTGCAGAATTTTATCAGCTCGGGATTGCGGATGCCGATAACTAGTAAACTACCGCTTGCCCGTTATTTTGTCGTGGGGCCAACGCTGGTCTTAGAAAGTGTTTTGAAATGCCAATCGACTGTAGCCTCCGGCTCTGCCGGGGGACGGAAATTGAAAAAACGCTACCAAAGGCACATCCACCGGCGGAGCCGGGGGCTAAATCGAAATTTCAAAATTCGTTCTTCGCTTGAATTTGTGCAAGCTCGTTAGATAAAAACTCCAGAGGAATCAGATCGCTATGAGCCAAACCGAGATTCCAACCCCCCTACCAAGCCGCTCGCTCGAATCGTGGACAGAAATCACGCCTCAGGCGCTGTACGACAAGTGCAACTCGCTGGCGAGAAACCTTTGGTGGAGTTGGCACCCCGAAGTGGTCCAGCTATTCCGCGATTTGGACCCTGTGCGCTGGCGGCAACTCGATCATAGTCCCGTGGCGCTGTTGTCTGAGATGACGCCTGAGCAATTGGCCGAACGGGCCTCGGAAATGGTACTCTACACACGTATCAATCAGGCCTACCGGCGTCTCAAGGATTATCTCGGCAATACGCATAGCACCTGGGGCGCGCGGCAGGCGGGTGTCTTGGGCTCGAAGCCGGTCGCTTACTTCTCGGCAGAGTTTGGCATCCACGAGTCCGTGCCGATCTACTCGGGTGGTCTCGGCGTGCTGTCGGGCGATCACATCAAAAGTGCCAGTGGGTTGGGCATACCGCTGGTAGCGGTCGGACTGTTTTACGACCAAGGTTATTTCAAGCAGCATCTCGACAGCGAAGGTTGGCAGCAGGAAGAGTACCTCAACACCAAAGTCGAAAACCTCGCGATGGAGCCCGCCCGCGATCCCGACGGCAAACCGATCACCATTTCGATCGACACACTCGATGGCCATCTTCAAGCCCGGGTTTGGCTGATGCGTGTCGGACGTATTCCGCTCTACTTGTTGGACTGCGATGTCGAAGGGAATCGGCCCGAAGACCGCGAACTGACTTCGCGGCTCTACGGCGGCGATGTTCGTACGCGTATTCGTCAAGAGTTGGTTCTGGGCGTCGGCGGGGTCAAGGCACTGCGTGCGCTGGGAATCATCCCCGGCGTTTACCATCTGAACGAAGGACATAGCGGTTTTGCTCCGCTGGAAGTGATTCGCGAACGGATGGCTGATGAGGGCGTGGCGTTTGACGAGGCGCTACGCGAAGTCGCCCAACAAACGGTCTTCACAACCCACACCCCGGTCCCTGCTGGTCACGATCGCTTTGAGGGCAATCTTGTCGAAGAGCATTTGGGGCCGCTGCGTAACCAGCTCGGCATTTCCTACGAACAACTGATGGGGCTCGGTCGCGTCGAACCGCAAAACGAAAGCGAATCGTTCTGCATGACCGTCATTGGGCTCAAACTTTCGCGTCGGGCAAACGCAGTAAGCTCGCTGCACGGACATGTCTCGCGTCGGATGTGGGCGCACCTCTGGCCTTGGCGTGTGGAAGAAGAAGTACCGATCGGCCACATCACCAACGGCGTGCATGTTCCCAGTTGGCTGGCGTATCCGATGCAATTGCTGTACGACAAGTACCTCGGGGCTGATTGGCAGCAATCGATGGGAACTTCTGAGGTCTGGCAAAACATCTACAACGTCGACCCGGGCGAATTGTGGGAGACACACAACACGCTGAAAAGTCGACTGCTAGAATTCGTGCGTCGTCGTATGAGCCGCCAATGTCGTCGTCGCGACGAAGACGAGTCGATGATCGAAAACGCTCGCAACGTGCTTGATCCCTCGGCGTTGACGATCGGTTTTGCTCGGCGGTTTGCCACGTACAAACGGGCTGATCTGTTCCTGAAAAATCTCGACGAATTTTCGACGTTGATGAGCGATTCTAACCGTCCCGTGCAGTTCATCTTCGCCGGCAAAGCACATCCCGCCGACGAACCGGGCAAGAAGCTCATTCAAAAGATCGCCAATCTGCGACTCGATCCGCAGTTCAGCGGTCGGATCGTGTTTCTCGAAGACTACGACATCAACGTCGGACGCCACTTGGTGCAAGGTGTCGACGTTTGGCTGAACAACCCGCGCCGTCCGCTGGAAGCCTCGGGTACGAGCGGCCAGAAGGTCGTCCTCAACGGCGGGCTCAACTGCTCGGTACTGGATGGTTGGTGGGCGGAGGCGTACAACGGACGCAATGGCTTTGGGATTGGGCATGGCACGCAACACGCCGACCCCGACATCGGCGACGATCGCGACGCCGACCGCCTGATGCACGTTCTTCGCGACGAGGTGATTCCGCTGTTCTACGATCGCGACGCCGATGGGCTGCCGCAGGAGTGGATTGGGCGGATGACCGACTCGATCGCAACGCTGGCCGCGCGATTCAGTGCCCACCGGATGGTGATGGACTACGTCGAGAAAAGCTATCTGGTGGCGG
>JAADGD010000227.1 GCA_013152515.1 Planctomycetota bacterium
CGAGCTACGCCTCGCCGGTGTCGACCTCTCATATCGACATCGGCGAGACGTAGCTCGCCGGCTAAGCTCGACTCTAGTACTTTTTCCCGGAAAGATCGCCCGCGAATGGACGCGAATGGGTATTCGCGCCCTTCGCGGGTTAATGCGATCGGCAGACAGGAATTTACCAACTTCAATGTAGGGATATTTCCGCCATGCCTGGGAATTGAACCACGAAATTGAACCACGACGACACGACGGGCATAACGCAAACCGCCGTCGTGTTCGTCGTGCCGTCGTGGTTCATTTTCCCTTTTTGAGCCCTCCTACTGCCGAAATCCCTGAATCGGGAAGCAGAGCAGCGGTATCAACAGCGACGCGAGACCGATCGTCCAGCGCACGGGGCCGAGTTTGACGTTGTCGTCGGCTGTTTGGGGGTGGTGGATTCCCATTAGGATTACTAGCACCACCATCGGCGTCCACATGACGGCATGTTCTAGGTTTGCGACGATGTAAAAAATCGTGAGTGAGATGAACCAACGCGAGATCGTGTGGGCGTCTTTGAGAAACAGGGCGTAGGTCGTGTGTCCGCCATCGAGTTGACTCACGGGCAGCATATTCAGACCGGTGATCAACATACCGACCCAACCAGCCATGAAGTACGGATTGACCTGCGAGAGTCCGATCCATTGCACGTCGGCCCATTGCGGGTGCGCCCGTTCGAGCATCCATCGGCCGACCCACGGCATATACAGTTGCAACTCGCCATGTCGGGGCATGTTCGCGAGGTTCAAGTCGACGATGCCCCACCAGAAAACGGGGAACGCGACGACCAAACCGGCCAACGGACCGGCAATGCCGATGTCAAAGATTTCGCGACGGTTCGCCTTCATCCCATCCATGCCGATCACCGCGCCCATCGTGCCGATCGCGTTGAACGGCACCGGGATACAAAGGGGGTAGCTGGCGGCGATGCGGTTTTTGATCGTTTGCAGAAAGTGGCCCATCTCGTGGGTCAGCAGAATTGCTAGCACCGCGACCATGTATTGCAGGCCGGTCTGCCAGTTGCCCTGGACGGTTCGCCACATCGCGGCGTAGCTGCCAAAAGAGGCTTCCTCGACCGGCTTCCAGTTGGTGCAGCCGACCCAGAATGTTGAAACACACGTCGCCAGAAACAACACGATTGGCAGCATCACACGTCGCTGCGGCCGGAAATGCAGGTCCGAGAGTTTTAATTCTGGCAAATGCGCCACCGCCGGGTCGTTGAACGCCTCAGTGGCTGGCGAGGGTTGTTTTGGCAGTTCTGCTGGTTCCATTGTTGAATAATAGCACAGGCAAACCTGAGAGGAACAGGGGAGCAAAAACGTAGGATAGGCTTCTAGCCTGTCCGTCAAGCTAACTGTGCCATAAACGACAGGCTAGAAGCCTATCCTACGGCCACTAATAAATCTCCAGGCTCTTCACCACGCAGGTACCGCTTGATTGGGCGGCTGACAGGCAACGTCCGGCGGTTTCTAAGAGATCTTGTGGCGGGAAATTTTTCGGCGGGAGCGACACCGATGCGACACCTGCGCTGGCAATGTATTTCAGCACGGTTCCCTGCTGTTCGAGGTGCAGGACCATCTTTTCGACCCGCCGGAGGGTTTCTTCGGCAAAGCGCACGGCTTCGTGCCGATCGCACTTCGGCAAGACCAACACACGCCGGCACGGGTTGATCACTTCGCAAATCATGTTCGGCACGTTGATCGAACGCGACGCCATCTCGAGTACCTGCCCTAGCACGGGCCGCCCCTGCGCATCGCTACTGCTCTCACCGCCCATTTCCAATAATAACAAACTCACCGGCTGACGACGCGAGCGACAATGGCCAATCGTCAAGGTGAGCTGCTCAGAAAAATCGACGGTGGGTCCTGCTTGCGTCTTTGTGGCGTGCCCCCCCTGGGCGAGTGGTGGCGGTGTTTGTTGGTTGCTTTGCGGGATCGCTGCAGCCGTTGCCGCCGGGCTGCTGGGAGTTGGCGGGACGGTGTGATGCAAGAAGCGGTCGACGGTCTGGCGAAGATGGGTCGCGTCGGCCAGCAGGTTCGAGTACGCCTCTTCTTCCTCGAGCGGGGGATGGCCCAAAAGCTCGACCACTTCTTCGGTCAGCTCACTCATCTGCCGATGCGCCGCCGTCATGATTTCAACATAGTCGGTTGCCGTTTCTGTTGTGGCGGCGACTTCCAACGAGAGGACTTCAGCCAGTTGTTTGACTTTGGGTTGCAGTGTGCCGACCAGCTCGTTCAACTGCTCTTTATCAAGATCGCAATAGGCAGCGCCGACTTCCATCAGGTCGGGCAAGACCCCCAGGCGATTTTGGCCCACCAGTTCTGCAACCAGCCCGGCTAGGTGGACCACCTTGGTCAATTCGGCGTGCTCTTCGTCGGACTTCATCAGCTGAGTATATTCACGCGGCTCCGAAATCGCTCGCACCAACACCTTGGGCATTTTCCAATGTTCGAGCAGCGCCGCAGTCAGTTGCAAATGATCGAACCCCAGCGAATCGACTTCCAAACGCTGCAAATCGACGCGCTGCTCGATCACGCCTGCCAAAAAGCGGGCGTACGGCTCCTTCAATTCGCCGAGCAACACCAGCACACCGATATCCTGAAACAGACCGGCGAGAAACGCATCGTCCCCAGGACGATCAAAAAGCTGCTCGCTGATTTCGCGCGCCGCGACGGCACGGGTCAGCGTCGTCGACCAATACCAATCGAGCTGCTCACGGGCCACCTCAGCAAACAAATTATCGGGCAAACTAAACCCAAGCACCAACAGCTTGAGCGGTTTCGTCCCGAGCAGCGCCAGTGCTTGATTCAAATCACAGACTTCGCGACTCAAGCCGAAAAGCGAGCTGTTCACCACACGCAAGATCTTGGCGGTCAGCGCGGGGTCGGTCTGAATGCACTCTTTGAGCGCCAGCGTGTTGACCTGGGGATTGCTGGTCAACTGAATCACTTCTGCCGCCACGGCAGGCAGCGAATATAGCGAACGCGCACGGCTAACCAGTTCGTCGACGGCTGTGCTGTTGGTTGTTTGGGTCGTCATGCGAAGACATTCGGTTGAAGAAAATAGCCGGCGAGCTACGCCTCGCCGACGTGAGCACCATCAACGGCGGAGGGGCGTGGCCCTCCGGCTACTATCCTATAGCTCACAGAAGGCCATGCTGCTCGGCACTGCTAGCACAATCATTACAAAGCGAACGAACAAAAAACCTCCGTACCCAAGTTTTTCCGATTCGCCTAAAATTGGCCCCATCCAATTCCGCCCAAGGCACATTCATGCGTTTACCAATACTCCTTTGCTTCGTTCATTTGGCCCTGCTCAGCGACTGTTTCGGCGCCGACCCTTCGGCCGTTTCCTTAGCGTCACACGATCAATTGCAAACAACGACTTTGCCCGCCGACGCGGAGGCGACGGAGCGAATTAAAAAAATTGTTATGAGTCAAGGCGACGACGCGCGCGCCATTGCCAATCTGGTGCAATTGACTCGCAAGTTGCCCGCCCCCACCACTTCGCAACTTTACTTCGAGCTTGCCAGCGAATATCTGCAACTCGGAAAATACAACCAAGCCGCCAACGTCTTGCAGCAACTCCTCAATCAATATCCCGATCAGCCCATCACCGGCGAAGCCTTAGTAACCTTGGTCCGTCTCTACTCCAGCAGCGAAGTCACCCACACCCAACAGGCGAGCCCCGCTTCAACGGGCGGGCAACAAGGCCTCCTAAAATACGCTCTGTACACTGCCGATCGAGCCTTGCAAAAAAACGCCACGCTCGCCGACTCTCCCGCACTCACTTTTCAGCGTGCCGTTGCGACGCGTCTCGGCGGCAATCCCCAGGCTGCCCGACTCACTCGACTCAAGCACGACGCACATGTTGGACCTTGGCGAACCTACGCGCTGGCCGAAAAATGGCTGCAAAGCAAACGCGATGACGAGCCTCCTTTGCCGAAGGTCGTTTGCCGCCAAGCCAACGCACGGCCTCACCTCGATGGCCAGCTTGACGATTCGATCTGGCAAGCAGACGAGCCGGTGCAGTTTTCTTATGACGACGATTTTTTGTATCTGGCGATTTCTACTCCCAAAATCGCCGGTCAAAACTACGAGCCCGACGCGCGACCACGAACCTACGACGCCGATCTCACCGGGCACGACCAGGTGCGACTACGCCTCGACCTCGATCGCGACTACGCTACCTGCTTCGAGCTGACCGTCGACCACCGCGGCCAAACCAACGATCGCTGCTGGCTCGACAAGAGTTGGAACCTCCAATGGTTCGTCGCCGCCGGCGGAGACAACACTCATTGGACCATCGAAGCCGCGATCCCCTGGAAATCGCTCACCGCAACGCCCCCGCAACCAAACACCGCCTGGGCCATCGCCTGGACCCGCCTCCCACCAAACCCAAAACCCCATTCCCCCGGCGAGGGAGCTTCAGCGACCGGGGAACGATTTACGCTCCTACTCTTCCAGTAGCAAGTGCAAGCACGCCAAATCATTGTGGCACGCCTCTCCGAGTCGTGAGTAAAAGGTACTGCTAGACTCACGACTCGGAGAGGCGTGCCACAATACTTGCTCGCAGCGCAAGTGGGCCCTTTCAACACACGATTTTTTCCATTTGCAGGAATTTCCTTGACACATCGTTCTAATTCGATAGAATTAGCGTCATCGGCGTTTCCCCTGCTCCTCCTTCGCCCCATTCCCCGCAATCCCGCAAGAAAAAGGCTTCTCATGGCCCGTCCCCCCAGCGTTCACCCGACCGACGGGGAACTCGAAATCCTACGCGTCTTGTGGGCAAACGGCCCCACAGCGCTCAGCGTTGTGTGCGAAACTTTGCGTCAGCAGCGCGAAGTCGCCACCACCACGATCGCCACCATGCTCAAAGTGATGCGTGAAAAAGGCCTCGTCCAACGACTAGGTTCGGGACGCGGTGCTCAATGGACGGCAACGATCACCCAGAAACGGGCGGCCAAAAAAATGGTCAGCAAGCTGGTCGATCACGTCTTCGACGGCTCCGCCGATTTGTTGGCGGCGCACTTGATCGAAGGGGGCCAACTTTCGCGCGAGCAATTGGTCGAACTGCGTGACCTGATTGATCAACGATCCTCCGAAAAATCGATGGCAAAGAAAGGCGCTAAGCGATGAATTTCATCACGAACATTCTGGCGATGACCGGGCAACAAAGCTGGGAACTCCTCGCCTGGACGATGTGCTACTTTTTGGCGGCGGGCACCGTTGTTGCGCTTGCCGGTGCGCTGTTGCGATACCTCTGCAAACGCCTTGGGCCTTCGGTTCGTTATGCGATCTCGCTTGGTGTTTTTGCGACGTTGGCGCTGCTGCCGTTTGGCATTGCGTTTTGGTTATTGCCCTCGATGCCAGTGGCGATCGCTCCCACTCCGATCGTGATCGACCTTGCTGGTACGCCAATTACGATGTCACCCGAACCCATTGAACTCCTCAACATCACCATTCCTGAAGCACGGACGTTGGAGGCGGTGCCATTGATTGTTGCGCTCGCCCGCCGCCAGAATGACGGGGCTATGGAGCGCGCGATCGAGTTCTTACCGTGGCTCTGGCTCGTTGGCACGCCGCTCACGTTTTTGCTGTTGGCGACCGGCCTGATCGG
>JAADGD010000219.1 GCA_013152515.1 Planctomycetota bacterium
GGCCCCTGCCGCCAGCGAAACGCTACGGTCGTGCGCCGACAACGCGGCATGTTGCTCGGTGGTGAGTGTGGTTTGTGGGGTAGTTGTCATTCTTCTCCCGCTCCCTTACGGTCGGGGTTCGCTTGGGGGGGCGGCCAAACTTTTTCCAAACTCCGAACCTGACTCACTCGACAGACCGTACTTAGCGAGCAGCTTTGCGTGCAATGCTCGTCCTGGTTGTAAATGCCGCTGATCAGCTCTTGCAGTCGGGCCAAAATCTCGGGCTGTAACTTTTTCCAATCGTCGGACGTCTTCAGCGTTTGGTCGGTTAGTTCGCGTAGCTGTAGCGAACCGCCCCGTTTGCTCTCAAATCCTTTGCCGCGGATGTTCCAATAGCCGGTTGCCAGCGCGACCGCCTCTTGGTCGGCCAGCAAAAGTTGTTCTGCCGCCAAGGCGTACAGCGGAAGTTGAAGCTGGTGGCCCGAGCGGACTTTGTCGAGGCTTAGCTTGACGGCCTTGCCCGACTTGTAGTCGATGATATTAAAAACCGTCACACCGCCGACACGTCCAATGTCAACACGGTCGATCGCGCCTGTCAGACAAATCTGCTCGTCGCCCAGGTCGAGCACAAACGGCACCGAGGTCGAAGCCCGATCGGCGGTTTCTCCGGCACTGCTGCGTGTTTCGGGTCCAAAGCGAACTTCAAAATGCGCCGGGCGCGGCGGCTCGTCGAGATGTTTCCACAGATTGCGATAGCTCGTTTCTTGCTCGGCATAGTCTGACGCCCAAGCCTCGATTTCGCGCCGCTCGATCTCTCGCAACGACTGCGCAATCCCCCGCAGCGGCGAAGTCTTGACGGCGGCATCGAGCGTCGCCAAAAACCGCTTGACCAATTCTTCCGCGTCCGCATCGCTGGCGGTTTTGCCTAACGCATCGGCACCGCTCAATTGCTCATGGATCGTAGCCAACACTTGATGCAGCAAACTCCCCCGTCGCCGAGGATCATTGCGCAGCGATAATTCGCCCAGCGGCTCGAGCTTCAAAATTTGTTCTGCAAAATAGCGAAACGGACAGGCAGCGTAGCCTTCGAGTCGACTCGGGCTCCACAGATGCTTGGCATCGTAACGCTGCGCAAGCGCCGCCTGGACTTCGCTGCTGAGCAAAAGCCCCTCAAAAGGTCCGTAGCCCTCACGAACGCTTCTTGCCGCAATACAGTCGATGCCATTGAGAATCGAGCTACCGGCTCTCACGTAATCTGGCGTTGAAATCATTCCGGCCAACCAGCGCGGTTTTCCGTCGAGCGCTTGGGCAACCGCCTGACGGCGAAAACTGCCAACGCTATGGGGCGTCGTGTCGAGGTCCAACATTTGGCCCAGGGCCATTGTACTACGCGCGATGCGGCCTTCGCCGGCGCTGCGTTCCAAGTCGGTCAGCAGCGGGCTTGGCGTCAGCGGCTCTCCCTTCGCGTCGAGCGCCGGGTAGCTCAGCGTTAAACTCTCGGTCGGACGTGTCACCAACTCGTAGAACAACAACATCGCGTCGTTGTGACCGACGGCAGTTGCGGGCAACGCTTCCAGGAGGTCTTCAGCGGGCAATTGCAAGTCGTCCGTTGTGGCAGTTTGGGAGGTTGGCGCCGCGCTGAAGGCTTGTTCACTCAAGCCGGTCAGAAAGAGGTGCTTGGTCGAGAGCTTGCGTGCCGATTCGGCAGACAAAATTCGCACGCGCCCGACCGCATCGTTCGCGGCAGGCAGGCGTTGTTCGCGAGCGACCGCGACGATCAACTCCTGCAGTTCGGCCAAAGTGAGCAATTGCTTTTCTGCCAAGCTCCAGGCATCGACGCGCTCGATCTCGAGCAAGCCGCGCCGCAATAATTTCCAAGCAACAGACGTTTGCGCTGTTGATGCCAACGCCCCGAGCTGCGAAAGGAGTTGCTCAAGCGCCAACACCCATCCGTCGATCGGAGCCTCTACAGGCAAAGCAGAAAAAACTTGATCGAGCCACCGCAGCTCCCCCAGCGCAGTCGAAACGCCCGCCCCACGTTGATCGGTTCCGCCGCTCGGCTCCACGGTAGCCACATCTCGCCGATATTCAAGCTGTTCGAGCAGTGCGACCCTGCCAGAGGGAAGCTGCGCGCTGCGAATGCAATGTTCGATCGCGACACGCGGTGGGAACCTGCTTGCTAAGCCATCAGGCGCTAAGCCATGAATGGCATTGGGGGCATCGAATTTCGTGAACAGACGGTTGCCGATCACATCCAGCAACGTCTGAAAGGGCCAATCTTCTTGGTGCAAGTGGAGTAGGGTGAGCAATGCACGCACGAGCGGCTCGGAGTCCAAGCGAGGCCGCAGCTCTGAGGTGTAAGGAATTCCGAAATCGGGAAACACCGCGTCGATCACCGTCGCCGTATTCTCGCCGCCGCGACACACGACAACAATCTCTTGCGGCTGGGTTGCTCGCATCTGGGCCCGTTCGCTAAGCAGCAAAGCTTTGATTCGCTCTGCAACCGCCTCGACTTCGCCCAGTTCGCTATTGGCCGCTAATATCTCCACTCCCTGAATCTCCGCCTTTCCGCTTCCGCCTTCCGCCTTCGGAATGTTGGTTTCGCGAAAAAGCTGTTGTTGCAAATGCTGAAGGGTCGGGGTTTGCTGGGAAGATGTTTGCTGGGGAAGTGTTTGCTGGAAAAATGGGAGGGCGCTAAGCGGCGGAGCCGTAAGGGTTTCGATTTCGAGCTGGGGGAAAATATCTTGCAAGCGCGCACGTGTTTCGCTGCTCTTTGCAAAAAACAACGCCTCCTCCGCCTCCTCGCTTGCGGTTTCGCATGTCAACGAAATCACCAACCGCGAACAACATTCCCCCAACAAACGCAAAATGTCGTACTGAGCCGCCGTAAAATCATTAAAACCATTCACGACGACCCAATCGTACAATTGCGAGGTCGCTCCAGCGGTCGATTCCGCCAAAATCTCCCGCGCCGCCCAAAAACGCCCTTCGCGATCGTACAGCTCGCCACGGTGAAGCAACTGCTGATAAGCCGAATAAAGATGCGAGAATTCTCGACTACGCCGATCGCTACGAGGCCGCTGCTGACAACGCTGCTCGAACACTTCGGGCCAGACATCGGTCCGCTTGAGTTCTGCGATGAACTCGTCGACTTGCCTCACAAAGCCCGGGGTCGAAGCAACGCGAGCGAAATGCTCGAGCTGGCGTTGTTTGAGCGCCGCTTGAATGACTTGCTGCAACAGCCGCCGTTTTTGGGAGGGCGAAATCGACCGAATGCGGCGATGGCTACCGAGGATGAGCGATTCTGCAAAGCTGGCGAAGGTAAATAGATTGGGTTGCAATATCGCGGCGTCCGCCCCGTCCCCATCGGACGGGGCGACAAGGCCTTCTTGAAGCTGAGCGAGGGCCGTCTGGTTCGGGGCCAGCCAGCAGCACTTGCCAAGCGGGTCTCCGCCGAGCCGGCGTTCTCCCAGTCGTTGGCGATAAAGTCTGAGCAACCGTTGTGTCTTACCACAACGGGCGGGACCGGCTATGAGTTGTACCTGGCTGGGCATGTTATTATTGGCCGTATTAAGTCTGAGGCAATCGGCGGATGAGAATCTACCAAAAACCCTTGCGGCTAGGGATTAGGTTTCGGGGATTCGGGGGAGAGCAAAGGCCTTTATGGCCCAGGCCTCTGCAATCCCAGCCCCCAGCCCCAAGCCCCCAATCCCCAATAAAATTAGTACAAACTCATCTGCCACTTGCCTAATCCCACAAAATGCGTGATTTCGAGGAATAACTGCTCATACCCGCATCTTGCCGATCGAGCGGCTCCTCGTTAAATTTAGGCTCAAATGGCTGGGAATGAGGTAAAGTATCGGACAGGCTTGGGCTAAAAGATTGGCTCTGGCAGATTGACAGCATAGCGTTATTTCGCGTAGACTGGGTACATACTTGGTTCCCTTCATTGGGAGGCAGTCCAGCGGTCTTTTCAACATGCTTCTCCGCAGGCTCGTACATTCGCTCACATTTTTGTAAACAAAGGTTTTGTGCAAACAAAATTTTTGTGCAAACAAAGGGAATGCTCGAGTGAAGGATGGACGAAAGGATTTTAGGAGTGTCGTGGTCGATTGGCCACACGTTTTTTCTCCGTGCCGAGGGGGGCGTTATTCCCCTCGCGTGGAAGTCTGCCGATTGGCGGAAAGTCATTTTTTGTTTTTTATTTTTTTTCCCTGAAGGAGGCATCAAAATGGATGCGAAACAGAAACAAATGCGAGCCAGGACCCTGAAAGGGTTTACGCTCGTCGAATTGCTGGTGGTGATTGCCATCATCGGCGTCTTGGTAGCACTGTTGCTACCCGCTGTACAGGCAGCCCGTGAGGCGGCCCGTCGTAACTCTTGCTTGAACAACATCAAGCAGCTCGCCCTAGCCATTCACAACTACGCTGATCGCCGTAGCGAAGAGTTCCCGCTCGCCTCGACCGGTTACTACCAGCCCGCCGGTCAGGTTGGATCGATACAAGATAGTTATAGCTGGCTCTTCCAGATTTTGCCGGAACTCGAAGGCGGAAATCTCTACGATCGAGTCAGAAATGCGCAGTTTCCGGCGGGCGGTATCCTGGGGAATGGCTCTGCGAATCTGAGGCAGGGACCTTTCAATCCTTTGATCATCGTGAATCCCAACGCTGTCGGCGCTGATCAGTTTGCGATCACCCAGCGAATCGAAGCCTTTGTTTGTCCTAGCTACCCTGGCGCTGAGACGACCAAGGGAAGAATCTACGGTACCCCAGGCCAAAGTGCCGCTGTAGGCAATTACGTGGCGATGCCTTCTACGCATTACAATGCAGATGGAGCATTGCCAGGAGGGCAAGACCCCGGGTCCACCATTGGACTGTTTGACAGCTTTTCAAGTGGCAATAGGCCAAAAACGAAAGCGGGCAACGGAGTGTTGGTTTTTGCCCAAGCACGTATTGGGGCACTGGATACGGCTGGCAATCCCTTGACCAGCATTTTGCAAACGCCCGCGACAGGCGCGGGTTCGAGGCCCAGGGGCGTGAAATTTGCTGGCATTCGTGATGGCACCTCCAACACGATCTTGTTCACCGAATCGCGCGAAGAGCGGTATGCCGCTTGGATGAGTGGCCTGTCGATGTACGTGGTTGCGGCCGATCCTGGTGGTCCGGGGAATCAGATCAGTAAGATTCCTCCTCAGGTGGGGACCAATCAGCCCGCCGTACTCCAGTGGGCTAATAATGATGCCCTCGGGCAAACAGCCCTGAATGTTGGCAGGGGCGTTAAGCTTTCGGGAGGTGATAATGCCACTGAAGGACCCGATGACCCCAGCACGAATCCTGGCACGGCTCGATTCTATTTCGAGCAGTATCCTCATGGTCCTGGTTCTGGATCGGCCAATGAGATCAAACGTTGGTATGGCCCCAGTAGTGCTCATCCTGGCAGTGTGCAGCACGCCTTTGGCGATGCCCACGGCCAGTCGATCAACGATGACGTTGATCGAAATGTTTACTTGCAACTCGTAACGCGTGCTGGCGGTGAAGTCATCCAGGACTATTAATCGCAAGGGTTTGTTTGACGCGTTGATTTGACGCGTTGATTTGAGAATGACGACGAGCCGCTGCTATGCCTTAACCGCGTAGCAGCGGCTTTTTTCGTGAAGAGATCGCCACACGCGAAGTAGAAGTAATAGCCGGCGAGCTACGTCTCGCCGCTGTCCGCCAGGAGAAGCCGCTCGTTACAACGTCGGCGTTACAACGTCGGCGAGACGTAGGCTATCGTTACGCACCAATCTTTTCCACCTTCATCCTTCATCCCCCTTGCACTTCGTCAACTGTTTTGCCAAGCTAAGCACAACACTTTAGCCCGAGTGGCGGAATTGGCAGACGCGCATGGTTCAGGTCCATGTCCACGCAAGTGGGTGGAGGTTCAAATCCTCTCTCGGGTACTTGAAGAGTCGCGAGCAGCCGCTTGCCGCTTGCGGCTTAGCCACCCATCTGCTCACCAATCCACTCTTCCAGCTCTTCCCAGTCGACCGGCGGCAGCTTCGAGAGATCGGGCCGCAAACGCTTCGCCTCGCGTACATAGACATGCTCGATCGCCGCTTGTGTCTTGGTCGTGTTCCAATGAATCAGCACGCGGATACAAAGCGGCAGCGAACCTGGCACCGTCATTTCATGGCTGCAAATGAGAGGCACTTCCAGCCAGCCCAGTTGCCGAGCAGCCAGGGCTGGGAACTCCGCATCGATATCAGGTGTCGTTGTAAAGATCGCGCTAGCAATGTCCGCCGCTTCGATACCGTTGCGACGGATCAGCAGCGCTAGCAGTTGCCGCGTCGCCGAGAGGATCTCCTCTCGCTCGTTCTGTTCGACCGTCGTTGCTCCACGAACACCCCTGCAGGGCATAGTAGCTCTCCCAAACGTAAGTTATTGCCCCACCCCACCCAACAAACCCGCTGCTTGCGGCTTAGCAGGCACCAAACACATCACCACAGCTTAATCAATCCCTCGCCCCATCGGGAGGTGAACCAGCCCCACAACAGAACAAAAAAGAATTCTCAGAAGTTTCTCCCAAAGCCGTTGACAGCCGCCAGCCGATTGATAGAATTGCGTATCTCAGTGAGACACGTGGGCCTGCCCAGTGGGCTGGTCCTAGTGACAAGCTGAGATTTTTTTATCCCCCCCTAGCCAACGCTTTGGTTGGCTGTAGAATGGGGGCATAAGATGTGCTCTTTGACAATTCGGTTAGTGACTTCTATCAATTCAAAGATTGATCTTGAGTTCTTTGTAGCTCGGGAATCAATTGAGAGTTTTGTCAACACAAGACTGTACGGTTGATCGATGCAAGAGCCTTCGGGTTCGAACGTTGGTTGACTTTTCAAACACTGAAACTTGGCTCATACAACTGCCGCCAGCCGCTTGCGGCTTCGCGAACAGTTTATGTATATACCAAATTGAAGGGTTTGATCCTGGCTCAGAATGAACGTTGGCGGCATGGATTAGGCATGCAAGTCGAGCGAGAAGTTGTAGTTTGAAGCTTCGGTTGATGACTATGACGGACAGCGGCGCAAGGGAGAGTAACGCGTAGTTATCTGCCCCCGAGTTCGGGATAGCCACGGGAAACTGTGAGTAATACCGAATAATATCTCCGGATCAAAGGTGTGATTCCGCTTGGGGAGGAGACTGCGTACTACTAGCTTGTTGGTGGGGTAATGGCCTACCAAGGCTTTGATGGTTAGCG
>JAADGD010000017.1 GCA_013152515.1 Planctomycetota bacterium
CTACCACCGGGAAAATGTTCGGACGTTTGTACGATAGCCGCAGCGCCCCTTGCCCACCCATGCTCGCCCCCATCAGCGCGATGCGTGGCGGCACGCATTGCCACTCTTTTTCCAGAAACGGCAACACTTCCTCCATCAGGTAGTCCACCACGGTAATGTCTGGATCGAAGTCGAGGCAAATTCGTTCCGACCACCAGCTTCGCCGGGTGAGCGGCGCGATCACGCGCAGGCCGTGGCGATCGAAATGCTCCATCATCTGTGGGTGTTCCATTGGCACGCCTTGGTAGTAGCCGTGCATGTAGAGGACGGTGTAGCCATGCTCCGATGGTTGCGGAGGCACGTAGGTGTAGCAAGGGTGACCGGCGATTTCGATTTGCTGCCAGTCGCCTTTTAGTTCGTCATTCGTCATTCGCTTACTCGTCATTTACAAAAAGTGGGTGCTTCGGCGAGGCGTAGCTCTCCGGCTATTGGGAGGTGATCGTGCAGCGGGTATGATGTCGGCTTGCTTACAACTTTACACTTCTCCGGCCCGACCGACTATGAGCCTAACGCAGCAAATTTTTCATGTTGCCTCCGACTTGGACGGTTATGGCCTGACGCGGCAATTGGAATTGCTGGTCACTGCGCAGTTGGCCGCCGGACAAAACGTGCGGGTCGTGGCATTCGCTGCGAATCGTGGGGCGGTTGCGACCCTTGAGCAACTCGGCGTCGATTGCCGCGTACTCGACCGGCGCTGGCGGCGCGATCCCTTCGTAGCTGGCGAAGGAACTGCGCCGGCAGCCGGGCGACATTTTGCATTTGTGGGGACAGCCGGCGTTCGATTACTTTCGATCGATCCGGCGTCTTGTCCGACCGCTACCGACCATCACGACTCTACTGCATCAAAGCAGTTGTCTCGCCCCGGGCATCGCCACGACGAAAAAACCAGGTCTCTCGCGCAGCGATTTCTTAGCTGAGTTAGCGCTGAGCGACGACTCGATTTTAATTGCCGTCGCGGGGCCGTTGACGCGTTCGCAGTGCATCGACGAAGCGATCTGGGATTTCGAGCTGGTCCGCACGCTCGATGAAAACGTTCGCTTGCTGATCTTTGGCGACGGGCCTGACCGGCACCGTTTCGAACGGTTCGCTCGCCTGACCTCCGAACCGAGCGCGATCCGCTTTCTCGGCTATCGGGCCGATTTCCGCGAGTTGCTGGGGCACGCCAATCTGTTTTGGCACACGGCTGTCGCCGACAAGGCGTTACCGCTGACGGTACTCGAAGCGATGGCGGCCGGGGTTCCTGTCGTGGCGAACATGGCGTCTGGCTGTCAACAAGTCATCAAAAGAGGCATCGACGACGGCGAAAATGGCTACCTCGTCCCCAACAACGATCGGGCCCTTTTCGCCCGCTATACGCGGCGAATACTGCAAGACGCACAACATGCCGAGCAAATCAGCTGCAGTGCCGCGCAAACGATTGCCGAGCGATTCTCGGTCGAGGCGATGACGCGAGCGTACGCTAAGCGGTATGCCGAATTACTCGAGAGTCGAGTTAAGGCGAGCGGCAGATGAGAATTGCAAGCTAGTGTTTTTGAACTGCCAAGCAAAGGATTGCCGAATGATGAATCATTTCAAAGAATCAGCAGAAACCGCGTTTTTTTAATACGTGAGGTGTGACACGCCTAGCAAAACGGTAACTGGCTAACTACGTTCGGTGAGAAACACCCAAGTCAAAAGTGGACCAAAGCCGGCTCCTTGTATTCGATAGAAAATTAGTCCCTCAATAGCCGCTCAATTTCCACGACGCGCTCTCGCAAACGCATGGCAACCGCCTCGCACGATTCGGCTTCGGCAAACAGGGTCAACACCGGCTGACCGACGGCGATTGCTGTGCCCGTTACGGGAATATCAGCGATCTCAGGCCAGGCGATTCCGCCAGCCTGCTGCATGAGTGAAAGATTTATTTCTGCGCTGATGACGAGCGGAGCTTTGGCAAACAGCACCGCTTTGCCGACGCAGTGGCTCGGACGTTGCTCCTCGATTGAGCCAAATACAGAAATTCCGTAGGCTCGCTCGACGATTTCGACGGAGGCTGTGTAGCGTGGATTGACCTCAAGGGTCCAAAGCTGATCGCCATCTTGCATCAAATCAACGCCGTAGAGTTCCGTCAATCCAAACTCCTCACGAAGCACTTCACCGAGTCGTTGAACTTGCCGTTCACATTCCCACGACAATGCCCAGGGAGCGATGGAACCGCAGTATTGGTACTCGCTGGCACCAGCCCACATTTCGCCAACTAGCTGTCGCGTGACACCCAGTAGTTGGCTGCCACGAAATACCGCCGACAGCGGCAAGCCTTCGACACGGCGCTGAAGATAGGTGGCACCGTCGATCACACCTACTCCACTGCCGCTGCTGCCGCTGTAAGTTTTGCCTAGCCAAGCGTTGTTGATTTGCTTTCCGGCGGCGGCGATTGTTTCTGGGAATTGAAGATCTGCTCGTGTGAGCACCGCTTGCAGTTCGAGCGGATCACGCACACGACGTAGCACGTCGCCAGCGTGTCCCAGCAGTGTTCGCCCTAACAAGAATTGTGATCGCGACAAACGATCAACCAAAGCGGGCGAATTTTCTAATGCACCGGTGTAAAGCCAGTTGACGCATTCGGTTTCAGCCAACCAATCAAAAAAGCCTTCGGGGTAAGGCGAAATTCGCATTGCAGGGCAGTGCCGCGCAAGATCTGCATCCGCAAATAAATCGGCCGCTGCGACTTGTCGCTTAGCCCGCAACAACGAAAACACCGCCGCGCGAGCGCTAGCCCCGACAACCGCGATCTTCGTCCCAACGTCAATCGCCATCAATCACACCAAACCGGCCGCGAAACTCTTCGGCAGGGTATTTTAGGGCATTTTTCACCATTTTTGCCTCAATCGTGGCCGCTAGGTCGATACCCAGAGCATTGGCCATCGCTAGGCTGTAGCTCATCACGTCCGCCAATTCTTCGCCGACTGCGGCGAGTTTTTCGGGATCGTCGGCTAACGCTCGTGACGCATCGATCGTGATCCACTGAAAGTGTTCCATCAGCTCCGACGCTTCCACAGCCAGCGCCATCGAGATATTTTTCGGCGAGTGAAATTGCTGCCAGTCGCGCTCGTTGACGAAATCGCCCACGAGCTTACGTAGCTGCTCGACCGTTGTCGTTTGATCATTCATGGCAGCCATTGTCGGTGACGCCACAGCGGAAGTAAAGCCACAGAATCACGAAGCGACGGGCTTTAGCTCGCCCTCATCACGCCGCCGCTTCAAACCCCGGCAGAATCAACTGTCGCGGCGGATGATGCCGCTCATGAAAACGTTGCCGATAACCGTCGGCCAGATGTCCCATCACTTCCAACACTAGCAGATCGGCCCGATTCATCACATGTCGAGCACTCCGGTTGCCTAAGCCTTGGACCAACTCTTCGAGTACCTGCACATGCAATTGCATCGCCCGTTGCGCCGAGACATTGGAATTGGCGAGCAGTTCGGCCAGCTCCAACATTTCGTCGGAGAGATTGCCGGCGCCCATGATAATGTAGGTGCGCAACAATTCGCGATAGTGCGAAACAAGCACTTCAGGCAATTCCACTGGAGCATCGACTCCGGCAGTCGCCATAATCGCATGACAACCTTCCAAGCTAACTTCTTCACCTGCTGTTTGTACTCGCGTTCCGCCGATGACTTCCAGATCGGCAATCAGCGCCCGTTGTTGATCGAGCAGTCGCTCCGCTTCGAGGTGTTCTTGTTGCAGCCGTTGTCGCTCGGCCTGCACTTGGCGGCGATTCTCGCGCACCAATTGGCCTCGTTCGATCGCGCGAGCGAATTTCCAGAGCAGCCCGCGAACGGTCGTCTCGGCAACGCAACAATAATCGTCAGCGCCGACTTCGTAGCAAAGCGCGTCGACTTCTTGCGCAGGTTGCGAGCCGAGCAAAATCATCGGCTCCTCGTTGCCGCCAGCACGCAGACCTTCGACCAGATCGAGGGCGTCGAGGACATCTGGCTCGTGACTCACTAGCACCGCATCAAAAACTTCGTCCCGCAGCCGCGACAAACCGGCCGTAACACCGACGACCTCTTCTAGCACAATCTGGGCCGCGCTATCGGCAGCAAACGCCTCGGTCAACCAGCCGCCAGTACGGTGCAAAGTCGTGATGTAGAGCACCTTCATCCGCGCTGGAAGGCCGCCGAATACCGGCGGAGCAGCGACCTTTTGAGCGGCGAGGGACATGACAGCACTCCGAGGGATCGACAAATAATCGAGGGAACTGTAGCAATTGGTGCTGGCAGGGTCAACGTGAACTGAAAGAATGCAAATTGCAAATTGAATAATGTAAATTGAAAATTGGGAATAGAGGGCTGGCGGCGTTTTCTTGGGCGGACAGAACTGCTATCTTGACTGGTTATACATTGATGAAGGGAAACATTTCTACCGAACCGCGCCCGTTAGGAAGCGTTCAAGGAGGAGCTAGACGCCTGTTGGAACGCTTCCTAATGGGCGCGGTTCGGAGTTTCGTAAGGGTTGCCTTTTGCATTCCTTGCCTTTTTGAACGGGTCCTACTATGCGGATTGCTTATCTCGATTGTGCTAGCGGTGTGAGCGGCGATATGATGCTCGGCGCGTTGGTCGATGCGGGCGTTGACCTAGCGAAGGTGCAAGCAGGCATCGATTCGTTAGGATTGCCTAGCTGCCAGTTGGCGACCGAAGAAGTCAAGAAAAAAGGCTTTCGTGCGTTGCAGCTCACGGTCGAGCACGAACCTGAACACGCGCATCGACATTTGCATCACATCGTCAAAATGATCGATGGCAGCACGCTCTCGCCGTCACAGCGCGAACTGGCTCTGCGCATTTTCAATCGTCTCGCCCAAGCCGAAGCCAAAGTGCATGGCTCGACCATCGAAAAGGTCCACTTTCACGAAGTTGGGGCCGTCGACTCGATTGCTGACATCGTTGGCTCGGCTATCGCTTGGGATCTTCTGGGGGTCGACCGCATTGTTTGCTCCGCCGTGCCGACGGGAACCGGCTTTGTGCAGATCGCTCACGGCCGCTGCTCGATCCCTGCCCCGGCGACAGGCGAGCTGCTTCAAGGCGTGCCGATTGCCACTAGCGACGTGCAGGGTGAACTCACTACCCCGACTGGCGCAGCGATTGTATCGACATTGGTCGATGATTTTGGACCGCTGCCGGCGATGACGATTTCTGCGACAGGCTACGGCGCGGGACAAAGCGATTTTGAGCATCCTAATTTGCTACGGCTGCTCGTTGGCGAAACCGCAAGCGGCAGCATTCGTGGCGACCAGATCGTTCTACTCGAAACCAATCTCGATGATACGCCCGGCGAAGCGATCGGCTACTGCGTCGAAAAACTATGGCAAGCTGGTGCCCTCGACGTCGCAACATCGGCCTTGCAAATGAAAAAAGGTCGCCCCGGTGTGCTGCTCAGCGTGCAGGGCAGTCCAGCCGACGCCGACCTGTTGGCCGAGATTATCTTCCGCGAGACGAGCACTTTGGGGCTTCGTCGCTCGACCCTACAACGCCAGACATTACCTCGTCGCCCCATGAAAATCTCTACCGGCTGGGGTGAGATTACCGGTATTGTGGCCACTTTGCCCGATGGCAGCGAGCGTTTTTCGCCCGAGTACGATTCGTGCCGAGAAATTGCCGATAGAGAACAAGTGTCCTTAGAGGCAGTCTATTTGGCAGCACGCCAAGCATGGGGAAATGACAGGGGAAATGACGAATGACGAAAAAACGTCTAGAGCATCTTAGCCGCTGCGAGCTTGTCGCCCTTGCCGCGCCGGTTCGTCATTCGTCATTCGTCATTCGTCATTCCACCCCGGAGGGTGTGCAATGATTTTATTCGCGATGACCCGCGCCGCGATTCTATTCTTTGCCGGCTGCGCGCTGCTGACGTTGATCTTGCTGAAACGTTCGTACCGGCACGGACGGCGCAAATCGAGTTCCGCGCCGATCGAGCGCATCGCTCGCCCGACCACCAAGTGGGACGGCGTCCAACGCGACGCGTTGGCCCAAGTCGAACGCCAAAAAGTCGACATGTACGACATGGCCCGCGACCTCAACGGGCAACTTAGCTCAAGAATCATCGTCCTCGAACAACTCGTCGGCGAAAGCCAACGCCAGATTGAACGGCTGGAAACGCTGTTGGCTGAAGCCGAGCAGACGAAGAGTGAAGTTTGCCCCCCCAGCCGCGTTGCCACGCAACGCAAGGCGTAGCAGAACTGACCGTAGTGCGCCGTGCGTTGCGTGGCAACGC
>JAADGD010000202.1 GCA_013152515.1 Planctomycetota bacterium
CGACGTGATAAACCGTTCTTTTGCGTAGTTCTCTCAGCACGTCGGCGAGGCGTAGCTCGCCGGCTACTTTTTAGATTCTTCTCAGGAGGCACTTTTTATTGCCTTCGTGGATCAGGATCGGGTAAAATGAGGAGAGTTGAAGTCTTCAAAAATCCCTTGGCCCTTGGCGCGAACAGACGGAGCGTGACATGTCGACCTTGGATCCTTTGACTTGGGCCATCCTCCTGATGCTGCTGGGGTGCGGAATCGTCGTACTCGAAGTTTTTATTCCCTCGGGCGGCTTGCTGAGCTTCTTTTCGGCGGTCGCGATCGTTGCCAGTATTGTGATGGCATTTCGTCGTGATGCGACGACCGGGCTGAGCTTTGTCGTGCTGACGCTGGTCGCGGTGCCGTTGACGTTGGCGTTGGCGTTCAAGTATTGGCCGCACACGCCGATGGGCAAAGCGTTTCTCGGCGAACTGAAGTCGACCCAAGAGCTAAAACCGGTGGATACGCGCCGCGAACTCGTCGGCAAGCTCGGCACTGCCAAATCAAAAATGTTGCCGTCAGGCTCAGTCGAGATCGACGGCAAGTACGTCGACGCGATCAGCCAAGGCGCTGCGATCGACATGGGCCAGACGGTGGTGGTCGTCGAGGTGCGAGCCAACCGCGTCGTCGTGCGACCTGCCGACGAGGACGAAGCTCGCCATCTGGTCAAAGATCCGCGTGACATGTTTTCTACGCCGATCGAGGAGCTAGGGATCGAGTCGCTAGACGATCCGCTAGGATAAAGTCGTTAGTCGATTGGTCGTCGCCGAAAACAATCTCTAATTGCGTCACTAGAGTGACATGAAAGGCGATCCGCAAGCAGATTTTGACCGAACCGCGCCTGTCAGGAAGCGTCCCAGCAGGTGTCCAGCTCTATGGGACGCTTCCTGACAGACGCGGTTCGGAGTGTTGTAAAACGACCCACGCCCAATAACTAACTTGCTTTTCAGTGCGGCAAACAGTACAAAGCGGCTAGGCAATGTTCTTGAAACAGGGCCTTTACAGACCAGTTTTGAGTCGGAGGTGAGCGATGCTACATTTTGGTACGACGATTTTTCCGCTACTGGCGGCTAACAATATGTTTTGGCTGATTAGCGGTTTTGCGGCGATCATTGCGATTGTCGTCATTCTGGCCATCATTTCGCGGTATGCCCGCTTGTGGATTCAGTCGGTCACGACCGGCGCTGGAATCGGCATCTTCGATCTACTCCGGATGACCTTTCGTAAGGTAAATCCGACGGTCATCCTACGTAGCAAAATCATGGCCGTGCAGGCCGGGCTCGATGATGATGAAGAGCTGACGATCAAGGGGCTTGAGGCCCATTATCTGTCGGGTGGCAATGTGCCCTTGGTGATCCGCGCGATGATTGCTGCCCGCAAGGCGAAAATTGTGACCTTGGGGTACAAGCAAGCGACCGCGATCGACTTGGCGGGGCGTAACATTTTGGAAGCGGTGCAGACGAGCGTTTATCCACGCGTGATCGATTGCCCGGCACGCGATTCCAAACGCTCCTCGCTCGACGCGGTGGCCAAAAACGGCATCCAGCTCAAAGTGCGGGCACGGGTTACGGTGCGGGCGAATCTCGATCAGTTGATCGGTGGTGCGACCGAAGAAACGATCGTTGCTCGCGTAGGTGAGGGGATCGTCAGCGCGATCGGTTCTGCAGACACACATGCCCATGTGCTGGAAAACCCCGATACGATCACCAAAGCTGTCTTGGCCCGGAAGCTCGATTCGCAGACCGCCTTTGAAATTGTTTCGATCGACATCGCCGATATCGACGTCGGCGACAACATCGGCGCGCGTCTCCAGGCCGACCAAGCCGAGGCAGACACTCGTGTCGCCCGCGCGCAGGCCGAAGGCCGCCGGGCGATGGCGGTTTCGGCGGAGCAAGAAGAATTTGCCAAGATCGAAGAAAACCGAGGCCACCTCGTCGAAGCCGAAGCCGAAGTGCCGCTGGCGATGGCCGAAGCATTTCGCTCAGGCAAGCTAGGCCTCCTCGACTACTACAAAATGAAGAATGTGCAGGCCGACACCGACATGCGCAGCTCGATCGCCAACGTCGGTGGCCGGGGTAATTGACATGAGTTCGATCACTTTACCACCTCTGCTCGCTGCCGGTGCTTTTGAAACGATCATTAGCGTGATCGTTTTCATTCTTTGGATCGCGGCGCAATTGATCGGCAGTCGCAATAATGAGGCCAAAGGCAAAAAGCAACCTCAACCCAGGCCACAGCAACCCCAGCCGGTCGACATGGCCGAAGGGGTGCCGCAGCTAAATGAACGGCGAATGGGTAACGAGGGAATGGGCAACCAGGGAATGGGTAACGGGGGAATGGGTAACCGGGGGCCGGGAAATCAGGGACCACGCAACCAGGAAGAGGCTCTACGAAGCGAGGTCGAAGATTTTCTCCGTCGTGCCCAGGGCAAGCCTCCTAAACCTCGGCCAATGCCGCAGCCTGAGCAGCGGCAGAAGCCACCACGGACGCTTCAGCCAGAGCGATCAAGGCCCGTAACTCCTGTGGCTCGCCAATCCTCGGGCTCTGGTCCATCTAGTCCGCCGCTTCGCAGCGATGGCGTTTCCGAGCATGTCGCCCGCCATATCAGCACCCAAGACATGGCAACCCATACAGAAGCGCTTGGGGCAGAGGTAGCCACCGCCGACGACCAGCTAGAAGCCCGCCTCCACGAGAAATTTGACCACGATTTGGGCCGACTAGAATATCGCGAAACGGACACAAAACAGCAAAAAGTCGACATGGCGACCGAAGTCGCCGCAATGCTCCGCAGCCCCGAAGGTATGAGGCAGTTGATCGTCGCCAACGAGATCTTGCGGCGCCCTGAGTGGTAGGGTGAGCGGCAGATGAGTTTATACCAACCTTTTGGGGGCTGGAGGCTGGGGTCTAGGATTCAGGGGCTTGGGCCATAAAAGACCTTTGCTTTCCCCTTCGTTCCCAAATCCCGGGCCCTAGCCCCAAGGGATTTTGGTAAATTCACATCTGCCGCTCGCCTAAAAACCTTGACTTTTCGCCTTCGACTATTCCGCTTCCAAATCTCCAAATCCACGATAAAAAATGCCTCTCTACGATTTTGTCTGCCAAGAGTGCCATCGCGAGCAGGAGCTGCTTGTCCGAGGTGAAGAAGCCCCGAAATGTGGATCCTGCGGCAGTACTGCTTTGCAGAAGCTACTGAGCGTACCTGCTGCCCATACAGCGAAAGAGGGCCCCAGCGGCCCACCCGCAGGCTCCTGTGGCAGCGGCTGCGGATGTTTTCCAGGCTAAACGTGTCGGGTCGAGAGCGGTTCGCCGACAATCTCGACTTCCAGCCGGTAGAACTATCAAAATCGGCCCCCAGAGCCCGTAACCCCCTGCTTTACCCAAAACAATAGTTTGACACACTTTTCGTAGCCTGATTATACTACTGCTACAGGAACTGTCTCGTGTGCTGGCTGGGAGTTGGGGAAAGAGGGAGTCGTCAACGGTCGTTTGATGGCTACCTGAGCAACCGCTCCCCACATTCCCAGTGAAATAATGGCCCAGTGAAATAACGGCCCAGTACAATAGCGACATAGGCATTGAGCATCGGAAGCTCCCTACGGAACCCCACTCGCCATACAGGATGGAAAGGTGTCGCGCAATTGCGTGCATCGTCACCTGTGGAACGAATCTCTGAGGAAGTGATGCGATGAATCTTTTAGGCAAAATTTTAACGGGCGCCATTGCGATCGCAGCGATCATGCTATTGATCGTTTCGATGATGGTCTACTCGACGCACAAAAACTGGAAAACAACTGCCGACAAGTTGAAAAATCAACTGTCAGAAGCACAAAATCAGAACCAGAAACTCCAAAGCAGGTACAACAGCCTCGACAGCCGTCTCAAGGCCGAAGTCGAAGCCGCGCAGCAAGACGTGCGCAAACTCGAGTCGGAACGCGTCCAGCTGATCGCTCAGGGCAGCATCCTCCAGAAGCAACTCGACGGGCTATTGAAAGAGCAGCGTATGAATAACGCCGCCGTCGCTTCGACCCAAGCCAATAACGAAGAACTAACCAAAGAAGTCGCTAATCTGCGGATGGCGCTTCGCGAAAATCAGCAGAAGCGTGACGAGGCTTTTGCCACGACGATCAAAGCGACCGACCAGTTGCACCAAGCAAAAGGCCGGCTTGATGCCTTGGTCGAACGTAATGGTCAGCTCACGCAAGAAGTGGCGATGAAGTCGAGTTTGCTTCGCGAAAATGGTTTTGATCCGACCGCAACACCCGGAGAAGTCGTCCCACGGGTGCGTGGCTTAGTGAGTGCGTTGCGACGCGACGCGAGTGGTCAGATGATCGAAGTCACGGTCGGAGCCGACGACGGCTTGCGAAAAGGCCATACGATCGAGATCTTTCGTGGCCAGCGTTATCTGGGCCGCGCCGAGATCATTCGGACGGAGCCCGACCGGGCCGTGGGACGCGTCATTCGTAAATTTCAGCAAGGACCGATTCAGGAGAACGATCATGTCGCAACCAAGCTTAGAGTCGGCTAGCGTCGTACCGAGTATTATCAACAAGAAGCCGGTCCTGGACGTCTACACCGTCATGCTGATCGTGGCGTTGGTGTCACTGCTGATGGGCTGTCTGTTTTTGTATCTCGAAATCAAAGAGTACGGCGGCTTCGGCGCGATCAAAGGACCAGTCGCGATGATTGGCAACTCGATCCGCACGGCGCTGCTTTGCTGAGAAGGCTTCGCTGACGTGGCTGCTTTCGCTGACGTGATAGCCGGCGAGCTACGCCTCGCCGACATGATGTTTTAGAGACGTGATGCTTTAGAAGTGTAGACATTCGGCGAGACGTAGCTCGCCGGCTATTTCCTTGCTTTCTTCGCACGATTTGCTTGCTTCACGCTTTGCTTGCAGGACAAACGTCGCGCGGCTCATGCACCTGCTTCTTCGGCTTGACGTTCGCCCAATTCGCGATCCAAATCGAGCAGCGAAGCGGGGTCATCTTTCACCATGTTGAACTTGTGGACGATCTCACGGGCCGCTTTTTCTTCTTCGACCTGCTCCGTGATAAACCACTCGAGTTCAACCAAGGCGGCGAAGGCTTTTTCTTGGAAGGCTAGCTCGTAGAGCTTGTCGATCTGAGAGGTTACGATCTGTTCTTGAGCCAAGGCTTGCTCGAAGATTGACGACACCGATTCAAAATCGACCACGGGCTGCGCGAGAGGCTGCAGTATCACACGACAGTTACGTGCCAGCAGAAAATCTTGCAACTTCAGCGCGTGCCTACGTTCTTCTTCGCTCTGCATCCGCATCCAACGGGCCGAGCCGGTAAACTGCTGATGCTCGCACCAAGCCGACATCGAGAGATAGCTATAGGAGGCAAACAGCTCGTTATTGATCTGCTCGTTGATCGCGTCTTGCATGACTTGGCTAAGCATCGAAACCTCTCCAGAAAACAATTGGAATGACGAATGACGAAGCTCGAAGACGAAAATGGGCCCCGACTTTCGTCATTCGGTGTTTCGTCATTCTCGTCATTCTGCGCAGCAGTGGGCCCGACTGGAGTCGAACCAGCACGCCCTTGCGGGCACATGCCCCTCAAGCATGCGCGTCTGCCAATTCCGCCACGGGCCCATCTGTCGTATCGCTATCGCGATGGCGACAAGTCCCCCAGTTTAGTCAAAGAATGAGCAATGTCCAAGCCCCAATGACCAATGAAAACCCAGCGTGGCCGTCAAGCCGCAACCAAAATTATATTTGACAGGATTTACAGGATCAACAAGATCACTTCCATACACCGTTATCTTGTTGATCCCGTAAATCTTGTCAAAAAACTTGCGCATACTGCGAAAGTTTTTACCGTTAAGGCGAGCGGCAGTTGAAAACGCACCCTCTACGAAACCGCAGGCTCTGGCGCCAACTCGCTTCTCTCCGCCTCAAAACGACTCACAACAGCGCAGCCACACGAGTCGCTCCAGACGTTGACCGATGTGCGGCACATGTCCAGCACGCGGTCGACCGCGATAATCAGCCCTTGGCTCTCGGTCGGCAGCCCGACCGCTTGCAAAATGATCACCATCATCACTAGCCCGGCGTGCGGGATACCGGCCGCTCCGATACTGGCGAGCAAGGCTGTGAAAGCGACAACGATCTGCTGCGACAAGGGCAACTCGATACCGCTAAGCTGAGCGATGAACAACACAGCCACCACTTCGTATAGCGCAGTGCCATCCATGTTGATCGTCGCCCCCAGCGGCAGCACAAACGAGCCGACACGGTTGCTGATCTTGGCCCGCTCTTCGACACAGGTAAGCGTCAGCGGCAGCGTGCCATTGCTTGAGGCCGAGCTAAACGCTGTGAGCAGCGCTGGGCTCATCGCCTGGGCAAAGCGAAGCGGATTTTGCTTCGCCACAAAGTGCAATATCGCCGGCAACACGATCAACGCATGTATCGCCAATGCGCAGGCAACCGCCAGCATATACCACCCCAACGTGCCGAAGACGCCAGCTCCTTGCGAAGCGGTCGCCGAGAGCATCAGAAAAAAAACACCGAGCGGAGCGATGCGAATGATCAACATCGTCAACTTCATCATCACTTGAAAAGCGGCGTCGACCAGCTCGTTGATCCGTTTTGCCGTGGTGCCGCCGACTAAAATTGTGCAGACGCCAAAAGCGAGGCTGAACGCGATGATCGACAGAAAATTGCCCGTCGCGATCGCCTCGAACGGATTCGGCGGGATCATGTTTTCTAGCTGCTCGAACAACACCACGCCCAACCCCTTGCCTGCTTGGTGCACACCTTCGGCAGCGACTGCGACCAACGGCTCAGCGCCAGTCACACCGGGGCGAATAAGATTTACCATCAACAGGCCGGTGACGATGGCCAGCAAGCTTGTCGCCAGATAGTAAAGCAACGTCCGACCAAACATCTTGCCGAGCCGCTCCGCATGACCAAGCCCTGTGACGCCCGACAGCAGCGAGGTAATGATCAACGGGATCGACACCATCTTGAGCATGCGCAGGAATAAATCGCCAAGCGTCTTGGCCCCGTCGCCAATCGTACGCGCGAGCGAACGGCCATGCTTTTGAAACAGGGCGTACGCCGCCGGATCCTGGGACTTCAGTTTCCCAAGCGTCGCCATAACCGTACGCCGAATTTCGCCATCGCCCGGAGGCCAAGGCTCACCAACTTCACCCCGTTGCCGCTCCACAAGCAGCCGTTCCCCCACAACGAAGCGACGCGTCTCCGACGCGCCCTCACCACCATCATCCCCCTCCCCCTCGCCTTCACCCTCACCACCCCATTCCTCAATCTGAATAAAAACCCGCTCAGGCGTATCAAGCGACCAGATCTTCCCTTGACGAACTACCACTGGCTGCGACATCCCCAACGACTGCATCGCTCCCGCCGGATACTCGACCGTTTGCCCCGCTGATTGCCTACCCGCCGTGGTGTTGAGTACCACACCCAGCGCCGCGCCAAGCAACATCGCAAGAAGAATCTGCCAGTGCAAAGCCATTCGTAGCATCGTGTCGCTCCCTTGTCATAGCAACCGTTGAATGCCCAGTTGAAGGCGCCGGCTACAGAACTGCTGCTGCCGGCGCCTTCGGCTGGGCGTTAAACACATTGTGGGTAGGCCGAGGATCAGCAAAAAAAACGTGGCCGGCTCAGGTACCACGGCCACGATCGTAGCCGATTCTGGTGCGTAGTTGCGCTGCCAGGCGAGATAGTCGAAACCGTCCACATCGGCGTCTTCGTCGGCATCGCCGTCAAGTGTCACGGCGCCGCTCTGTTGGCCAAAGCCAGTTTGCCATAGGGCTAAATCTTTGCCCTCGACAAATCCGTTGCCACTAAAGTCGCCCGCGATCGTCACGATGAGGGACCAGCTGATTTCTTGTTCCAACTGCGAATAGTCGCGTCGCACCAAATCGAGCAAACTACCCTCGAAGGTGTGGTCCAGCACTTCGTCGTAAGCGCGTGCGACGACGGAATAAGTTCCTGGGCCAAAGCCAAAGTCGGTCGCGTCGAACGTTTCGCCCGTGGCTCCAACCACCAACTCTCCGTCGACCAACCATTCGACCAAAATCACATTGGCGTCGACCACGTTGACCCACAGTTCGCTGTCCTCAACCGGCAGCAGATTTTCGAGCCAGTCGTCCACCGGGTCGACATCGTCGTAAATGTCAAGAATAAATTTCTCGCGGCTGACCGCGTCGAAAGCGCGGTTGAGCGAACGCATCTTGCTATTCAAAGAGGGGCGATAGATGTCCGTTTCGTATTTATGGGCACCCTCGTAGACGCCGATGTCGAGATTCGACCCGCGCGGATCGTCGAAGCCCAACCAAGGCGACCATTTCGCACCGGCGGGATCTGTGGTCACGTTGACTTGCAAAGGTTCGAGGCCTACATAAGGCTCGCTGAAGGTTACGTACTCATCAGCCAAAGACGAAAAGCTGTGGCCAACCTCGTGCAAGGCGATTTCGCGCGCCGAAGAATTGCCGCCGGCAAAAGTGGCCCAAGTTCCGCCCGACCCGCCGTATTTGGTATCGTTGACGGTAATGAATTGCATGTCGGCCGTCACGCCAGTTCCCGCCAGACCGGCGTTGAGCTGGTCGCTCGCTTTCACCGAATCGACCGACAACAATCGGTCGATATCATTAGTTTCGTAAGTGGCATCCAATGCCGTGTCCACAAACACATTCTGCGAAGGCTTGTCAGCGCCCGATTCGTTGCTCACGACTTCGATTGCATAGGCATTAAAAAAATTCTGGTAACGGGGAAAAGGATCGGCGAGCACACCACTGCTGTCGAACATGTAATCGAGATATCCTGTCACCTGCGCAGCATAAGTGCCCGCATCAAGATCCGACTGCGTGTAACCATCGCCCAAGAAAACCATATCGACACGATTGCTTGACGGACCATTGTCGATTAGCGTTACGAATTGCGCATGAGTAACTTGGCACAGTAGCGCCAGGGCGACCATCGCTTTGCAGACTCTTGATTTCATCGATACCTCTCACGCCAGATCTTCCCCGTCAAGCTGGTGAAAAGTATAACCGATCCTCACGGCTCATTGCGAGCTTGCCAATCGATGTCGGAAAGCTGCGCCAACGCCAAGATCAGCGCGTGCGTCCCTTGGCGACCGTGGCCTTGGGCGGCGAGCGCCAGATAGAGCTGCTCAGCAAGGGCCATGCCGGGCAAGGCAAGGTTCATTTGCTTCGCCTCGGCCAAGACAATCCCCATGTCTTTGATGAAATGCTCGACAAAAAATCCAGGGTCGAAGTTGCCGGCGATGATGCGTGGACCTAAGTTGGAAAGTGACCAACTGCCAGCCGCTCCCGAAGCGATCGACTGCATCACCCGTTCCAAGTCGAGCCCAGCACGATAGCCGTAGAGCAACGCTTCGCAGACCCCCACCATGCCGGCACCAATGAGCGTCTGGTTGACCATTTTGGTGTGCTGCCCAGCGCCTGGGCCACCTTGGCAAACCCAAGTGGAGCCCATCGCCTCCCAGCAGGGAGCCAACGCCTCGACGGTCGCCTGCGTGCCGCCGATCATGATCGAGAGCGTACCGTTCTTCGCCCCAACGTCGCCGCCAGAGACAGGCGCATCAATGCTTGTGACTTTTTGTTTTGACGCGACCGCAGCAATTTCGATCGCCAACGAAGGCTCGCTCGTCGTCATGTCGACCAACACCCCACCCGCCCGACAACCGGCCAGCACGCCGCACTCGCCCAAAAACACCTCGCGCACGTCACGAGGAAAACCAACGATCGAAAACACCACATCCGATTGTTCGGCCACAGCCTGCGGCGAATCAGCCCATTTTGCGCCACGTGCTAGCAAAGGCTCAGCTTTGGCACGGGTGCGCGAAAAAATCGTGGCCCGATAGCCGGCTTTCAGCAGGTGGCCACACATGCTTGCACCCATCACTCCAGTACCAATCCAGCCAATCCGCGTTTGCTGAGGAGAAACTTTTTGGTTCATGGGCTACTCGCTCAAAGGAACAAAAAAATCGCCCCCGCCAAAGAAGAACTAGCAGCCTTCTGTCGTTAATACAGAAATCTACTATTTCCTACTGCCCCGTAATATTTGGCGGGAGCGATATATTTACGCTATAGCTGTAAAGGTTACACACTAATGGGATATCGGAAATCAGTGGCCAATATCCCCTTCTTATTGAGCATCGGCAAATTTCGTCTTGGTCATGGAGTTTTCTTCAAATTATCGTGCACAAAACCACAACAATTCACCCCAGTGCCATACCCCTGTGCCCTGTTGTTTCTACACAAGTCGGCCCGAAGGGTCAGCGATTTGCCTAGCCCAGCCTGAAGGGCTGGGAATTGGGAGCATCAACACCGAGGACCAACGGCCCGGCCATTTGGAACACCAGCGTTCATCTCCGCAAATGACCGGGCCGGTGGCCCTCTGTGCGAATCGTTGACCCAACACCCAGCCCTTCAGGCTGGGCTGGGTAAACTGGTGCCCCTTTGGGACGGAAAATTTGTGTATAAACACAGCTCGGTTCCATATCCCAGTGCCAGAGGTGTGGCACACCAAAGAGATTTCATGCGATTCTCATCAGCTTAATTCGCAATTGCAGCACGTTGTTTGAGGACCAAGGCGACTAGTTCGGCCACGGTTTGGGTGCCCAGTTTAGAGAAAACAGTGCGACGTCGATTCTCGATTGTGCGCAGGCTCACGTCGAGCTTGTTGGCCATGACTTTATTCGGCTGCCCCGCCACAATCATATCCAACACCTGCCTTTCTTTTTCGTTCAAACTTGCTATGCGAGTCGTGATTTCAGCTCGCTCTTGTTTCGCGTTACGACGTTGTTCGTCGAGCGCGAGCCCTTCGCGAATCGCATTCCACAGATCGTCTTCGCTGTAGGGCTTGTCGAGTAAGGTCACGGCGCCATTCTGAATCGCTTGAACAGTCACCGGCGTACGTGCATAGGCGGTGACGATAATGACGGGGATGTTATGCCCCTGTTCGGTCAGCTTTTCTTGCAGCTCCAGTCCGTTCATACCGGTCATCCGATAATCTGTCACGACGCAGCCAGCGCTGCCGTCGTATTGCTGGAGAAAGGCTTCGCCAGAGTCAAAAGCTCGTGTCGAATACTGCATCGACTGTACTAAGGCACAGACCGAGTCACGAGAGGGCTCTTCGTCGTCAATAACAAATACTGTCGCAGGTTTCCGTGTCATGTTTTCTTTTTCTCTCAGCTAGTAAAAAGGCTATTTTGCATTTGGCGCTATTTCGATTTCGCATTTGGCGCTATTTCGCATGTGGTAGGGAGGACAAAACCAAAAGTCGTACCCCCCCAGGTATTGGAATGATAAATTAACTCACTTTGATGGGCTTTAACGATCGTATTGCTAATTGCCAAACCTAATCCGATGCCGTCGTGTTTGGTCGTTTGAAACGGATCCAGAATGTTGATGTCACTGGCGGTCACAACACCCGGACCGTTGTCAGTCACGGTGATTTCAACACCGGCCGAAAGCAAGCGTGTCGAAATCAAGACTCGCGGGTTGGCGGAGGCATCAACGACACATGCTTCGAGGGCGTTCTTCAATAAATTGACGAGCACTTGTTGTATTTGAATTCGATCGACGACCAAATCGGGCAAGTCTTTTGTCAGCGAAATTTCTATCTTCACATTTACATCACGTGCTTCCACTGCCATGAACTCTAGCGAGTCGAGTACGATCTGGTTGACGGCCGAAGGCTTCCGGTGAGTTTCAGCAGGTTTCACAAAGGATTTTAGACGTTGAGTTATTTTTCCTCCACGGGTTGCTTCGCGTTTAATTTGTTGGATCCACTCGCGAATGGCTCCTAAATCAAGCGACTGTTCATCTTGCAACTTATTTTCGACGGCTTTGGCATAATTCAAAATCGAGAACAGCGGCTGATTCACTTCGTGAGCAATGCCTGCGGCTAACTCACCCAGCGAGGATAGCCGCGAAGCATGTAGCAGCAGTGACTCGCTTCGTTTCAATTCTTCTTCGGCCTTACGACGCGCCGTGATATCGCGGCTGATACCAACGATTCCTGTGATTTTTCCTGTCGAGTCTAGCATCGGAAATTTGTGCGTCTCCGACCAATAGAGGGCACCCGTTTCACGATCTTTCCAATGCGATTCCAGGCGAATCGTTTCTCCTCGTTCAAAGACGGATCGATCGGCTTTCTGGCACTCAGAAACGATCTCTGCAGGCAAAATTTCCTGTGCGCTTTTGCCCAGCACCTCATCACTGGTTAGTTCGTAAGCATTGAGAAACGCCGCGTTGACGAAGGTAACACGGCCCAGGTCGTCGATTAAAAAAATCCGATCACTGATCGTGTCCAGTAGCTCTATTAGCAACTGGAGATGCCCCGCAGCCTCAGCCGCAAGCTGACGGGAACCCTGGTCTCCGGCGATTGGGAGAGGGTCGAGTGAATCGAATGCTTGATGTTCTAACCGCAAGGATATGTCCTTCCAAGGGACTTCGTAGGGCCCGTATTTCGACGGTTTGGACTAAACGCGAAATACTCTCGTTGTCGACATTTCCTGCGCGACAAGAACCCCCCATATCCGCCTGTCACAATTCTCGCATCCCCAATGGTTGGTTTCAAGCGCTATCTTGCGATTCGACGAAGAACAGAAGATCAAAGGTCGATTCCAGACAACAGAAAAACCGACAATTGCCAAATTCTCGCTGACGCGTAGGATACTATCGCAGTTGCGTAAGAGCGTGCCTTCCTTGTTAAGTTTCAGAATCAACGAACCTGAAAGACACAGCTTACTACCCCCCCGGCAGAAGCGATAAACTACGAGTAGGCCCATGAACTGGAATCAAATTTTTCACCGACTACAACAGCGTGGGCAGAATTGGTTGCAGCAAACGGCAAGCGATTTGCAATTGCTAGTGGACACCTCGCAATTGAATCGACGCACGCGCACGGCTTGGCGCCAGGGCCGAACGATTCGCGCGTCGTATCTATTGGCCGACCATCAGCGACGCAGGATCACCCGCCGGCGGGAAATTCGCCGACTGGTCGAAGGGCGAACAAGCTGCCGTGGAATAGGCTTCTAGCCTGTTCGTTCTACACATGATCCGCAGTTCAGTGAAAAGGCTAACCGACAGGCTAGAAGCCTATTCCACGGCAGCTCGTTCGCCCTTCGACCAGACGGCGAATTTCCCGCCGGCGGGTGATCCTGCGTCGCTGATG
>JAADGD010000275.1 GCA_013152515.1 Planctomycetota bacterium
CAGTGGCACGTCGGACTGCGTAGCAGCCCGGCTATTTTTTGTTGTTACGATTGATTATTTAGCGTCATGAACATACTGGTTACCACTCGCATCGCTCTTCGCGCTCTCGCCAAAAACAAAATGCGTGCTGCGCTGACGGTGTTGGGCATCGTCATCGGCATTGCTGCCGTGACGACGATGGTGTCGATCGGTCAGAGTGCGGGCAAATTGTTTCAAGGTGTGGTCGAATCGCTTGGGACGAATGTGTTGATCGTTTTTCAAGGCAGTCACAGTGTAAACGGCGTCCGCAAGTCAGGGGCCGCGACGCTTAGTTCTTCCGATGCCGAGGCGATCGGAGAAGAATGCCCTGCCGTGCTAGCCGCCTCTCCGGTTGTGTGGACACAGGCGCATGTGATCGTTGGCAACGTGAACTGGAGCCCTGACGAAACGCGTGGGGTCGGCGCCGATTATCTCATTGTGCGCAACTGGCAGCTGCGCCGCGGCGATTTTTTCTCGAAACAGGAAATCACTTCCGCCGCCAAGCTATGTGTCATCGGTCAGACGCTCGTGGCGAAGCTGTTTCAAACGACCAACCCGATCGGCAAAGAGATACGCGTCAAAAACATCCCGTTCCGTGTCGTCGGCGTCCTCGAAGCCAAAGGTGCCAACATGGTCGGTCAAGATCAAGATAACGTGCTGCTGATGCCCTACACGACCGTCCAGAAGCGATTGCGAGGTTCGCGTTTCAACACCGTCGGGGCGATCATGGTTTCTGCGCGCACCGCTGACCAAATGAATCAAGCTGCCTTCGAGGTCGATCAGTTGCTGTACGAGCGACATCGTATCCCTCCAGGCGAAGACCCCGACTTTGTGATTCGCAACTCCAAGGAGTTCGCCAAGCTGCTGGGCACGATCACCGGTACGATGACGCTACTGCTGGCGGCGATAGCGGCGATCTCGCTGTTGGTCGGTGGCATCGGCATTATGAACATCATGCTGGTCTCGGTCACCGAGCGCACGCGCGAAATCGGCATTCGCATGGCGGTCGGCGCGCGCGGCAAAGATATTTTGCGGCAGTTTTTGGTCGAGTCGGTAATCCTTTCGCTAATCGGCGGCGCGGTCGGAGTGGCGCTTGGCGTGAGTGCTTCGATCGGTCTGACCAAAGTGATCAACGCCTTTTCTGGCGGTTCCGAGTGGCCGGTGGTGATTTCTTTGCCAGCGGCAGGGATCGCGATGCTGTTTGCCGGCGCAGTGGGTGTGTTTTTTGGTTACTATCCGGCGCGACGCGCGAGTCGGCTCGATCCGATTGAGGCATTGCGGTACGAGTGAGGTGAAATTTTTACTTGCTCTCAATGAGTTTGCCCGTCAAAAATCGATGCAGAACACTCGATATAAATGTTTGGTAGGGGATGCCATCTTCAAGTGCCAAGGTTTGAAGTTGCTCAAGGTCTCTTGAGGAGATGCGGATGTTGACGCGTTTGTCTTTCCGCATCGTGTGCTTGGCATATTCGCCGTGCTTTCGGATTTCGCTCTGAAGTTGTGGCACCGAATCCCACTCGCCTGCCTCCAGCGAATCGAGTAATTTCTTTTCGTCACTTTTTAGTTTGAAGTCACTCATCATCGGCCTCCAAATAATCGCGTGTCAATTTCCGACTCGGGATGATTGTTTTGAGGAATCGAATTTCTCCCTCCTCGACGAAGGGCACGGCATAGACATAGTCCATCATCTTGACGACCAGTATCTTTTGCTCAGGATACCGTGCTTGGTTGGGGTGCCGCAGGATATCGAGCAAGTCTCCTTGCCCAATATGTAGCACAACCTGCTCAAAACAGACGTTGCGAGTCTGTTTCAGCTCGATATTCTTTGCGTTACTCCAGTCGTACTGGCCCATGACCATGTACAAATTGTAGTACAATGTGTGCCTTTTGGCAACAATTATCTTAGGGGCGTTTGTGGGAGCATTGCGCGGGGCTGTTGTAGCTGAAACTCGCGCGCCTTGGGCACTTCTTCTATCGGCTCTGGAAGTGGCGGTAGGTCGAGCGGCGGCAAGGTATCGTGGCTGGGGCGTTTGCGTTTTTGAAGCGGATCGGTGAGATCGAAAAACTCTTCGGCGGGCTCGTCGCCTACCGGATAGAGGTTATCATTCTCGCTTGGCGGTTTCGCGCGGGGATAGCATTTTTGGCTACCTAAGCGACCGAGTGGGCCGATCGATCCGTAGCGTTCTTCGTAGAAAAAGATACCGTGCGTTTCGAGAATCGTGCCGGTTTGAAGTTCTAAGTTTGCTTGCTCGGTATTGTAGAGCGCAAGCAATTGAGCCTCGGCACTGACCGCGTCGCCCCAGGAAACAATGGCTTGCAAGGTATTGATGAAATCAAACAGTCCTTGGCTGACGTTCGCCATTTGGTATTCCAGATTATCACGTGCGGCGGCGCGAGTTTCGTGCGTGGCTTGGTACTGCTCAAAAAATTGTTCGAGATTACGCAAATTGGCGGCGAGCAGATGGCTGGCGGTGAGCAGGCCTTGAGTGAGTTGAGCGCGGTCGCGCGAGAGGATCAGCTCTTGCTGGCGCAGCTGGGCGCGTGACGCACGTAAGCCGATCGGGACAGAAAAATTGATGCCGAGCGTCCAATCGTTTGCCAAATTCAACGACGAGGTGATCGGATCGCCTACCGGCATCACGCCGTCGAGGCCGTTCCAACGGTAGAGTCCAAACGCGTTGACTTGCGGCAGGGCGAGGTTGCGCGCTTGGAGCAGCCGTTGCTGGTCGGTTTCGAGAACGAGCTTGAGTTCAATAATGTCGGGCCGATACTGCTCGGCCATGCTGACGATCGTTTCCCAATCGACATGCAGACGTTGTTCGGAAGGCGGGGTCACAGGCGTGATACGCTGAGGCTCGTACGCTGGCAAACCCATGATGCTACGTAGCGCGGCCTCGCGCTGTAAGACATCGGCCTTGGCGGCGATGAGTATCGACTTGAAGTTGGCCGATGTGACGCGAGGCAGAGCGGTTTCGCCTGGGCTGAGATTGCCGACTCGGTTCCCTGCTTCAGCTTTTTTTAGGGCAAAATCCGCTTGATAGACTTGTTGCTGCCGAGCCCAAAGTACCGTTCGCGCGGAGACGAGCGCCCAGTAAGCACCGATCACGTCGCGCACCTGTTGCTGCACGCTGCTTTTGTATTGAAAATAGGAACGCTCGGTGTTGATCCGCGCCAGCACGATCGGTACTTGGTTGGCCGCGCGACCACTGCCTCGGAGCAGCGGCTGCGTGTAGCTGAAGTCGAGCGACGTGCGGTTAGCGGGATCGAGCAATGCCGCGCCCGGCACGCGCGTGGTGCCGTCGTTGACGCCTAGCGACCAAGTGCCGCCGGCGAGGTTTGTTTTGGAGAGATCGAAATTAAGGTCGTACGCGTCGGAACGCGAAGCGTCGAGCAACGTGCGTGTCGGGTCGCCGGGGTCGGGAAAGGCGAAGGGTGATTCGCGTCGGTTCCAAAAATTGTCGACCGACAGTGTGGGGTCGAAGCGTCCTTGGGCGACGTCGATGTTGGCGTTCGAGATGGCCACGTCGTAGATCGTCCGGCCACTGGCAACGGCTGTCACGCCGCCTAGTACGCGGATGACTTCGGAGTTGCTCAGCGCGGTGCGAATCGCTTCGTCAAGCGAGAGATTTCGCGTCGGGCCATCCCACTGCAAATCGGAGACGGTCGGCGGTCGAGGCGTGTCGGGCAGCGCGATGTGTGGCAACTGGCTCGGATGCCGGACCGAGATTTTCTGTTGCTCCGGTTTGATCCACGGCCAGAACGATTCGGCAACGCAGGAACGGGGGCAGAGGTTCAGCAAACAAGTTGCTGCTAGCAAAAAAAACCAGAGTTGTTCGCGCAACGGTGCCATTGGGGTGGTTTCGACCTGATCGCACCGATTATGCCAGTCTTCGCTGTTCTAGCTATCCAGTTTAACTTTCCGTCTCGGTTGCCGTGTAAGAATGTAACGACTGCATCGCCTGCGCAAAATCTGCGGTGTCGGCAATGACATGGCCATCGCGTAAGACGACGTTCCGCTTGGCATTCTGCGCGACTTCTGGATCGTGCGTCACGAGAATCACGGTGAGGCCTTGCTCTTCGTTGAGCGACTGAAACAGCTCGATCACTTCGCGGCTCGTGCGCGAGTCGAGGTTGCCAGTCGGCTCGTCGGCGAGCAAGATCGAAGGCCGATTGACCAGCGCCCGTGCGATCGCGACCCGTTGCTGCTGTCCACCCGAGAGTTGGCTAGTGGTGTGCCCCATGCGATCGCCGAGTCCAACGCGTGCGAGTTCATCTTTTGCTCGTTGATGGCGCTCGGCACCCGAGACGGATTGGGCGTAGAGCAGTGGCACTTCAACATTTTCGAGTGCCGAAGTCCGATTGAGCAGATTGAAATTCTGAAACACAAAGCCAATCTGGCTGTTGCGAATGTGTGCCCGCTGGTCGAGCGTCATCTCGACAATTTCCTGCCCGTCGAGCAAATAGCTGCCACTACTGGGGCGATCGAGACACCCCAGCGTGTTCATCAAGGTCGACTTGCCAGAGCCCGAAGGGCCGATCAGCGCGATCGATTCGCCCCGTTCGATGTTGAGCGATGTCGCGCGCAACGCATTGACAATCACTTCGCCCAGATCGTAGACACGCGTCACATCTTGCAGGCGGATTAGCGGCAGATCGGGACTCATGGCGAATAACAACTCTGATAATAGTCAGGCACACCAGCCGCGGAGTGACGGTAGATGGCCTTCATGCCACAATTTCCTCGTCAAACAAGTGCTCTCGTCAAACTCGATTTTATGTTTCCGAAGTATTCCCAACCCGCGCCCTCGGCAACACTCCGTTCCGCTCGCCCTTACGATCAGCCACTAGCTCTTCGGCCAAAAAGACCGCCAGTGCTGCGCAGTTCGGGCAGCTCCAGATAACCATCGGCGGTAGCTGCAACTCGAGTTGCTGGTCGAGTTCTAGGCTGATTTCCATGGCCGTCAGCGAGTCGATTCCCAGTTCGGCAAACGGAGTTGTCGGCTGTATAGCGTCAGGGTTCAAATCTGCGCGTACCGTCAGCCAACCGACCAACCAGGCTTCGATTTCGGCTTGCAACGATTGAGGATTAGTTTCGAGAATCCCAGAAAGAAATTCGGGCGTTGGTGCTGATGCTGATCCGCAAGTGACGGGGTCAGCGGACCATTGGGCGACCACTTTTAATTCGCCGGCCAAATACTGCTCGCGGCAACGTCGCCGCTGGACTTTGCCGCTGGAGGTGATCGGCAAGCTGACTGGCTTGATCAGCACGATCGCTTGAAGATCGAGTTCATGCTCTCGAGCGATTGCCGCGCGCACGTCGCGGATCACCTCGTCGAAATCGGCCTTGCGATGCTCGCGGTTGATCTGATGCACGACGACCAATTTTTCTTTGCGATCGGAATCGACGGCAAATGCTGCACCCATGCCAACAGCTTCGTGCGCATCGACAGCCGTTCGCTCGAGGTCTTGAGGATAGTGGTTCCGTCCTCGGATGATAATGAGATCTTTCAGCCGGCC
>JAADGD010000011.1 GCA_013152515.1 Planctomycetota bacterium
GCATAAAGATCAATGTCCTCAACCTCGCCCAAAAACTGCAACGTCCAATGCAAATTATCCGGCGCAACCCAACGCACATTGTCCGTCAAAGCACGCAGCGATTTGATCGTTGCAAGCGCGTTGGCATAGACTTCGTCACATGCAGCCACAGCAATAAAGGTACGAGTTTTCGACATTAAAAGCTCAGCATCTGGCGGAAGTCACGCATCCGTGCTTCGATATCGTCGCGCGAAATTTCTTGCATTCGTTCGAGGCCAAAACCTTCCACATTAAAACTGGCGGTGAGGGTGCCGTAGGCCATCGCGGTTTTGAGCGTATCGGGATCGAAATTGTCCTTCTCCGAGAGATAGCCCATCATGCCGCCGGCAAAGCTATCGCCCGCACCGGTCGGGTCGACGACGTTTGGTGTTGGGAAGGCAGGCAGGACGTAAGTCTCGTGTTCGCTGAAGAACATCGCGCCATGTTCGCCCTTTTTGATGATGACAAACTTGGGGCCCATCGCGCGCACTTGATGGCCCGCCTCGACCAAATTTTCGGTGTCGCACATCAGCTTGGCTTCGCTGTCGTTGAGGACGAGGCCATCGAGTTGGCCGAGCAGTTCTTCGAGATCGTCGCGCTGGGTTTGAATCCAAAGGTCCATCGTGTCGGCCACCGCCAGCCGTCGCCCCGGCACTTGGTCGAGTACCTTGAGTTGTACCGAAGGTACGCCGTTGGCTAGGAAGACATACTTAGCTTTCCGATACTGTTCGGGTAGTACAGGATCAAAATCGCCAAAAACATTCAGCTCGACTTCGAGCGTTTCGCGGTCGTTCATGTTCGGCTCGTAGCGACCAGTCCAAGTAAATGTCTTGCCTCCTTCGACGACCGACAGCCCGGAAGTATCGATCCCGCGATCAGCTAGAAGCTGCGTATGCTCTTGCGGCCAATCTTCGCCCACCACACCGACGAGCCGAACGCTCGTAAAAAAACTAGCCGCATAAGAAAAATGCGTCGCCGACCCACCGAGCAAATTGTCACGCCGCTCGTGCGGAGTTTCGACATTATCAATAGCAACCGATCCAACAACAACAAGGGGCATGGTAAATGAAGGGGGAAGGAGGAAGGCGGAAGGGGAAAGTAAGTGATTATGGCGGTAGAAAGGGGGGCTCGCAAGTCCCGCCCGCTGAAACGAGCTCCCCGGCGAGCTCGCTTCAACGGGCGGGAAACACTACCAATCCACCCTCCCCCAAACTACAATCCACCACATGGCCAAACGGATCAAAAAAATCTCACGCAGCGCCAACCCCGAGTACCGTGGCCGCCACCGTTTCGAGCATTGGCAGGTTGATAATCAGGTCTACTTCATCACCGCCCGTTGCCGTGATCGCTCCCCTGCTCTGGCCTGGGAAGCGGCAAAGGCCGTTTTCTGGAGCCGATTTGATCACTATACCGTGGAGTTTGGCTTTGTGCCGTGGGTGACTTCGCTGTTGGATAACCATTACCACACGCTCGGACATTTGCGTGAGGGTAAGAACCTGTCAAAGAGGTTGCAGCGGCTGCATGGCTCGGTCGCGAAGCTGGTCAATGATTTGCTTCCGAATCCATTCCCGGATTTTTGTCGTGATGCCAAAGGCAAAAAGTATTTTGATGGCTGCATTGTTTGCCTCAGTTGGACGTTGAGTGAGGTGGTCCCTGATGCTTTAATTGAACGGCTGGAAGCCTAATCCTACGGGGCCTAACGCGTCGTTTTATCCTGGCGTATCTAAATAGGGGTCTTGCCCCATCTGCTGTTGGACTTTTTGACGTTCTTTTTCGTGGTAGAGCATCACCTTGCGGTCGCGGAAGTGGCGACGCTCGACGCGACGCTGCGCTTTGTGAAAGAGCGATTCCATCCCGCGTAGCGGCCCGCTTGCGGTTTCGCCGCGCAACTTCAACTTCTCCGCACGTTTCGGCCCGTAGGCGAGTAATAAAATTTCGTCGTCGAGCGCCAAAAACTGGCGGTAGGTGCCGGGATCGCCTTGTCGACCACAGCGGCCAATCAACTGACGGTCGATTCGTTTCGCTTCGTGCAGTTCGGTGCAGATTACATGCAGACCACCCAGCTCGCGGACTTCGTCTTCGAGCTTAATGTCGGTACCGCGGCCCGCCATGTTCGTGGCGACGGTGACTTTGCCTCGCTGTCCGGCAGCGGCGACGATCTCTGCTTCGCGCTCGACGTGCCGGGCGTTTAAGATAACTGGCTCCATTCCGCGAGCGACGAGCAACTCGGCCAGATGTTCGCTCTTGTCAATCGAACGTGTGCCGATCAGCACCGGTCGCTCGAGCGCGTGCTGCTCGACCGTGTCCTCAACGACTGCCGCCCATTTTTGATCGCTGTCGCCAAAGACCAAAGTCGGCAATTGCTTGCGGATCGGCGGTTTATTGGTCGGAATAGATTCGACATAGACTTGGTAAATTTTCTTCAGCTCGCTGCTGCTGGTCGAGGCCGTGCCGGTCATGCCAGCCAAGCGATCGTAGCGCAGAAACAAATCTTGCACCGTGATCCGCGCCGCCTGATTCGTAGCAAAAGTAATCTCGACACCTTCCTGGGCTTCGACTGCTTGGTGCGTCCCGGCCCGCCATTTACGACCTTCCGCCATCCGGCCCGTAAACTCGTCGACGATCACGATCTCGCCATCGCGCACGACATATTGCCGATCCAGAAACATCTCGCGACTGACTTTGATCGCACGTTGGACGTCCTCATAAATGGTCACCAGCGGCAAGCGATCCATCGCGCTCGGCTTTTTCATCGCACGAACTTTCTGCCGACCTTCCAAGGTCAGCTCAATCGTCCGATCGTCGTGGTCGTAATCAAAATCTTCGTCTTCGACGAATTCCTCACGTACTTTTGCGGCCCAGTTGTATGCCTCGGCGGCAATTTTTTCGTCTTCGCCGGGCAGGGCGCTAATGATCAGCGGTGTGCGCGCTTCGTCGATGAGAATGCTGTCCGCTTCGTCGACCAGCATGTAGTTCAAGCCTCGCTGTACAGGCGAGTCTTGCCCTTCCTGCCCCGACACGCCAAGCATCTGCCCAAACAAATCTTTGCTACCCGTTTCCAAACTGCGCAGCAACAGTCGATCGCGCAGAAAATCAAAGCCCATCTCATTGGCGGTGCCGTAGGTCACATCGCATGCGTACGCCTTGCACCGTTCGGGCTGGGGTTGCTGCCCTTGGATAATGCCGACCTTCATGCCGAGCGCCGCATAGAGCGGCTGCATCCATTCGGCGTCGCGGCGGGCTAGGTAATCGTTGACCGTTGCCAGATGCGATCCTTTGCCGTCGAGCGCCGCCAAATACATTGGTAGCGTCGCGGTCAGCGTCTTTCCTTCGCCGGTCTGCATTTCGATGATCGAACGGTGGTGCATCGCCGCGCCGCCCATGATTTGTACGTCGAAGTGCCGCATTCCCAGCGACCGTCGCCCCGCCTCACGCACGAGCGCAAACGCCTCGACCAGCAACTGATCGAGCGTCTCGCCGCTTCGTGCCCGATACTTCAGCCCCAGGCTCATTTTGCGGAGATCGTGTTCGGAAAGCTCTTGGAGGCCCGGTTCGAGCGCGGCAATTTGTGGCAGATAACCCGCGCAACGGGCGAGATTTCCACCGACAGCGGCTCGAAGGCTTCGTCCAATTCCGCTGGGGATTTTCGACACGCGTCCCCTTTAGGTAACCTTTCACGGAAAAAAGAAGAAGCCGCCGATGGACGCAGATAAACGCAGATATCCGAACTTCCTCTTCGCATCAGCGTTTATCAGCGTTTATCTGCGGTTTACTTTTTTCTTTCAGCGCCGTGAAAAGTTACACCTTTAGAAATCGGATTTCGGAATGCAGATTTCGGAATGGCTCTCGGCGATAATTCGGATCGTTGCTACTGAACAATCCGCCTTTACCTCAAATCTATCAGATTCGTTGCCGTTGTACGACCGATACGGTGTAGCTGGGTGATCCGTTGAATTGTCCTTGCTCGACCCGCCCGCGAAGCTGCACGTAATCTCCCGGTTGCAAATCGCCTAGCACCTGTGGATTGGCAATGGGCAAATTCCCGCCCAATGCATCGACGTTCCCCTGGCTGGGCAAATACTTCATCGACCATTGCCCTGTTTCCGAGGCGTATTGCAACTGACCTCGTAGCCACCCGTACTGCGGATCGAAACCAAAGCGATTGACAGGTTCTCGCCTGCGCGTTGTGATTCGGCTGACCATCGTCGGCTTGCGCACTTGGCTACTCCCCTGCGGTCGGAAACCATCGCGTGAGCCAGCTCGGTTTCCATTCGACCTCAAATTCTCCGACGAGATCGCACGAATGCGAACCTGTCGTGGCTCGCCATTTGGTACGCTTTGCTGAATCAATGGTTGGGGTGGTAAAGGCGCTTGAAAACCGGCTTGCTGATTGAGATAGGGCGAAACACCTTGTTGCGGCGTCGGCAAGATCGAGGGATCGGGCGGCAGCGTCGCCTGCTGAGTAAAGCGTAAATTTTGTTGGTCTGGCTGCACCATGACTGGCATCGTTGCACTAGCCGGTTGGATGTTGGTTGGCAACACATTTCGCGACGACGAGCCTTGGGGGATTTGCTGCGGCGCCGTATTCCAACCGCCTGGAGGGACAACTCCTGCTGGCTGCGGTGCGTAGGTGGGGGTCGTGGGTGCGGTGGGTTGATATCCCGGTTGTTGCGTGGCCCCCGGCGCGAATCCGACGGGCGGCGCGCCGATCACCGGAGAGTTTGGTACCGGATCGCCCGGATAGTAAGGCTGCGCCGTCCCCGGCAACAACGTCCGCGTCGCCGGTGGCGGCACCCGATTGGGCGCCAAAAATGGATTCGTCATTGCCGTCGTCTGACTACGACAACCAACGACCAGTACCAAAGCCAATGTGCATAGCAAACAGCGCATCGTCAGCTTCCTTATCAACCAACAAGGGACCTTGTAAGAAGTGCGGATGATAGCGAACCGTGGTGGCTTGTCCAGGGCGATGGAGTACGGAGAGGAGGTGCTAGCGGTGGTGGCTTGTGAGTTTGTTCGAGGGGCGTTTGTCGTGGCCGGCAGCGCCAACAAGTGACAAAAAAACGGCGTTGATTGCTGCTAGCTGCAATCAACGCCGTGTGAAACTCAAAATTCAAGCTCGAAAAACTTATTGGATTAACGAAGCGGTATGCAGGTTTGAACCTACAAACGGATTGATAATCGCCAGCGGCTCAGGCGTGCTATCACTCTGTGTCACTTTGTCGGCTGCTTCGGCTTCGGCTTTTGCTTCTGTCGACGATTTTACATATGGATTCAGGATTTCTTTCGCCGCCATTGTAGGCACGGGCAAATCGGGAGTCCGCGTCCCTGGCGGATAAGCAAACGGGCTATACCCATAAGTCCGAGGCACAGGCGCGCTGTAATAGACTGGCGGGAACGCGGCGTAGTACGGCACATTCTGCGCGAGTACACCATACAGCCGCCCGACATCAAAACCATAGCCGTAGCCATAA
>JAADGD010000207.1 GCA_013152515.1 Planctomycetota bacterium
CTGGCAAGGCTTTACCATTGGAAAAAACGTAACCGACTACCACCAAAGAATTTGAATCGTAAAAGAATCTAGGACAGTCGAACTAGGCTACCAATCCCCAAACCGCTTCGAGCTGGCACACAATCCTTAAGGAATCGCGAGCCCGTCAAGTCTGGGCCACCTCATATTAGCCACGGATGAACACGGATAAACACAGATACAGAAGGGGTTTTCAGGTGAATTCGATGGTTTGGAAAAGAGACGAAAAGCTCCGAACCGATCCAACATCATTCGTGTTCCTCTGGGTTACTAACGGTAAAATTTTGCGAAGCGTGCGCAAGTTCTTGTATTTCGAGGGGAAACAGCTTAAAACGCTGATGAATGCTCATCAAGAATTAAAACGCCCATGATTAGCGTTTTTTGCGTTCATTAGCGGTTTCTTTTCGGCCGCGCTGGGTTCATCGGTGGCTTTTTCCTCGGTGTTCTCTGTGGAGCAAGTATTTTCCGGGGGGATGGCTCTTGGTATGCTGCAGATGACGATATTTTACCTTCTGGCTGTTTTTTTTGAACGCATTGAACGACAGGAATTATGTACTACATCGACCCTCACATTCACATGGTCTCGCGTACGACCGACGACTATGAAACACTTGCCAAGATGGGCTGCGTCGCGGTGAGCGAGCCCGCTTTTTGGGCAGGATACGATCGCGGCAGCGTTGATGGTTTCCGCGATTATTTTGAGCAACTAACGAGCTTTGAATTGCAGCGCGCTGCAGGCTACGGCATTCAGCATTTTACTTGGCTGTGCATCAACGCCAAAGAGGCCGAGAATGTCACGCTGTCACGCGAGGTGATCGCAATGATCCCCGAGTTTCTCGATCGGCCTGGAGTGCTTGGCATCGGTGAAATTGGGCTGAACAAAAACACGCCCAATGAGGCGACGATTTTTCTTGATCATCTCGACCTAGCCATGCGCACCGACGAGCAGATTCTCATCCACACGCCGCACCTGGAAGATAAATACCAAGGCACGCGGATGATTCTCGACATGCTCACCGGCGATAGCCGCATCGATCAGTCGCGTGTGTTGGTCGACCATGTCGAAGAACACACGATCGGCTTGGTTCTCGACGCCGGTTTTTGGGCGGGGATGACACTGTATCCCGTCAGCAAATGCACACCAGCGCGCGCGGTCGACATGGTCGAGATGTACGGCCCCGAGCGGCTGCTGGTGAACTCCGCTGGTGATTGGGGCCCTTCCAAACCGACGGCGGTGCCCGATTTTATTATCGAGATGCGTCGTCGTGGTCACTCGGAGCAAGCGATCCGCCGAGTCGTCTATGAAAACCCGGTTGAGTTTTTCAGCCAGAGTCGTGGGTTTGTTTTTGATCCGCCGGAAGTCAGCGAACTGACGAATCTCTAGTGTATTATCGACTAAGCTTCACCCCCGTCGCGGGTTTCAGAGTCAGCTCGACTTCTGGTGGTTCGATCGATAAATCGGTCGCGACAGCTGTGCTTGGTTCAGAGGGTTTTGCCTTCGGCCGCTTGTTGCTGACGATGGTTTCCACGGATTTCGTCGAGGGCTTCTTTGTCGTCGTCTTGGTGGCGAATTTTTTACTCGAACGCTTTGCTGTTTTGCGGGTCCGTTTCTTCTGCCGGTTTTCCTTTTGCGCTTGACGACGTGCTTCACGCTCTTGTTTTGCTTTTACGTTTGCGACGACACGCGAGGAATTGACGACAAACAACTGCGGGTCGTCAATAATAAACGGCGTTGACCACGACCTGCCATCGTTTTTGTTACAGGCATTGAAGAAAAACGTGCGGAATCGTTCGGCGCTGTAGCTATACGGAAACTGCGAAGTGATGAAATCTTCTTGCGTCAAATTCTCAACACCTTGCTTGGCGTAGTAGTGGATCTGTCCGTCGCCGGTGGCCGAGATGCCAAAAGTCCACCAGCCGAATTGGTCGGCGGGAATGTTTTTCATGCGAATGTCACGACCACGACGGTCGCCACGGATCGTGAGAAACGCCGAATCCTCTTCGACCTTGCGGCTTGTCTTGCTCTTGAAGTGAATCCAAATGCCCGGCCAATACGGTTCGGACTTGGTTTCCATTCGCGAGCTGGCAAAGAATCCTCGGCCCTCTGCACGTTCGGTGACGGTCGTTGAGGTGCTGATGCGAAAACCAAAATGCGGGCCAGAGCGATTTTCCCACTGATCGGCAGGCGGCAGGTAGACGCGTACGACGGCGCTTGGCATATCGCGGACAGGGATGCTCATGCCGAGGCGAGAGATGCAGTTGGAAATGAGGTCGTCCTGCTGTACGTCGTTCGATCGGTAGCCGGGAATGCCTGAGTTGAGCGTACGAAACGACAACCCGTACTGGCTGCCGGGCAATGCTCCAGCCGGGTTCGGGACGACTTTCATGTGATCGGGTTGGCCGCGCTCGGGGCCTTCAATCCAACGGCCATTGGTCGATCTGCCGGTAGGCGAGCGGAGCCGTTCGTCTTGCTCGCGCGAGCTTTTGGGAAAGTTGTTGATAAACGACCACGAGGTGTCTTCAAAAGTGTCGCCCACGTAGTCGATCAATGTGCCAGTGCCAGGCACTAAGCCACGTGCGGCCTCAGCGGACGGTAGTTGATTCTGGTGGGCAAGAGCGAGTGCTAGCAAGCAAGCGGTAAAGCGAAGCGATTGGGTCGTCATCGGGATTTCTCGGCAAGTGGGCAATGTGTTGGTGCTGCCATCGACAAAAATCTGTGGCACACTTTGAATTTATCGGTAACCCGATTCTATGTTCCTTGCCAAGAGCATCACGCTAGGCACAAACCCCCTAGATACCCCTCGTTAGCGAAGGCCCAAGAGGGTTAGCGAAGTCGGCAACGACGGTGAGTTGGTACCAGTGGTGGGCTCAGCGAGGGACGATCGTCGTCACCGACGTCGCTATTGCTTTTTAGAAACGCTTTCCTAAATTCCAAACTGGCGTAGCACAATATCCGCCACGTCCGTGTCGGCGGTGGGTCGTTCGACGAAAACGCCGCGTTCTGAGGAGAGCAGCACGCCACGCTGTTCGCTGGTGAGTGCGGGCGCGCCGTGCGACCCTTTTACGAGCGTCGCGTCGAGCGGGATTCCCTTGGCGGTAGGATCCCAAAACATCTCGACCGGGTCGTAGCCAGGCTTGCGGTGGATGTCGACGGTGCGAGCAAAACCGGGAGCGAGATCGTCGTCGAGCCACCAGTAATAAGCCTGCCAACTGTTGGGCTCCGAGATCAATACGACATCGCCACAGTTGGCATGCGACAAATCGTACCGACCGAAATCGTCTCGGGTGAGTACCTCGGCAATACCAGGTTGTCGGTCGAAGAGTTTTACCACTTTTTGAATCGTCGCGGCATCGTTGTCGCGCACAAACACGTGCGAAAACTGATGGTCAGCCAGCGCCCAGGCACGGCTAGCTGCGAAATCGAGATGCTCGCCGTCGGTTTTTTCTTGCACAACGAGCAAATCTGCTTCTCGGAGGGCACGATTGGGGTAAGCAACATGGTCCACTGGCGAAATGACGTATTCACTGGCAACAAGCCACAAGGGTCGCGATTCGGCGTAAGCATCGGCAAAGCCATCGATCAGTTTGCCGATCTTCCCATCGAGTTCGCTTAGCGCACGACGCGCGTCTTCGCTATCAGGTCCAAATTTCTGCCCGGCGTAATCAAGATGCGGCAGGTAAAGGTAAAACAAGTTGGGGCGAAATCGCCGAGCCGCATGAATCGCCGAGTCAACAATCCAGGCCGTCGATTTGATGTTGGCGGCTGGTCCCCAAAAATGTTGCAGCGGAAAGTGGCCAAATGCTTCGAGGAAATCGCCGTACAACGACTCGGGACGTGTGTAACACCATAGCGATTCGCTGCCATCGGGGTTATGGATTGGTGCAGGCGTGCAAACATAGTCGGCACCACACTCTTTGCTATGCAGCGGAAACCAAACCGCCGAGGTCAGCGCCGCGTTGTGCTGGTGCATGATGTCCCACAACTGCGGGCTGGCAATGCAATCGTTCGCCGAGGTCCACATTTCGACCTGTTGCTGCTCACGGCTGAAAAACCCATTCGCGACGACGCCATGTTCCGCCGGCGGCGCACCGGTCGTCATGTTGGCCTGCACCGGACAAGTCACCGCCGGAAAACTCGGCACCAGCTCACCACAATCGCCCTTGGCGACGAGCGTTTGCAACCGAGGCATGTTAGCCAAATCGTGCCCACGTAAGCCGGGCACCGAGAGAAGAATAACGTATTCAGGCATAGCGTGATTTCAATTCAAAAAAACAACGCGTTAGCGACGTCGGCAACGACAAACAACAAGCAAAAATCTACAAGCAAAAAAAGTTGGTTCATTCAGTACACAGAAGCGATTTCAAAAACACTCGCGATTGCCGCGCCGCTTCTGGACCCATGTGACTATGTCGACTCAGCTCGACATGCAGCCCACCAGCATAACCAACTTTCTGCAGGGTGGCGAGGACCGGCGGGAAACCCATTTCGCCTTCGCCGAACATCAGGTGCTCGTGGACGCCTGCGCACATGTCTTCGATATGAATGTTCAGCAGTCGGTCCGACCAACGAACAATCGTCGCCTCGATCGGCTCACTTAAGCAATGTAAATGTCCTAGGTCAAGCGTTAGACCCAAACGGGGGGAATCGACCTGCTCGACCAATTCGGAGAAGCTCGCCATCGTGTCGATGAACATGCCAGGTTCAGGTTCAAAACCGATTTGCACATCGCAGCGATCGGCATAGTCGAGCACGATTCCAAGCCCTTCCACCAAACGTCGCCAGCCGTCGTCGTGCGTGTCGTTCGATGCTAGACAGCCCGACCAGAGCGAGACGCAATTGCTACCCAACTCGGCAGCGATATCGATCGCGTGACGCAAGAACTCGATCCGCAGCGGCCGGCCGGCAGATTTTGAGGTCACCAAGGTCGGGTGATGCTTGTGCCTGGGGTTGAGCAAGTAACGAGCGCCAGTTTCAATGACCGAGCACATTTTTAATTCGGTGAGAAGCTGTCGGGTGTCGCGCAGCTGGCTTTCGTAACTATCGGCATATGGATTGAGCGCGCAGTGATCGATCGTGATCGCCACGCTTTCGTAGCCCAGCGAAGCCAGCAGACGGATAGCCGCCGGTAGGCTGTGATGGGCAAGACCATTAGTGTTGTAGCCGAGACGCATGTGTGACGATGAAGTGGTTCGCTGAAAAACGTGTAATAGGCTTCCAGCCTGTGCAAAAGAGGAACCACGAAAAAGACGAAAAAGACGAAAGAAAGAGGGAGGTAGATATCTACGAAACTAGCTGCTCCTCTCGCGCAAATTTCCCCATGATTTTTTCGTGTATTTCGTTTTTTTCGTGGTCTCTCAATTCGGCTTTCGTATTTTGTAACCGTTCACGAGAGGGAAAAAATTAGCCACGGATGAACACAGATAAACACCGATTTCCTGGAGGGATTCGGAGTTTCCCTGCTACTTCT
>JAADGD010000296.1 GCA_013152515.1 Planctomycetota bacterium
CAGCATCCAGACGCCGTGGTCACGGCAGGCGGTTTCTAGTTCGGCCAGTTGTGTGGTTGAAGAGTAACGTTCGGCCAGCGGACGGCCCCAGGTCTTGGCGAGAGCAAAGGCAATCACCGCGCCGAGAGTCATCCCGAGCGTTGAGACAGCGGTGCCTAGCACAACGCCCAATTGGCTGCCGGCGAGCGTGCTGATCGGCCCCGACGGAACGGGGAGAAAGACATCGCTCGCTAAGATGGCGGTTATGGCGGCGGCGAGAACCCAACGCTCTGGCGGATTGGTTTGCCACTGGTGGGCGACCAACGAAAATGTTTCGCCCCAAACGGCCAACAACAGCAGCGGCAGAATCAGCACGACCGTTATCAGCAGCAGCGGCTTGAGCCAAGGGTTGCCAGTTGTGGGAGGCGGTGTGGTCATTGGTTTTGACTTGTGTCAGGGCGGATCTAGGCTTTAGCAGGAATGACGAATGACGAAGTACCCGATGACGAAGGAATGACAAAATCCGAAGCTCCATGAGCTTACCGTTTCAGTTCGTCATTCATTATTTGGGCTTCCTTCGTCATTGGGTCTTTCGTCATTAAATCTCTCTGGAGTTATAAGCATGGATTTTTGGACCGCCCGCAGCGAGCGTACCACCGCCATTGTAAGCACCCTGGTGGCGATCGCCATTTTAGCAGGTGGAGTGACTGCTTTTCAATCACACCATGCGCCGGTCGACGATGTGGTGCAGTTGGAGTCGGATTTGCGATTCCAACTGGAAGTCGCCTTTCGTCACGACCCCAACGAGCGTGCCCGACGACTGGTGTTGCTCGAAGAGGTTACGCAAGCTTGGTTGCAATCCCCCCGTTCGACTGCCGACCGCGAACAGTTGGCGAGCTGGTTGTTGGAAGCAACCATTCGTTCGATGCCCGGCTCGATCGAGAAGTTGCCGGTCGCACCAAAATTTGGTGAATCAACGCCACAACCCTTACTTGACCAGCAGAGGCCCGATGTACTCGTCGAAACGCCGCTGTCAGAGCAAATTGCCGAGGAACCTATTGCCGAGGAACCGGAGAAATCTAAGCCTGTGTTGCTAGAACCTACGCCGGCTTCGTTGGCACCGATCGAGAGAATCACGCCGGTCACAGAAATAGTTGCGCCAATAGCCGACGAACTACTAGCAACGCCTCAGCCAACAACGACTCCGGCGCAAGTCATGGAGACGCCGATACGAATTAACCTCACCGAACTTGCAGCCCGCATTGCCGGGTACCATGAGGGCTTAGACGAGATTGATGCGACGATGCTCATTATCGAACCAGCGAACATAGTCGCACTGCTTGAGCAAATTCGCTTACTGGAGGAGTTATCGCAGGATTTTCGCTTTATTCGATTGTATTACCAAACGCTCACCGACCGGGAACGCCGCGCGGTTGCGGAGCCTCGTTCGATGGCAGCAACGCTTGCCAAAATCGAACGCCGAATTGATCACGCACAAGAGGCTCTGTCGGGTGACTTTTTAGGAGAATTCGACACGAGCCACCAAGGTCGATTTGGCGCGCTACGTCAACGGTTGACTGCGATCACGGCAGCGACCAAATAATCAGTCCCGTGTTCGGATCTTGACGGCCTTCCAAAAGCAAGGGCCAGTAGCGCTCGAACCCTGTTGGTGGGCGTTCGAGATTGGCGAAAGGTTTTTGCGTGGGCAGTCGACTGACACCGGGATAAAATTGCTGCGTTCCCCTACCGGGGAGATTTGACGCCGATGTCGACGCAGAAGAGGGGTGTGCATGGGACGCAATGGGGGTCGTGGCACGCGAACGATTGAGATGAAATCGCATCGCCGGTGACAGATGAACATTCCGGCCCATGCTTTCGAGTCGATACACAGCAGCCGCACTCAGCCCACTCTGCCGAGGTGACCAGAAAGGAGCATTGGGTCGCCGAACGGCTGGTTTGATTGCCTGCTTTTTTTTCGCTGGTTTTTTTCCCGCGAACTTCCTCGCCGCAGCAGCTTCAGGAACGAGCAGGTGCTTTGGCAGGTGTAGTCGCTTCGGATTCAAAGCCGGCAACTCATGCAGTGGCGCTCTTTTTTTGAACACAGGCTCTTTCACGGCAAGAGCCTTTTTTGCTTGCTCTTCTTCCTCGGGAGCATCCTTTTTGGCAGCCTCGTTGTCCTCGGGAGCCGCTTGTTGGTCGGCCCAAGTCGTCTGGCACCAACTCGCGCAGGCTAGCGAGCAGCACACGAATGTCAGCGAACGGACGATTGTCAGAAAACGAAAAGGGCTCATCGCCAATTCCTCCCACGGTGTGGTAAGATCGCTAAGCAGGCAACGCTCGGTTACCGCTATCATAGTTGCAGCACGCCTCTCGGAGCAAGGACGATTTGGTTAATCGTTAGCTATCAGCCGTCAACGATCAGCACTAAAGTACCTATCAGCAACGGTAATCTTAGGCTGAAAGCTGATTGCTGACCGCTGACCGCTTGTTATTGAGTACAATAAAGCCTATGCCACACGCTCGCTGCTATCTCCCGGTTTTTCTTCTGCTCGTCTGCATGCTTGGACAATTGTCGTCAGCACGGGCGGTGGAACGTCTGTTGGTCGATGTCGATGGTCGTACGAAAAAACTGTCGGGCAAAGTAGTTATCGAATACGCTGATGGCAGCATGTTGCTGGAGACCGACGAGGGCGCGTTGTGGCCGATCATGGCTGACACGATCCTCGATCGAGTGAGCGATTCTGAGCCGATGGTGCCACTCGACCAAGAGCAGCTCGGCCAGCGTTTGTTGCAAGAAATGGGGCCAGGGTTCCAGTTGCACGAATCGAAGCACTACGTCGTCGTGTTCAACACAACGAGTACCTACGCGATCTGGTGTAGTACGCTTCTGGAAAAGCTACAAAGAGGATTTTTGTATTTCTGGAAGAAGAAAGGGGCAAAAATTCACGAGCCCAAAGTTCCGTTGGCGGTGCTGATCTTCAAAAACAAGACCACGTATCTCAAGCACGCGGAGGCCGAATTGGGGGCGAGCGCAGGCAACGCGATTGGCTACTACAGTTTTCAGACGAATCGGATCGTGATGTACGATCTCACTGGTTCGCAAGCTTTTCGACGTGAGTACTCGAGGCGAGGCAGCAAAAAAGATATCACGGCACTGCTACAAACCCGCGAGGCCGAGCCGCTGGTCGCGACCATCATTCACGAAGCGACCCACCAGATCGCCTTCAACAGTGGTTTGCAGAAGCGTTATGCCGACAATCCTGTCTGGCTGAGTGAAGGTATGGCGGTCTACTTCGAAACGCCTAACCTTTCGAGCAGACGCCTTTGGAGTGGCACCGACAAAGTAAATTACTCACGCTGGGACCGGTTTCGCAAGAACGTGCGAAACGACAAAGCGGCCAACCTGAAAACACTGATTGCCGACGACAGCCGACTGCGCCATCCTCGAACCGCTGTCGACGGCTATGCCGAAGCTTGGGCTTGGAATTACTTTTTGATTAAGTGGCACCCCAAAGAATATACGAAATACCTCGAAACGCTCGCCGCCAAACCGTTGCTGACGAAAGACAAACCGGCCACACGTTTGGCCGATTTCCAGCAGCATTTTGGCAAGGATTTGAAAAAACTCGAAGACGAATTCTACCGCCGAATGTCGAAGCTGAGATAAATTGCTGACGGTTTGTGACGCGCAAGAACAATAACGTTAGCATTAACCGCGATGCAACGCATCGCCGGATCGGAGCCTACAGCCCTCACAACTTTCTCAGTACACGTTTGATTTACGAGTGAAAAAATTAGCGATTTCCCCCGTTTCTGGGCAAGAAATCTGGTTTCCCGACGAATATCACTCTACGATAGCGATACTGCCGTTCGTTGTGCTTTGTCATATCCCCATTTGAAGGCCCCCTTTGAAGGCTTGTCAAAGTACTCGCATCCCAGGAGGAGCGTGTTCGCCAATGCCAGCCATCTTTATTTTGATCGTTCTCGTCTTCCTCGCATTCATAGTGGTTGGCGGGATCTATTCGCATCGCAAGCAGAAAGAACGCGAAGCGGCCCTTCGTCACCTTGCCAGTGAGCTAGGTTGGCAGTTTCATCCAATAAAAAACCGCTCTCATCACCAAGAGTTCCCCCTGTTTAGTATCTTCACGACGGGTGAAGCTCGCTATGCGTACAACACGCTGCGTGGAATGTTGAGCATCAATGGCTCTTCATGGCAGGGACAAATGGGCGACTATCACTACGAAACTACATCCAACAGTGGGAAAAACAAAACGACGCACACGCACCGGTTCAGTTATCTGCTCGTGAAAATGCCCTACACGTTGACGCCTAGCTTGAAAATTCGCCGCGAGCAGCTATTCGATCGAATGGCGAGTTTCATCGGCTTTGACGATATCGACTTCGAGTCGGCCGAGTTTAGCGATCGCTTCCACGTCAAAAGCTCCGACAAACGGTTTGCTTACGACGTGATTCATCCACGGATGATGGAATTTTTGCTAGCCGAGAATCCTCCCTCGATCCATCTCGAAGGCGGTTACTGTTGCATCTACACAGAAAATCGCTGCTGGCCGCCAGCAAAGTTTCGCGACAACGCAACTTGGATGCAAGAGTTTTTTTCGCACTGGCCCAGTCACATTACCTCCACTCTGCCAAGTTAGAGCAAGGTCTCTATGTCTCCGAATCTTGCCCCAATAATTGTTGTCGCTGCCTTGGCGGTTTTGCCGCTGTTGTGGTTGATGATCAACTACAACCGTTTCACGCGTATCAACCAGCACTTGTTGGAAAGCTGGTCGGACATCGAAGTCGAAATGAAACGCCGGTACGAATTGATCCCCAACCTTGTCGAAACAGCCCGCGGATATGCGAAGCACGAACGGCAAGTCTTCGAGCAAGTGGTCGAACTGCGTAATCGGGCGATGGCCAATCACGGCACGGCCACGCAACAGGCGGTCGACGAAACCGCTTTGGCGATCGGCGTCAAGCAGTTATTTGCGTTGGCCGAAGCTTATCCCGAGTTGCAAGCGAACACGCATTTTCTAGCGTTGCAACACGAACTAGCCAACACCGAAGATCGCATCGCCGCCGCCCGTCGCTTCTATAATGGCAACGTCCGCGAACTGAATCAACTCTGCGAACAGTTTCCTACCAACGTGATTGCCGGTATGTTCGACTTTGAAAAAGAGTTTTACTTTGAACTCAGCAGCGAAGCCGAACAGGTCGTACCGCGTGTTGGCTAAAGTTTTTGTCTTCTCACCTTACTTCGGCTTTCGCAGTTTTTTGCCCGCGAATGACGCGAATAAACGCGAATGAGTATGTGGAGTCTTAATTCATGAAGAGCCCGATCGCTCGTGATTGGGATAAAAAAACTTGATTCGCGTTCATTCACGCTATTCGCGGGTAATCTTTCCTAGGAAAAGTGCGGAAGTCGAACTTACAGACTTTGGACTTTGAACCACAACGACACGACGGACACGACGTTTTTTTTTTTACGTTGTGCCGTCGTGGTTAGCTTCTTGCAAGCATGGGATGAATGATTTTGCCATCTACTTGGGTTTTGCCAAGGGAATGAAAACGTTTTTTTCGTGGCAAAACCTCGGGGGGTTTGCCATGACGGCAATTCCGTAAGCCTTGTTGCTATAATGGCTTGCGTTAATGGATAGACTGCAAAAGGGCCTGGGTTTTGCCAAGTTTGGGGTATTGAACTTGGCAAAACCTCTTGGGGCGTAAATGCTAGCCAGCAGAGGACGCGCTACTGCGCACCGGTAGCGCGTGTTACGAGATTTACCAGGGTTGAAGTTGTCAAAGAACAAGCGAAGCGGTGAGACGCCAATCGCCATTATAGCAAAGACAGCACCATAAATCAGAGGCGATTATTGGCCGGGTACGCCTCGTAATTTGTTGAGACTTGCAAGGTGACTACATAAAAAAGTTCCTGCCCCGGATGCCTTATAAACTCGAACTGAAAAGGAATTAGCCACGGATGGCCCAGCGCGGCCGTCAGGCCGCAACCAAAGTCCCCCTCCCTCTTCCAGGGAGGGGTTAGGGGAGGGTTTTGACCTGAGAACCAAGGCTGGCCCCTCCCCTAGCCCCTCCCCACAATGTTGCCAGCAAAGTCAACTCCTAGGCCAACTCTGGCAACATTGTGGGGAGGGGGACTCGTCTGAAATACCTGCGCACGCTGCGAAGATTTCAACCGTTAGTAACACAGATACACACGGATAGGAAGTGTCCCAATAACCGATGAAGTCAGTAAATTTTTTACCGAGCCTTGTCACCCGTAAAAGCGATGCCAGCAGATCGCCTCCACTTCAAAAATCCGTGTTTATCCGTGCAATCCGTGGCTCTCTTTTCACGTTGAGTTATTTACTCATTTTCTTTGAACGTAGGATGGCGTGCTTGCACCCATCTTCACCTGCAATCTGACAAACGATGGGTGAACCTGTCGGAGGAAAACTACAAGTAAAATAAATCAATCGCCGACAGAACCAATCCATCCTACTGACTGCTTGAGAAAAGGAGGTTGTTCAATATCATTTGTCAGAACGCAAAAACAAACGTAACCGTTCACGGTGCTGAAAGAAAAAAAAGGAAAAGCCACAGATAAACACAGATAAACGCCGATGAGGAAAGGATTTATTAGCCGAATTCGATTGCCGAAAAGAAATAGGGGAGCAGTAGCGGAAAAGCTCCGAATCCCTCCAGGAAATCGGTGTTTATCTGTGTTCATCCGTGGCTATTTTTTCCCCTCGCGTGAACGGTTACAAACAAACGTAGGATGGTGCCGCTAGGCCCATCGTTTCGACAGAGTCAACATCGATCGAATCGATGGGCCGCCTTTTCACTTTAGCTCGTAGGGTGCGTGCCATCGCCAAATTTGGTGCGTTCCATGAGGATAGAATGTTGCCACCAGCATAAACTGGAAGTCGCGAAACGAACGCACCTTTTTTTGAAAACCACGCACCCTACTGACT
>JAADGD010000004.1 GCA_013152515.1 Planctomycetota bacterium
GGGTTGTCGGATTTTGCCTCTCGCAGAGACGCAGAGACCGTAGAGAAAATAGCAAGTGCCTCCACTTTGCAGTCTCTGCGTCTCAGCGAGAGACTTTTTTGGTTTTTGGTTACGGCTACGCCGCGCTGGGTTTCGTCATTACTTTACTTTCGTCATTGGGCCATATTTCAGTGAACGGGGCGTCATTCGTCATTTCACACAAGACTTCTTTCATTCAATACCTCGTGCAGTGCGGGCTCCACCTGCTGACGAATCGACTCGTTCGCATATCCTGCCCAGGCGACATCGGTCGTCACGTCAAGCGGCGCAGCAAGCGGCTCGCCCCACGCATCAGTCACGGCGACTCCCAACTCTTCGGCAATCAACAAGGTACAGATATCATACGGATGACAACAGTGCCCTAAGTTTTCGCCACGCTCCGCGGCTATTTTTTTCATCAGGGGTCGCAGATCAGCCAGAAAACGGTCGGAACCACTGAGCAGGCAAAAAATCTGTCCGCCTGTGCTGGGATATTGGTCTTCAAACGTCTGCGTGCCGCCCGGCGGTAGCGGACCGAGCACACGGTGAATGAGGTCGTCATCGATCCCTGCCAAGACATCGCGCAGGCCGGGGAAAAAACGGCTGATCGAGGCGTAGCCATATTGAATGGTCGTCGCCGAGGAGGGGTGCAATTCCAGCGGCTCGCGTTGTTCGGTCAAGATATTGTAACGCTCCGCCCACGCGCCTTGGCCACGTCTTGCCCAGAGTTGATCGCACAGATGTTGCTTGAGCAGCGGAATCTCGGTCTGCACCGCCAGTTGAATGTCGAGGATGCTTGTCTCTGCCCCACGATTCGGCGCGACGCCTGTCAAAATCCAGCCGCTTCGTTTTTGGTACATCAACGGACGCGTGCCGTCGATCGGGTCAACGATCATCCGCCATCGACAATCGTCCTCGTTCGCCCCCACAGGCAACACGATTTTTCCGTCCGACAGCCCTTCGGCGATTAGCACGATTGGTTCGATACTGGCGATTTCTTCGGTGACAAAATCGATCAGCTCTACTTCGCTGACACGATCGATGGCAAACACTAAGTCGCCGCTGGAATCGACGTCTGTGCCAACAATCTGGGCAAGCTCGTCTGTGCTGCGGGTCTTGGTTGCTTCCCATACGCGCTGGCGAATGCGATCGTGTAGCCGTCGCACGGCAGGTAGAAGTTGTTCGATTTCGAGCATTTAGGAATGATACCACAAAGAGTACATGAGCGACGACCTATTGATCGCTTTGGTTCTTTTGGGAGGAATTGTTGAGTCCTACGTGGGTGAGCGTCGTTGCCGACGTCGCTAACATTCGGCCGAGCAAATCGCACTTGTTTAAGAACTTTAACCTGTCATCATAGGAAACGTCTCGCGTCCCAGAATCATTCATGCCATCCAACGCCGAAAAAACCTTGCCTACAAAGCCGCAACTCCGTTGCCGCGCGCGGGGCGAGTTCGCCCAGTGGCTTGCCGAGTCGGGAGGTAGCCTAGCGATTACCACGTATTCCTCCGGCAAGCTCGTGTTCGTCAGCAGCATCGAAGGTTGCTTGCGATTTCGCACGCATCGCTTCACACGCCCGATGGGCATCGCTCTCGAAGACGATCAACTAGCCTTGGCGGTGCGTAAACAAGTCTTGTTATTCCGTCGCCACTCGTCGAAGCCAAATACGTTTACGCTGCGTCGCAAGTACAACACAGGCAAAGTCGACGCTCACGATGTTGCCTGGGGTGATCGCGGCATCTATTTTGCGAATACACGTCACAACAACATCTCGCGAGTTTCGGCAGCTCGCGTTTCCAACCCAAGGCATTTTGTGCCTTGCTGGCAACCACCTTTCATCGAGGGCGTGGTGCGCGACGACCATTGCCACCTCAATGGCCTTGGGATGCGAAAAGGCAAACCGGCAATGGCGACGGCCTTTTGCGCGACGGGGCATCAGGGAGGATGGCGTGAGCAAGATCGGATGACAGGCGGTGTGTTGCTCGACGTTCCGCAAAACGAAATCGTTGCCGACGGGCTTTGTATGCCACATTCGCCGCGGTGGCACGAGGGACGTTGGTGGCTCTGCAATTCGGGGCATGGGTTGCTCTCGGCAATTGATCCTCTTTCGGGCGAGTGTACCAAAGTCTGCGCGTTACCAGGGTTCACACGCGGTTTGTGTTTGGTAGGCAATCACGCCTTGGTCGGACTTTCCAAAATCCGCCGCAAACATATTCTCGACGCCCCGCCGGTACGCGCGCGACACAAAAAAATCGCCGCCGGCGTAGCGCTCGTCGATCTCGTGTCGGGCCGGCAAACGGGCCGCTTGGAATTCACCGGCGGCGGCCGCGAAGTCTTCGAGGTGCTGTTTTTGCCTGACACGATCAAGCCAAGCTTGCAAATGAAATAAGCGAGGCCCGAGCCGAATTTCCTGGCCTACTTCTGCGCTAACCGCTCGCCCGGCTTGAGCAATCGTTCTTCTAGCCGCGAGACGTAGTGCATACTGCTCGCCTTACCAGAAAAACCGATCACGCGACGGTCGGCGTCGAACTTTTGCGAGACGGTGCGACCCGCGTCAATGTCAAAGCGGACGGTGCCTTTCGTCAGCTTTTGCACCAATTGCGATTCGATGTAGGCGCTGACGGGTGTGAGGATCTGGTACTCGACAGCAATCGTCGCGATGCCCGCTTGGACGTTTTTTAACGTGCAGACTCGGCGTGTGCGAACTTTGAGTTTTGCTTTGCTCTTGCGCTGGGCGTCGACGTCGTAGGTGGCATCCCACTGCTCGCCGATGGCGATTGCCTTGGAAGGCAAGCGCAGCGTGATCGGCATGTCGTTGCTGCTAGCGGGTTGAGGATGTTTTTCTTCGCGGTGGACGATTTCGCCGCTTGGTTTGATGCGAATCACCGACAAGGGCACGCCGACAGCGCGGGCGGCTTGCTCGAAACCGAGGGGAGGCGTTTTGTCCGCCTCGCTATCGAAGCGCGTCGTGCCCCGATTCGGCACGGTGTTGGTCATGCGCACCGTTTCGACGAGGTGGACGAACTGCATTTCGCCGCTGGGCAGCACATCGGTCACTTTCCATGCCTTGATCGACTCGCTTGTACTCTCGGCTTGCTGCGTCGTCTCTTCGATCGTGGTGCGAATGTCGGTCGCGTGGTGGACCCGATAGCGCATCACTTCGCCCATTTTGAATTTGTAGGTGAGTAGATGCTTTTTCGTCGTGTCTTTGGCGTTCGCTTGAGTCGTACAGAGAACGAGCAGGCAAACTGTCGCGAGAATTTTTTTATTGTGCATCCTTGCACCCCTTTGAGAATTGCAAATTGCGAGTTTTGAATAAAAAACAACCATTGCAAAATGAAAATTGGCAAGCACGCAAATTATTTTTCAATTTGCAATTTGCATTTTTCAATTTGCATTTCCCAGGCTTCCGCCCCAGCCAAGCTTTTCTCGCAACGTGCGATAGTAGCCGTGGCCGTGGACTTCGATCAGTTGAAACTCGGCTTCGCTACGAGTGATACGAATTCGATCTTCGGCGGTTAGTTGACAAACGACTTTGCCATCGACCACCAGCGTCGTGCCCTCATGCGGCTCAGGCACCACCAGCTCGTAAACACGATCGGCCGTATCGACCACCGGTCGGTTGGTGAGCGTATGCGGGCTGATCGGCGAGATGACAAACGCCTGCAAATTTTTTCGCAGGATCGGACCACCCGCCGACAAGCTATGCGCCGTCGAGCCGACCGGTGTGCTGACAATCAAGCCATCGCAACTATAAGTGGTCACCAATTCGGAGTCAACGTAAAGCTGCACGTCGATGATCGCAAACGGCGGACCTGCTAGCACTGCTACCTCGTTGAGCCCCAACACATTCAGCGACTTGTTGCTTTGCCGCTCGACATCGCACTCAAACATCAAATGCGAAATCACTTGGCAATCACCCGCTACGACCCTCGGCAACAGCGTTTCGAGCCGCTCTGGCTGCACATCGGCCAAAAAACCAAGGTGCCCCAAATTAACGCCCAACACCGGTTTTTGGCAGTAACCCATCGCGCGAGCCGCCCGCAGCATCGAACCGTCGCCACCTAGCACAACCACAAAGTCGATGTCGTCAGTAGAAAGCTCACAAGAAAAATCCTCGACCGACGCAACGATGTCGAGATATTTTTCGAGGGTCGGCAACAACGTCGCCACCCGCTCTTGGATGTGCGGACGGGTGGCGTGGGCGAGAAGCAGGACGCGGGGACGTTTGCCGGGATTAGCTTGGAATGGAACCATACGCACAGCATACCAGTCACGAATCAACCCGTCAGGCCGAGTTTTGCAACCTGATGTGCGAACATGTGCGAAAATTTGGCATGATCGGATTATAAACATCGCCTCAAATACGGCTCAGGAATGCTGCTAGGAGCACCAAGCAATACTTCGGACGTGCAATCTTTCTACGGTTTTCTTGGCCAACATCTTCATGGTGGTGAAAATCTCAGTATGCCGGAGCAAGCAATTCAATCACTGGCAGAATCTTCTTTTCCTCTTTCGTAAGTCGACGCCTGCTTTTACCCACCACAGCAAAGGGTGCCATATCCCGATCTTAGGAATGACCGGAATTCCTAGCATAACCGTCCTCGATCGACTGCGTACTTCGATCGATAATTGCCAGAATTGTTACGGAACCAGGAATTTTGCCCTATATTATTTTATACGCCCGATACCGATGTTGTTGGCGACGACGCAGCCACCGCAAACATCCTCACCAATGCGATATCAGAGGTCGAATTTGACCGTATCGTTAATGAAATTTAGGAGAAGTAAAAGTGAGGGCGGCACACATCAATCCGTTTATCATGGCCACCATCGAGGTATTTGACACGATGGTTCAGTGCCCGTTGACTCGTGGAAAGCCTTCCATGAAAAAGGGCAATCTCCCGGAACACGATATCACGGGAATCATCGGTTACACAGGACTCGCGGAAGGCTGTGTCGTGATCAGTATCAGTCTTCCCTTGGCTCTTCATGCGACCTCCATGATGCTTGGAAAAGAAGTCAACGGGATCGACCATGATGTAATAGACGCGGTCGGAGAGTTGGCAAACATGATCGCTGGGCAAGCAAAGAAACACCTCGAGGCGCTTAAACTGCGTGTCACCTTGCCGACCGTGGTGTCTGGTAGATCCCACCATATTGGGTATCCTGAGGGCGTGACCGCCATGTGTATTCCGTTTGACGGCGAATTGGGAAGCATGTCGGTAGAGTTCGCACTCGTCGAAGTAGGCACCGTTGTCGTGTAGGCGAGATGCCTTGCCAAACGGGCAGGTAGGTTGATGGGATGGGGAAGATGGAAGCGGCGGCCCCTTTTGATTTTTGGTTCTTCCGGGATTTTAGTGGCTCAGGAGTAAAGGTCTGGTTGTCCCGGTAGGGACATTTGACAATAGCCCAGCGATTTATCGCT
>JAADGD010000092.1 GCA_013152515.1 Planctomycetota bacterium
GTGCGTGCAGCGAGAGCGTAACGCACCGTGATGCGTAGTCCCCAACTCGGCATTGTACCATGAAACGAGCGTGCATGGTGCGTTCCGCTTCGCTGCACACACCCTACGTTTTTATTCGACAATTGCGACTCAGAAATTGCCCGCCTAGCTTTTCGCTTGCCGCTCGTTCCAGACTTCTTCGATGACTTCGGCGCCGACTAGGCCGTAGAGTCTTGGGCGCGGGGGGATGAGTGAGGTGTCGACTTCTTCGTAGGTGAGCGTGGGCTCGCCCTCATCTCGGGATTTGGGGTCGACGGTGGCGATGGTGGTTTTTAGCCACTTTTTGTTTTTGATCTCAAAATCGTCGCACCATTTTTCGGCTTGGCGGCGCTTTTCGGCGGGGTCGTCGGCTTCGATGCCGGGCATCTCGAATTCGGGTTTATAGTGGGCGCCGCGGCATTCGTCGCGGGCGAGGGCACCTTTTAAGAGCGCCTTGGCGAGCGGGAACATGTCGCGGAGGGCCTTGGTGAACAGGACGTTTTGGTTGGTCCAGTTGCCGGTGTCTGAGAGCGAACATTTTTGGACGCGCTCGGCTAGCTCGTTCACTTTTTCTAGGCCGCCTCGCAGTTGGCCATTGTCGCGGACGACGGTGGCGGTTTTCGTCATCACGTCGCCTAGTTCTTGGTGGATAACGTAAGGGTTCTCGCGACCACCGTCCCGCTTGAGTAGGCCGTCGTGGTCGAGCTGGCGAACGGCGCGTTGGCCGCGGAGGAGCGTGTCGTATTTTTCGTCGTGAGCCGAGTCGGAGAGCGACGCCAACATGTTTTCGATGCCCGGCGCGACGAACAACCCCGTAAAGATGCAGGAGAGCAGCGAGTTGGCACCGAGGCGATTGCCGCCGTGGTACTGATAGTCGCACTCGCCGATCGCGTACAGGCCGGGGATGTTGGTCTGGTGGTTGCGAATCGAACCGGGGACAAGGCCGCCCTCGACGGTTCGCTCGTAGTCGGCCCACATGCCGCCCATCGAGTAATGCACGGCCGGAAAGATTTTCATCGGCTCGTCGCGCGGATTCACGCCTTGGAATTTTTCGTAGATGTTGAGGATGCCGCCCAGCTTGCGGTCGAGTTCTTCGCGCGGGATGTGTGTCAGGTCGAGGTAAACACACTGGCGATCGGCGTCGACGCTGAGGCCCTCGTTGACACAGACGTTAAAAATTTCGCGGGTGGCGATATCGCGCGGCACAAGGTTGCCGTACTTTGGGTAGCGTTCTTCGAGGAAGTAGTAGCGTTCGCCTTCGGAGATGTCGCCGGGAGCGCGCGTGTCGTGCGGCCTGCGTGGCACCCAAACACGGCCCCCTTCGCCGCGCGCCGATTCGCTCATCAGCCGTAGCTTGTCGGCGCCGGGAATTGCTGTTGGGTGGACCTGGATGAATTCGGCGTTGGCGTAACGGGCGCCGGCTTGCATGCTGCGGCTGACGGCGCTGCCGGTGCAGGCCATCGACATCGTACTGCGGCCATAGATCAATCCGCAACCGCCGGTGGCGAGGATCACCGCATCGGCGGGGAAGGAACGGATTTCCATCGACACCACGTTTTGCGCGATCGCGCCGCGGCAACGTCCCTCTTCGTCAAGCACAGGGCCGAGATAATCCCAGCCTTCGTACATTTCGACTTTACCAGCGGCATGACAACGCCGCACCTGTTCGTCGAGAGCGTAGAGCAATTGTTGCCCGGTGGTCGCACCGGCGAAGGCGGTCCGTTTGTACATCGTGCCGCCGAAACGGCGCTGATCGCGGAAGCCTTCGGGCGTGCGATTGAACGGCACGCCGAGACGGTCCATCAGGTCGATAATCCGCGGTGCCCAATCGGTCATCTCTTTGACGGGCGGCTGATGCTGCAAAAAATCGCCGCCGTAGACGGTGTCGTCGAGATGCAGATATTCGCTATCGCCGAGCTGCCGGGTCGCTTCGTTGACGCTGTTGATGCCGCCCTGGGCACAAACGCTGTGCGAGCGTTTGACTGGCGTGAGACTCATCAAGTCGACAGCAACGCCCAGCTCGGCCAGCTTCATAGCCGCCGCTAAACCTGCCAAACCACCACCGACTACTAAAACGCGTTGTTGTGTCATTCTTCTCCCGCTCCCTTACGGTCGGGGCTCGCCTGTGTTGTCATTTGTACTTCGTCATTATTTCGCTTGTGTTCGTTCGGCGTCACTTCGCCCGACTCGGTTTTGCTTTTGTACATCTGATCTTCCGCCTCGATCGCCTGCTCCAGATTTTCTTGCGAAGAGCCGACCGCGCGCATCCCAAACAGCCCGCCCATGCTGACGACTGCCAAGAGTAGACCGAACGCTGAGCAGACGACCGACGCACGGGCTTGGGCTTTGGCACTGGTCCACACGCCCCAGGTGATGCCCATCGTCCATAATCCGTTGGCTAGGTGATAGACGCAGGAGAGAACGCCGACAATGTAAAAGGCGACCCACACGTAATTCTGCAGCGCCATCCCCGCCGTCGAGGCAGCATTGAAGGGTTTGAACTGGCCTCCGCCGAACGGTTTCACCACATTCTCCAGCCAAAAGTCAGCATGAAACCAGCCGTGCATGTGAAAAACATGCACCATGATGAACACAAAGGCGATCATCCCTGTGGCTCGCTGCAAAGTGTAGCGGTAATTTGCCGCGTAACGGTACTGATTGCTGTTGGGCATCCCGCCCGCGACGATCACCATGCCGATAATGGCGTGAAACAGAATCGGGATGAAAATAAACGCCCATTCGACCACCGGCAGCAATGAACCCAAGCTGTGGATGCTGTAGACGTTTTTCTGAAAGGCGGCTGGGCTCTCCAACACGCTGGCATTGGCCAGCAAATGCACGACCATAAAGCCACCGACAGGCACCAGCCCAGAGAGCGAATGCAGCCGGCGAATGAGAAAATCGTGGCGGGCCCAAAACGATGGCTTGGACGATGGTTTCGAACGATCCACGCTATCAAATCCCCAAAAAAGAAGCTGAAAAATCCCAAGAAAATGCACCTGGAATCACATCTTCAGCAGGCGTCGTAAGTGTTTATCCCCTCAGTATAGAGCAGCCCCGCAGCAAGACAAGCGGCGTTTGGCAGATTAACGGCACGTTCCAATCGTAACCGTTCACCAGAAAAAAAGTAACCGCCGATGATCCCAGCGCGGCCGTATGGCCGCAACCAAAAAACGTAATTTGACAGGATTTACCGGATCGACGGGATTATTTCAATGCGCCTCGATCCTGTCTATCTTGTCAATCCTGTCAAAAAACTTGCACACGCTTCGCAAACTTTGTCAAAAACTTAACGATGTTTGAGGTTAGTCGTACAGATAGACGCAGATATTTGAATGTGGATATTTGAACGTGATTTTCACATCTGCGTTCATCGGTGGTTCCTATATTTCCTGAGTGCCGTTTTGAGAGAGAACTAAAGGCACACGATATTCCAGCCGCTTCCCTCTGATTCGTATCATTCGACCTATTCGTGTCTGACTCCGTGAACGGCTACGATCTGCCTTATCGACTGCCTTCTCGAAACTGGATTGAATAAACGTCAGCGTCTTTCATTTTGAATCGAACTTTGACAGGCTTGCCAACCAAGGAGGCGAGGTTGGACGAGCCGCTCCAGGTCACGGTGCGGGCGATTTCGTCACCAATGATTTCGTCGCACTCGTCGAGTTTGAAACCTTTGATGGCTTTCCCCTCGGCAGTTTGAAGTTCGACCCAGACGCTGCCTGCGGCGGAGGTTGAGAAGTTGAGGGTCAGGCGGTTTCCTCGGAAAACGAACGGCTTGGTGACGAATTCACCGCCCTCGTAGCCCGCATTCATCGAAGCAAATCCATCCGTCCGCAGGGTCAATCGCTGGAGCTTGTGAGTCGTCTGGCCGTAATTACGCTGGACGTACATCGACATCACCGCGTCGGACGATTGCACAATTCCGCGCGTGGGGTAGTTTGTGCGAGAAGTCCAATTGTTCAGGCCCACGCCGGGACGAATGAATCCTTCCATGAACGTGCGATCGTAGAGGCTGCCACCGCGCGACGACATGAACACGGTATCGGAACAATCGCCAGAGTATTTTGCTTCGCCGCCAATCGCTTCGGCTTGGGTGGCGCTCACCACTCGACGTCCCGGCATGAATCGCGCCGCAAAAGCGACGTAGATGTGTGGCGCGCGAGCGTAGGGAACCGTTTGGTTGGTGTACAAATGCTCGGGCTGCGTGTCGCCGTAGCTCATGTCTTCCATCGGTCCCCACTGACGAAAATCGGGCGACGTGCGGCGGCTGATCCAGCGGTAACCATTGACGGAGCCATTCGCCGATCTCTTGCGCCACGTGCGAAAGTAGCAGACGTAGGTTTGCTCTGACTCGGACCAGAAGGCATTATTCTGCGAATCAAAAGAGAAAGCTTCGCCTTCGTGTTCGATGAGAGGACCGTCAAGCTTGGTCCAATGGTAGCCATCGGCAGAAATAAAACCGTGCAAGCCCACCTCCGAGGTACCGCCGATCGCTTTGTAGCGTTCGTCAGCCGGGCAACCGGGACGTGTATCGAGAAAGGGGGCAAAGTTGTGAGAGAAGGGGGCAGAACCAGCCATTACGATGTTGTTGTTCTTGTTGCCTTCCGCTTCGAAGAGCCCAAGACTGGGGCGCGAGTAGCTGATGCCGTCGGTACTTTCGGCAACGCAGGTCACCTCTGTGTTGCTACCATCTTTGCCTGCGGTCGGAAGCCCCCGATAATAAATTCGATAGCCATCGCCGTCTTTGATCACCGTGACATAACCGCAATAGCGACCTTCCCACGGTTTGTCGAACGTCAGCGCAATCTCTCGCGGCACGGGATGATGAAGTAGGTGAGTGACGTTGTCGGTCGACTCAATGAGATGCTTGTCGACGAACGGTTCCAGCCGATCGCCGATGTCCAAGACTGCTTGATCTGCGGCGTGGACAGAACCACAAAGTATCGCCAGCGTGATCATGACCATCGCGTGAAGATTTATTATTCGCATGTGAAACTCCATGATTCGTGTCGTTGAAAGTACCGTTGAATAGTGACAGGCAAAATCAGCTTCTGACCGTGACAAAAGGGGGATGAATAGGTAACTCAAACTGAAAAGAGGGAACCACAAATTACCCAGCACGGGTTCTGTCCGCAACTCAAGAAAATCTCACGCAGAGTCACAGAGGAAGCCCTTCTTCGTTTTCTCTGCGCCTCCGCGTGATTATGCCTCTCTGATGTTTCACAGAAAAATTTTGCTCTCTTGCAAAATCCTAACCGTTCGGCGAGCGGTAGATGAGAATTTACCAAAACACTACACAACTAGGTTGGACGGTTTTTCTAGGAAATTTACTACCAGCCCGGTTTACCGGGCTTTCCCGGCGTAGCCGGTATTAGGCCCGTGCTTGAGCACGGGTTGTGCATTCACCCA
>JAADGD010000075.1 GCA_013152515.1 Planctomycetota bacterium
AGAGGTGCTTTCAGAAAAACAAGTTGGTCGGCTGCTTTCTGCCCCGCGCCGGGCCGACCCCTGGTGGCTGCGCGACCTGGCTATTTTGGAATTACTCTACGCCACCGGTGCCCGTGTGTCGGAACTCGCTACGCTCAAGTGCCGCGACGTGCATCTAAAAGAACGTTACGTCATCTGTCACGGCAAAGGCGACAAGCAACGTATCGTGCCGCTCGGCGAGCAAGCCATCGCCGCCGTACAGCGCTATTTGGAAGAGCAGCGCCCGCGACTGGCCGCCCGCCGGGAAAACGCCAGCGAGTGGTTGATCCTCTCGCCGCGCGGAGCGCCTTTGCGCCGCGAGCGCATCTGGGAACTCGTCAAAAAATACGCCGCCCGTGTAGACATCCCCAGCGAGATCAGCCCCCACTCGCTACGCCACAGTTTTGCCACGCACCTCCTGGCCGGCGGCGCCGACTTACGCCAAGTCCAAGAACTCCTCGGCCACGCCAGCATCGCCACCACGCAAATTTATACGCACGTCGATCACACACGATTAAAAGCCGTGCATCAGGCGTTTCATCCGCGAGCGTAATGTCAGCCGCAACGCGCTAGCGTCCGGTTTTAGGCGAATGAACCGGGTGCTAACGCACGGCGGCTGATCCTAAAATCAAGGTTTGACACAGCACTAGTCCGATTCTCTTTTGTGCCCTTTGTGTTCTTTGTGGCTAAGAAAGAAAAAGCACAGCCAGCATCACTCGTCCTCCAGCGGCGCGAACCGCACGCGCTCGACCAGCTTGTGTTGCTCGCCGTTTTCGTCGATTTCGCCGGTGATGGCCGTGATCGCGTTCATCGCGTAGCGGTACTTGAGGTTGTAGTCGGCTTCGATCTCGACCTCTTGGTCGGTCGAGCCAGGTCCGCCTGCGTCGTTGATCAAGCTGCGGATCGATTCGTGCAACTGGAGAAAGGGGGTTTCGCCGCTGAACTGATTGTCATTTAACTGCACGCCCGCCAACTCGCCACCGGGTGTGGCACGAAGTCTGACTTTGAGCAGCGGCGTCTCACTAGGCTGGCTCGATTGGCTCGCCGAGGCCGAAGGCATGCGGATATTGAAATCGCCTTCGGGGAGCACAATCCTGAAGGTGAACACAAAGAAGACCAGCAACTGAAACACGATGTCGATCATCGGTGTCATCTGCAGCACGATATGTTCGCGATGTTCGGTATTGTGGATTTTCATGATAAAGGCGTTAGGTATTAGTCGTTAGTCGTAAGTAAATAAGCTAGCCATTACCTGCGACTAACACCTTACTCCTAACTCCCTCCAATCGTACGGACTTCGCTTTGTTTTCCTCGGAGGGCGAATTTTTCGAACTCGAGTTCTTGGCAAGCTTGGATGATTTCCTGCACCTGTCCCGTTTTGGCGTCCTGGTCGGCGCGGATGATTACGGTAACATCAGCCAAGCTTTTGGAGGTGTAGCGTTTGATAATTTGAGTTTCACGTAGCAAGGCTGATTTCAACATCGATATTTCTGTCATCTCTTTGCCGCCGTAAATGTAACGATCCGTTTTCGTCAAATGGATCGTGAGTGGCTGCTCGTAAGGCGCTGTTGGTGGTTTGGCCAGTTCGCTCACTGGGAGTTGTACGCGCTGATCTTGTTCGACGTCGGAAAAATTGATCACCAACATAAAGAAAGCAATCAACTGAAACGTCATATCGATCATCGGTGTCAAATCGCCTTCGACAATGCCTGTGTGGCCTTTGGGTTTGAATCGCATGCAAGTATCTCAGTGTTATTTTGGCCCTCGAAACACGCGAAAAGATGCGAAAGGAAATCCTTGGACTTCTTTTTTTGCGTGCTTTCGCGGCCATTATATAATGTCGGCTGCGGGCAATATTTTTTAGTTAGGCAGGTTTCTTCTGGAAGCGGCTCATCAGGCCTTCACTGGTAATGCCCACTTCGAGCACCAAATGCGAGACCCGATTGCGGAGCAAGTTGTAAGCGGCCAGCGCTGGGATCGCCAACACAAGACCGATATAGGTCGTAAACAACGCGGTCGAAATACCTTGGGCCAACGCCTGTGGGTCTGGCGCGCCGGTGGCGGTGTTGGCAATCAGCTTGAACGAATCGATCATGCCATCGACCGTCCCAAGCAAGCCAAGCATCGGGCTGAGCGTGCCGATCAGTGCCAGATAACTCAGCCGATGCTCGAGCCGCATGTTTTCTTCTTCGCCGACTTCCTGCATCGCTTCGATCGCTTCGTTGTAGCCGGTCGAAACCTTGGCGATGCCGGCAGTGAGCACGTGGCCAAGCATCGATTCGTCGTCTTTGGCCACATCGTAGGCTTCTTGGAATTTTTTGGCGTCGAGGTTTTGCTCAAAACTTTCGATCAGCGCTTTGGGCAGCACATTTTCCCGCCGAGCCATAAGCAGATTCATCACGAACAAGGCGACCAACGTGAACGACAACCCAAGAAACACCAAGCCATAGAACCAACCAAGCGAGCCGGCTGCCCAAGAGAGATAATTGATCTCATCGGCTGCGGCATCATTATTGGTCGGATCGGCAACGTCTTTTTCAACCGGAGCAGCGCCTTCCCCCTGATCGCCATTTTCTTGGGCGCCATCCTCTTGGGCGCCATCTTCTTGGGCATATACCGGCGGCAGGCTGTGAACTCCGCCAAAGAGAACCAAAGCCACAAGCAGGCAAAGGCTGGAGAGTCGTGGGCGTCCCCAAGTTTGGGCTGCCGAATCGGTGGTCAATCGCATGTTTATCTTCTCTCAAATGTGAAAGGATAGGTGGCAAGTCTCTTAATCTAACTATCGATTGGCCCAGCGGCTACCTGGGTATTTGTCTTTCAGACGCGCTTGGGCATCGCGAGAACGAGCCGGTTGGCCGAGTTCTTCCCAAAGTCGGGATAGCTCGTACAGGGCCTTGGCATGCTCGGTTGCCGTGGCGCTGAATAGCAAATCAACATGGAGAAAGGCCTGACGGGCCGCCTTTTTCTTGTCGGCTTGCAGGTAACAATCACCCAGCGCGTTGTAAGCCTGGGCAAGTAGCTTGGTGTCTTCGGCGTCGGCCTGCTGGATTAGTTTTTTCACGGTATCAGTCGACTGCTCGACCTCGCCGAGAGCCGCTTGGCTGATGGCCCGATGGAGAGTTGCCTCGAGCTTTTGCGACTCGGCTACGGTGTTGCCCTCGGCGGCTTGCAACGCTTGCTCGAAAGCAGCCACAGCTTCTTTGGCTTTGCCTTCAGCATGCAACGAACGACCGGTAAGAATGGCCGAACGGGCTTTGAAGTACGGAGCCGGTGCTTTGCCCAGCTTGGCATATTGAGCTCGCGCGCCAGCATAATCTTGGCTCGCAAGCAGCACGTCTCCCAGCAGTTCGATTGCGGCCGGAACGCGAAAGCTCTTGCTGTTCGTGGAGAGAAAGCGAGCGACGTCTTTTTTTGCCCTATCGAGAGTCCCTTGGCCCGACAACGCCAACTGCGCCTTACAGAGTGCGAACAGGAAGTCGATCTCTTGCGTTATCTCAGCACGCTCGACCTCGCCACGATCGATTTTATTGAGCTTCTCCAACGCCTTCTCAAAACGACCTGCGTCGGCGGCGCGGCGCGCAGGTGTTAGATCTTCGGGCTCGCCGGCGAAAGTAACGCTGACGATCTCTTCGACAGGTAATTTCGTTTTGACACCGCTCTTAGTGAGCGTAATCCCTAACGCCGTCATTTTGGTAATCTTGCCAGATACGATGCCGTTGCGATTGCGAACGCGATCGAGCCCCTGAGCCGCAGCATCATTGACGCTCGCGGCAACTACCAACAGCGCCAGCCCAGCGGCAAAGCAACGTCGTGCCGAGCGCAGTAAATTCGTCTGATCGATCATTTCTCTTGTTCCACTTGCTCGAGGAGTTTGCGATAGGCCCCTTGCCATTGGGGGCCACCTAACTTGGGGTAGAGGCGTATCATCGACTCCAAACTTTGGCGCGCGGAGCGAAGTTGTTTTTGGCGGTCGGCACCGGTCGCCAATTGGGCGGCGGCAAAGCGTGCTTGCGCGACATGGTAGCGTGCTTCAAAGAACAGACTCTCGTAGGTGGCAACCTTGCGCGCCTGCTTCGGATCATCAGCCGCCTTTTTCTCGGCTCTGCGCTTGGCTTGATCCGCAATCGAAGCCAGACGGAGCCAACCCCAGACGAGATTCTTCTTGTTGGCCCGTGGCATGGTTCCTCGGATGGATTCTTCAAGTTTATTGGCGTCCTTTGTCTCGGTCCCCCATTGCTGCAAGGCCGTTGCCGCAGCCTGCTGTAGTTCGAGCATGTTGGGTTTGTCGCTCAGAATCGAAGTGTACATCTGAAAAGCATCGGAGTATTTTTCTTGTGCCTGTAAACAGTCGGCCAATCGTTTTCTCGTGCCAAGCACAGCGATCGGACTCGGCGCAAACTTCGGATCTTGGTCGGCTTTGCTAAGTAGCGTCTGATAGGCTTTTTCAGCTTGTTGATAGTATCGAACTGCATCTTTTCCGCGCAGGCCTTGGCCTAATCGTAGATTCGTCTGGGCGATCCAGTTTTGCACCTTCCAATCCTCTGCCGCGCCGGCCCGCTGCGTAACACGAGCGAGCAGGTCCTCAAACGCTGTGGCGACTCCCTTGGCTTCATCGGTCTTGCCGTCAGCCGATAGCGTGCTGATCTGTTGTTGCAATTGCAGGCCGAGGCTGACGTAGATCTTGATGAGTTTCTGCTGGGCGTTGCCTTGGTTGCCAAGGACCGACTCGAGCGCGGTCATCATCTTTTGAGCTTTGTCACGCTGCGGAGGTTGGACTGAAACATAGGCACGCAGAGCCGCTTTGTAAGTTTCTTGCACGAACCCCACACGTTGCGCAGCAGACGACTTGTTCGTGACAAGACTGAGCGGGCCGACCGAGGAGTTTTCCAGCACGGCAACCGCTTTTTGGGCTTCGCCATTGGCAAGCAGGAGATGCACAAAATAAAGCAAGCCCGTTGCTTCGGTAGCGGTCACTTGCGGCTTTGCCTGCAAGGCTTGATAGCCGCTGGCGAGCAAGGCACCAGCTTTCTGTTTGAGCGCCAACGCGGCTTTGTCAGGCCCCGCCTGACTGTTGCGGCTGGCTTGCAGATAACGGGTCCAAAGTGCCCCACCTAGTCGCAACTCAGCGGCCGCGCGGCTGACGGGCGGCAAGCGTTCGAGTAGTTTTTCGGCGTCAGCCATACGATCGTCGCGCAGCGCGACGTTGATGAGCAGGTTCAGCCCTGCGGCTGCTTCAGGAGACTCGGGCCAGCGTAAGACTAACAGCTCTGCGACCTCGGCCAGATGCTGAGCTTCAAAATCGGACGACTCGTTGGCTTGCTTGGCTGCGTTATACAGCCGTTCGTAGGAGGCCAACGCTAGTTTCGCGGCGACAGGTGCGAACTTGTTCTCGGGATAGCGACGTGCCA
>JAADGD010000040.1 GCA_013152515.1 Planctomycetota bacterium
GCGGAAAAATGGCGAGATGGTTGCTAAGCTATTGTTGTCAAAAATGCTGGAATCATTAAATGGCGGTTCACTTTCAATGAACTGCAACACTTTCCCTTGATGCCGTTCACTGAAACCGGTGAGAATAATATCCACACACGCAGAATAACCGTATCTTAACCCTGGAACATGGGAGCGAAATCTGTATCTCGTAAAGAGGCCCATCCACACCACTAATAATACAAGCCAGATGCCATATTTCCATCGATCTTTTTTCTTGCGTGGACCAAAGATACATGCAAAAAAGAGCATCGCAATCAGTCCCTCGCCCACACCCAGCGTAAAAGAAAACGCAACAATAGCCACCACGGTCGTGATCAGAAACAGGGTCCGCAGGCGAATTCGCATGGTTTTTCAACTGACGTAAGATAGGCTTCCAGCCTGTCAGTCTATCACACATGTTGCCAACTAGTTGGGTTGGACTGGCAGGCTGGAAGCCTATTCTACGTGTTTCGATTGTGCTTGTTTTGCGATTAGATCCGCTTAGGCAGCTTAACACGGCTGGCAAGGCTAAGGCTGTGCCGCTCGGGCTCGCGCTATTCTTGTGACGATACACGAACTAACTGTCCGACTAACCGTACCGCCAGTTTTGTTCTGTTCGCGAGAGGATCGAACCGTGAAATTTTTCTTGAGTCCGTCGCATCGTGTTGGCGGTCGTCGCAAACTCCGTCCCGGCGTTTCGCGGCGCTGTGCTTTTGAATGCCTGGAGCCGCGTCAAATGTTGGCGGCCGATTTGGTGGGCGGAGCGGCGGATGTCGCCTTTGGCTACACGGGAGGTCCGACTGGTAGTATTAGCGGCAGTGTCTTTGCAACCGTGTCAGCGGCTAACTGTGATTCTCACGAAGCGGCTACGAGCTTGGCGGATATTCGTGTTCAGTTGCTGGACGAAGCAGGTGCGGTGCTGGAAGAGCGTCTTACCGATGAACAAGGCGCTTATCGCTTTGCTGATTTGATTCCAGGCCAGTACGCCGTTCGGCAACTCTCTCAGAATGCCCTTTTGGCGGGGGCTTCGTTGGCGGGAGTTTCGCAGGTTGGAGATGGCGGAGGGATTGCCTTCGACGCGAATTTGGTTGGGGAGATCGTCGTCCAAGCAGGCGAGACGCTCGGAGGCTACGACTTTTGTGAATTCACTAGTGGTATCGAGCCGTCTGGTCCCATCGATCGGCCGATCGTGCCCCACGACAACAATGACATCGACCAAGTCGTGCCGTATCTCGCTCAGTTATTTCAGTCGATCTCGGCCGAGCAGCCCCAAATATTTGCTGAGCCGCGGGGCAAGCTAACGACAGACACGCCCCTTGCCGTCTCCGCTCCGCTACAAGTAAAACGATCTGCGGAAACCTATGGCGGTTCTAGTCAAACGTTAAAAGATCCAGCGGAGATCAAAGCGTGGGACGAGTTTCCGCTCGACGGTTATTTCTCGACGGCAGGATTCTTGGAAATAGCAGAAGCGATATTGCCAACCGTGGAATCGTTTGAACCGATCATTCGTGAGCCCCATCTCAGCGAAACCGACGACACCGGCAGCGATGCACATTTGGCCGATGGTTTCACGACAGATTCGACCGAGTGGCGAGAAATCGATGCTCCCCCCGAGCGTCACAAGTTGGTTGGCGACGTCGAGATCCTCGATCCTGAGCTCGAGTCAGCCACAGTCGCGACGGTGCCAAAAATCGCACGCCTTCGTAAGATCAACTGAGTGCGTGGAACGGTGAACGATCGCCTTAAAAGTCCCAAGTTGGTTTACCTGTGGAGTTCTTCAGGAATTTCAGTGGCTACCGTACGAGCGATTGGTTGTCCCGGTAGGGACTATTGATAATAGCCCAGCGATTAATCGCTGGGAAGCAAACAGAATAGTCATCGAGTCCTGGAGGGACGACAGAATTGCAACGATCAGATCAGACGACAAATCAAAATCCTCAGTCGTCCCTCCAGGACTCATGGATTGCCTCTTCGCGTACCCAGCGATAAATCGCTGGGCTATTATCATAAGTCCTTCCAGGACAAAAAGTATCTGACGACTAGCCACGAAAATCCCTGAAGAACCACTTCCGGATATCGTCGGTGGCTCAGGATGCTTTGAGCTTGTGTATTTCTGCTTGAGCCTTTTCGATGTCGGCCTGAATTTGCGCGGGCTCGTCGGGGTCGTCGGGTTGCTGTTTGGCTGCGACTAATAGCTGCTGCATCTGGGTGATTTTTTTGCGTAAGACTTCGACGCGTTTTTTGGCTTTTTTGTCCATGAGAATCGAGTGGTGGCTAGTGGTTAGTGGTTAGAAAAAAGGGGCTGGGGGCTGGGATTTGGGGGCTGGGGAGTCTGTTCATATTTCGTCATCGTCCCCCAGTCCCTAACACCTAGCCCTCAATCCCCTTCAGTAACTGTTCACCGGTTTAGGAAGAAAAATAACCACGGAGGCACGGAGAAAGAAGCTATTACTATCCATTTCGATAGGAAATCGCCAAGGTTTTTTTGATGAAATTGTTTGAAAAACTCCGTGTTCTCCGTAACTCCGTGGTTTAATTCCTTTCCCGTGAACGGTTACCCCCTTCATTCAATGCAGCGATCGCAAGACAGCAGCGATGACGATGATCGCCACTGCGGCTAGCCAGCCGATGTTGAGCCATTTGCGCATCTGGCCGCGAAAGCGGTCGGCGGCTTCGGTCTTGCCGGCAAGAATCGCGGCGATAAACATGACGATGAGGCCCAATAAAAATTTGACTCCAAATAGCATGTGGTAGGTGGGCGGCAGCTTGACGCCATCGGCTTTGGCTTCGCCGATGATCAAAATCAGGTTGTAGATGCCGGTGAGCAGTAGGAACGCAGTCGTGATGCCGACCCATTTGGCCCAGACGGCACGCCGATCAGCAAAACAGGCGTCGACGCCTGCGGGCGACAGAATCGTACGGATATAAAACAGCCCGCCGACCAGGATGACCGCCGAGAGGATGTGCAGCACGCGCGAAACGAGCGGAATGATATCAATTTCCAGGGCAAGTAAGGGTAGATTAGACACGTATATTTCCATCTGGAGTTTTCAGGAGCATTGAGTAACCGCGTTGCCACCGATGGTAAACTTCGCCCCGGCTTTCGTCTACCGGCAATTATTCGACGGGGTGATCTTTGAGCCACTGGTCGACGAGATCAAACGCTTGTTGTTGATCGTTGATCTGCCGCTCGAGCTGCTTGTCGCGGACATGGTCGAGCAACTCACCAAAGTATTTTCCAGGTCGCAAGCCGCGGGCCACCAGGTCGTCGCCGGAGATTAACGGCTGGGGATTAAGTTTTTCGACGGGCCACGCCAACCGCTCGCGGCTTAGCTGCACGCCGGCGTGGTCGGCTCCCCACGTTGCCATCGCGAGGGCAAGCAATTCACCAGCACCTTCGTGGACAAGCACACGTTGCAGCCGTGGCCAAGGCACTTTTGCGGCCTCACCAATCGACGGCAGCTTCTCAATGAGCCAAGCAGTCCGTTCGATTTCTTTGTTTGTAAAACGAAAACGACGACCCTGATCGCGTACTGATTGAAGATCGTCGCAGCCAGAGAACAGTGCTGCAAAAGCAACGGGTAGCGAATCGCTCTCGATGGTATTCAACTGGTCTAGCAGATCGAACCATGCTGGCTCAAGCTGATTTGCCTTTTCAGTCAACGAGGGCAATAGCGGCTGCATCAAACCGGTCTCATGCAGGAGCAACATGCCCTCGCTACGGTTGGGGTGCTGCAACACTTTGCGCAGTTCGGTTCCGATACGTTCGGCGCTGACGACTTCGACTGCGGCGGCCATCGACTGAATCGCAGCCAGAGTAGACACGTCGATCGTAAATCCAAAAGTCGTTGCGAATCGGACAGCTCGCAACATGCGCAGTTTGTCCTCGCGAAAACGCGCTGCAGGATCGCCGATGGCGCGGAGAATACCTGCACGCAAGTCTTGCTCTCCGCCAACGTAGTCGATCAGTTTTTCGTTGAGCGGATCAAAAAATAAGCCGTTCATGGTAAAGTCACGCCGCTGAGCGTCTTCTTCGGCAGTCGTAAAAGTGACATCGGTCGGGTGACGCCCATCAATGTAGGCACCGTCGCTGCGGAAGGTGGCAACTTCGATCGGATCGAGCCGTTGGCCGTGTTCGTCCTTGCCGCCGAGGATCGAAATCACGCCGAACGCAGCGCCGATCGCCAGCGTGCGGCGGTGGCCGAATAACTCACGCACTTGCTCAGGCCGCGCGCTGGTCGCGACATCGTAGTCCTTGGGCATGCGGCCCAGCAGCTCGTCGCGCACACAGCCGCCTGCCCAGAGAGACTCGTGGCCAGCATCGCGCAGCTGGCGAACGACCTTTTCGGCGAAATCGCGTTGTGGCGAGGGGATGGGCATGCGATTGTTCTGGAGCCGTAGGATGGGTCAAGCGAGCCCCAAGGCTCGCGCCGACCCATCATTTCGTCACGTCCGCAGCATCTGATGGGTCGGCGAGAGCTACTGCTCTTTTGACCCATCCTACGGTTTTAGGTTTTTTGGGGATCGAACTGCAATAATCGGCTTTCGCCGGCGACTAGACTATTTGAACACACAAAGGGTCGATTGGCGAACCGGAAATCGCCTAGCATCCTAGGCATTTTATTCAGGCACCACCTTGGTCGACTGGCCCGTGATCGTTGAGCAGCATGGTCCGTACGTTTGGCGTACGGCGTTTCGGCTGCTGTCCGATCGCGAAGAGGCGAGCGATTGCTATCAGGAAACTTTTTTGAAGGCGGTCGAGTACAGCAACAAGCAAGAGATTACGAATTGGACGGGGCTGCTAAAGCGGATAGCCACGTCGCGGGCACTCGACCGTTTGCGACGACGTTATCGCAATCGAGACGAAAATTTGAATAACAGCGAGGCGGTGCTGACCCGCGAACCGGCCCCCGACGAGCCGATGCAGCAGCAGGAATGGATGGACCGGTTCCGTCAGGTACTTGCGGAGCTACCCGACCGCCAAGCCGAGGTTTTTTGGCTGAGTGAAGTGGAAACATTGGAACACAAAGAGATCGCCGAGCAACTGGGCGCTACGGCGCAACAAGTGGCAACTTGGCTGCATCGGGCAAAACAAAAACTGCGTCAATTGTTGGTAGAAAGAGGATTTGTAGGCGAGGTCAAGTCATGAAAAAACCAAACGACCAGCGTGACCCGCTCGATCGACTGACCGAGGCTTTTGCGAATCTGCCGGTGCCTGCAGGGCCAGATGATGAAGTGAAGCAACGATTGTTGGAGACGCTTGCTCGCTCAAGCGACGAGCCGGTGACGATTACGTTAGTTCCTTTCTGGAGGAGAAATGCGATGCGTAAATTTGCTAGTGTTGCGGCGGTTGTGTTGGTTGTTTTGGGGATCGCGACGTATCTCTCACCAACGGAAAATGGAGGGCCTAGTTCTGCGTACGCCGCGATGATCGAGCAGTTGCAAGAGATCAGAAGCATGAGCTACACGACGCGTATCATTATGCTCCCAGGACAAACGGGGATGGCTGTTCGAACTCAAGTCCTCAACCAGGATCAGATACGAGAGGAAATACTAGTGAAGACAGAGGAGCAGGGGGACCCCACAATTTTCTCCGTGCTGATCCACGATAGTAAACTGGGTAAAGTATTGCTGCTGCAACTTACGGAAAAGACTGCCAAGATCATTGAAATGAGCGAGCAATTGGTAGGCCCCCAACAACCGGGCTTTCTCGAAAAATTCCGCAAGATGAGGCCTGACCACGCAGAGTATCTCGGCAAAGAAGCGTTGAATGGCAAAGAGGTGCTGAAGTACAAGTACAAAAAGCCTGATGGGCACTACATGCTTTGGCTTGATCCTGACAGTCAGTTGCCTGTGAAAGCGGTGATCGCCGATGTCGCCGATTCCAAGAAAGTCAATGCAAAGTTTGAGATGACCGATTTCGTTTGGAACCCAGAACTCGACGAGTCGTTGTTCAGCCTGGAAATTCCCGAGGGATACGATCTTGAGCGGGAGGAGATATCGTTCTCCGACAACATGCGCAAGGCGCAAGAAGGCGTCGTAACGATGCTGGGCTTCTATGTGCGACTCAACGAGAACGAATTTCCCGAGGAGTTTAACGTACTCGTTTTTGGCTCGGTCATGAAAAAGATGATGCCATCAGGAGCAACACTCGAAGAGCTGAAAGCACATCATGCACAGATATGGGCAAAGGGACTTGGTCGACCAGAAATCCTCGGCATGAGCGATGAGCAACGCGAGGAATTGGTCAGGGAATTCGGCAAAAGCAGTGCTATGGGAGGGGGGTTTCTGCATGCGATGATGGAGAACGGAAATTGGCACTACCAAGGCAAAGGCATCAAGCTCGGCGAGGCCGACAAAATCGTCGCGTGGTGGTATCCCAAAAAGGACGAGGCCGAGGAGGGGACTGATGTTGGGACGGCCCAGGTGTTGTATGGCGACTTGCGGATCGAGACGGTGCCGGTGTCGGAGTTGCCGGAGTTGGATGGTGAGAAATAGTGCGTGGTTCGGCCAGGGCCTCACGCATTGTTGTCAGCAATTCGCTGTCCTAAGCCAAGTGCTGATACAATCGTGACGCATTCTACGGTCTGTTCGTAGAGGTGGCCAAAATGCTTTCGATCGCCAGTCACAAGCAAATCGCAGTCAGCGCGGATTGCCACGCACAGAATCGGGCGATCTTTTTCGTCAAGCTCTACGGGTAGATTAAAAAGAACGGACGGCACCACATCCAATTGAGACGCAAGCGTCACGAACCCCTCGCACCAGTCGGGTCTCTTGCGTTGCACATTGCGACGGGCTTCTTCGAGTGCAAAGTCGCTTGTGACGGCTAAGTGGTCGTTGATGACTATCTTGATGAGCCGGGCAATGTTGCTGTCGAGGTTTGCGGCGGAGAAGAGGATGTTGGCGTCAAGGAAAATCCGCATCGCCTACTGCTCCTTGGGAAGCAGCTTGCCCAGTGCCTGTTCGTCGGAGATAAACTCGGCGATCCGCTCTTCGCTATAAAATTCGATCGGCACGCTCACCGAGGGACGCAAAAGCAGGCCTTGGTCGACCGTTTCCAGGATCAACTCGTCATCCGCCTTCAAGCCGAAGGCCTCACGAAGCTTGGCAGGGATCGTAATCACCCCACGACCATTGATAGTTACGCGTTCAGTCATAATGGAAGTATAGCAGATTTACTGCATTACGGCAAATCTGATTACGACTTGCGTTCGGCCCTTCTCCTATTGAGGTTTCATCTGCGACTGCATCGCATGATCGATCTGATTCGTCATGGCCAAACGCTCGGCGTCGGTCCACTGAAACTCGAACTCAGTCGACGATCGTAAAAAGTGCAAGACGCTTTCGACTGGCGCGACGCCCAGCGCGCGTTCACAGGCTAGGCTGTAGACGAACATTTGCATCGCGTAATGTTCGGCTGCCTGTGGGACTTCGGCGGCGGTGACTTGGTTCGATTTGTAATCGAGGATGTGCCAGTCGCCGGAGGTGTCTTGGTAGAGGCAGTCGATGTAGCCTTGGAGGTAGCGGCCTTGGTGGGATTTTTTGTCGAGGGGCCAGGGGAGGAGGAATTCGACTTCGCGGTGGATTTGTGGGGCTGTGGAGAGAGTGGCGGCTCGAGGGGATTGGAGGAAAATCTCGACAAGTCGAGTCGCTTCGTTGGTGGTTGTTTGTGTGGTGCTTTCGGTGTGTTGAGGGGCTAGGAATTCGCAGAGGTCGGCGAGGTCGGTGGGGGGTTGCGCGAAGTTGATGCGTTCTAGGACGGCGTGAACCAATGTCCCCAGGGCGCGAGCTTCGACATCGTTTGATTTATCTTTACTCGCGACTCGCGGCTCACGACTCGCGATTTCTAACGTCCCCGACAGCCGCGAGAACGAAAACCGCTTGCGAGCTTGCGTGTTGACGGCGATCGGCGCGACCTCTGGCGGCACGACGCCCAGGCCCGATTCGGCGAGTTGGTGCGTCTTTGCAATCAGTTTTTGCAAGTCGGCACCGCGAGTTGGGCCAACCGGTTTGCGAGCGGTGCTAGGCTCGTCGGTTGTGACTCGAATTTCAGGAGTCGCGTACCCCTCGGGCAGCTTGGTAAGACACGTCCCTTGGGCCAAATCAAAATGTTCGCCAAGCAATTTCAGCCAGTCGCTCTTCGGTTTTTGCAGATCGGCGCTGCTGCTGGAGAGCAGCAAATAATCGGCAGCACGCGTGCAGGCGACATACAGCAGCCGCTTGCGTTCTTCGCGTTCTTGCTCTTGCTCGGCAAAGCGATGCAGATCCCATCCCACCAAGTCTTGTTTCTCGGGCGAAGGGACCAAGGGGCCGAGTTGCTCGTCGAATACGGGTTGCCGTGAACCCGGGAAATTGGGCCGATCGAGATCGGGCACGACGACCAACGGAAATTCTAGCCCTTTGGCGTAGTGAATTGTCATGATGCGGATCACGTCGCCCTCGCTACGGGTGGCAGCCAAGGGTTCTTTCGGGGCGCGAAGTACGAACTCCGAAAGTTGCGTGACAAAACCGTTTAGGTCGCCAGGACGGGTGCGATCGAGGGTGCGTGCTTGCTCGATCAGCTTTTGGACGTTGGCCCATTTGCGCTGGCCGAGGAATTCGGTCAAAAGTGTTGCATCGTAGCCGGTGGCGGCGATTGCTTGGCTGAGCAACTGGGCGACGAGCCGTCGATCTTTTTGCTGACGAAGTTCGCCGAGCGTTGTGGCGGCGCGGAGCGTCTTGGCACGCTCGGCTGGGGAGAGTTCGTCGGGCAGTGCGTCGCCGAACAGGCCGCCATTGAGCGTGCCGCCTTGCTCGGCGAGCCAAAAAAGCGTTTCGTCGGCCAGCGCAAACATCGGACTGCGCAGCACGCCGGCGAGGCTGAGGTCGTCGACCGGGCTGGCGATCGCGCGGAGCAAGTGCAGCACATCGTAGATTTCTTGTTGGGCATAAAAGGCGTGGCCGCCGGCGAGGTAGTAGTCGAGGCCGTACTCGCGAAAGGCCTCTTCGTAGAGAGCGACATCGCTGAGCGAGCGTAACAGAATGGCGATGTCGCCCAGTTGCAAAGGCCGCGCGGTTGGTTCGCTCGAATGCGAAGTGTCGACGACCAGCGGTTCGCCCTCGTCGAGCAGTTGGGCCAATCGTCGAGCAATAAAACGGGCCTCTTGCATCCGCGCTCGTGCGGCGTCGCCGAGGCGACGGTCGCCTTTGTTTTCGCGAGATTTCGAGTTGTCGGACTGCTGAGGATTCGCGTCAGGCTGTGCCCAGAGGAATTCGATCGCCGGTGTCGGCGAAAGTTGCGGTCGGTGGGCAGACAACGGCTCGTAGCCTTCGGCAAACGCGTCGTGAAACAAGGCGTTGACAAAATCGAGAACGGCCGGCTGACTACGAAAATTGGTTGTCAGTGACAGTCGACTCTCGGCGGGCAGCGTCGCACGCAATTCGCTGGAGACGCGTGGCTCGGCACCGCGAAAACGATAGATCGATTGCTTGAAATCGCCGACGACAAACAGGCCTTGCTCGGCCCAGTTGTCGCCGCGCAGGGCTTTGACGATCGCGACTTGCAGCGGGTCGGTGTCTTGGAATTCGTCGACCATCAGGAGTTGTGTGCTACGCACGAGATTTTGTTGCACCTGCGGATAACGCTTGTCGGTCAACAACGCCTCGGTTCGCGACAACAGATCGTCGAACTCCAACACATTGCGTTGCTGTTTAGCATCGGTGTATCGAGCCGAGACTTCAGCGACCAATTGGAGTAAGTCGAGTCCGATAGCGGCGGCAGCTTCGAGTTTTTCGCTGGCGAGCGGGTAACGCAAGAGGCTTTTGTCGATCAAGTCGCGCACCGCCTTGCAGGCATCTCGCATCGCGTTGTAATCGGCCTCGTCGGCCCAATCTTTTTTCGTACACACGCCTTGCACTTTCGCCATGCCGCGAAGTTTCAGCGCAGAAACATGTGGCGTTTTGCTCTCGGGCAACGAATCGAACAGCGCAAGCAACTCCCCGAAGTGCGTTTGCGCCTTCGCCTTGGAAACGTCAGCCCCAGAGCAAAGCTCGCGTAATCGCTCCACAGGTTCCGCCGCAACAATGGCTACCAACGCCGCAGGAGCCACAAATTCGTCGTAATGCTGTTGCCAATGCTTCGCCAGCTCGACAGGCGAAGTGTTCCCCCAACGAGCAACCATCCCTCCGACTTCGTCACTGAGCAAAGCCGCCACATAATCGCGCAGATTGCGCAAACCAAAGTGCGTGGCGAGCTGAATCAGACGCTCGTCCCCTGCCACCAGCAACTGTCGCAGATGATCGTCGAGGCTTTGCAGTCGCATCAATTGGGCCGTTGGGGGGTCGAGCAACTCAAATCGCGGATCGACCGCCGCTTCGGCAGCGTGGCTTCTTAACAGCGTCGCACAGAACGCATGAATCGTGCTGATTCGCGCCCCGTCGAGCGTCGAGAGGAGTTGTTTCCAAGCCGATCGTTCGGAGGAGTCTTCGGCAGCTTGCATCCGTTGGTAGCACCGCCGACGAATACGGTCGCGCATTTCTCGCGCAGCCGCATCGGTAAAAGTGATCGCCACCAGTTCCGACAACTCAGCCATCGGCTGGAGTTTGCAAGGGTCGAGATAAGAAAGATAACGCTCGGTCAGCACAAACGTCTTGCCGCACCCGGCCCCTGCCGCCAGCGAAACGCTACGGTCGTGCGCCGACAACGCGGCATGTTGCTCGGTGGTGAGTGTGGTTTGTGGGGTAGTTGTCATT
>JAADGD010000252.1 GCA_013152515.1 Planctomycetota bacterium
AGGCGGGTTCGGTACTATTAATGTGAACAGCCGAGCGACGTTGCGATCTGAAATTTCCATGATTGGTTCTGTTGATGATACCGGTGATGGATTGGTGACACTGACGGATCGAGGCACGCGTTGGTCAGTTCGCGATGCTCTCACTGTTGGCGGACTTTCTACAGGGCTGTCATATGGCAGAATCGAAATTCAGAATGAGGCACTGTTGCAAATTGAAGACACTGGCACGATGACCGTAAACCCTCAAGGTACGATCGACTTAGCTGGCGGTACATTGCGAGTATTGCCGCAGACGAGCAATACAATTACCAACAACGGCATCATTCGAGGCGATGGGTTTATCAATGGTGCGATCTCGATTGGCACGGGTGGGCTGCTGAGCAATGCGGCTGCCAGCGTGCAAAATGGTTTACGAATTTTCGCGAGAATCTGCGTGTTTCGGGAGCCGTTACCAACGACGGATTGATCGAGTCGACTGGCGGAGAGATGATCTACGATTCGCTGGTCACGAATAACAACAGTATCATCGCACGCGATGCCATTCTTCGTTTTAGCAACAGTCCGCCGGAAGATTCGACCACCGATTTGCTCAATACCGATTTACTTTCTTTGTCAGGAGACATTACGGTCGTCGGCGATATCGACAATTCTGGCGGCGACATTTTTACTCTCGATGACACGACCTTGTTGCTGCAGGGTAATTTATCCTTTACCAGTGGTATTTTTGGGATTGCTGCCGATGGCTTCGGTCCGCCGATCAGTGTGTCTGGGTTTGCGGATTTGGGAGGGGCGACGATCGACCTAGTGCTTTCTGCGGGCTTTAGTCCGGCCGTCGGCGAGCCGTTCGCACTTTTGCAAGCAGACGGTGGCGTAATGTTTCCGGCAAATACGTCGGACTCGGCTAGCGGTCGCGTCTTCGATTTTTCGATTGTCGGAAACACGCTGTTCGCCGAGGACACGGGCTTTCTGGTCAGTCCAGTCGGTGCCGATTTCAACGGCGACGGTGTCGTCAACGCCCTCGACCTTGCGATCTGGCGGAACAATTATCCCATCGCCAGTGGTGCACCGAAAACATTGGGGGATGCCGACGGGGATGGCGATGTCGATACGTCTGACTTTATGAAGCTCCAGCGTGACTTTGGAATTATCCCCGTGCCACCAATTACGGCGGTCCCCGAACCTTCGACGATGGCGCTCGCACTGCTGACATTGGCATGTTGCCCACGGCGACGGCGATCGTAGGGCGCCTCTCCGAGTCGTCAGTAATTACCACTTTTTTAGAACGATGCTCTTTGAGTTGCACTCACGACTCGGAGAGACGTGCCACACTACGGAGGGAACCGATGAGTCGCGGCGAATTTTTTGGGTTTGCGTTGTTGGCGATTGTGGTCGGGCTGCTGGTGGTTTCGAGCCGCAGCGGAAACGGCCGTGCAGAACTCGTGTCGAAGGGAATGCCATTGCCCCCACTGATGGTTGAGGGATGGTTGAATGTCGAGGGCGGAAAACTGACGCGTGAGAGCTTGAACGGAAAAGTAGTGGTCATCGATTGTTGGGCAACGTGGTGTCCGCCCTGCCGAGCGGCTATGCCTGAGCTGGCGAAGCTGTATGCGAAGTATCAGCCGCTAGGCGTCGAATTCCTGGGGCTTACGTCCGAGACAGAACGCGACCGAGCGGCGATCGAAAATTTCATCGCCAGCGTCGACGGTTTCGATTGGCCTGTCGGCTACGGGGCATTGCCGATGCAAGACCAACTCGGCATCCAAGTGTTGCCCACGGTGATCGTTTTTGATCAAGAGGGCAGCGTGGTTTGGTCGGGCAGCCAGCTTTTTGGGTTCGAAGCGGCGATTGAGCAGGCGTTGGCGAAGGCGGAAGGCTGAGAGGAAGGCAGAATAACTTCAGCTAGCTTAGCGGATACTGCCGTGCATTCAGATATTCTCTGCACGGCAACTTCCGTTGAAGTGGGAGGAGGCCCGGTCATCGCGCTTGATCGATGCAAACCTTGGCTGCATGTGAATGCTGTTGGTTCTGATTTGCCTGGCAAAACCGAGTTGCCGTTAGCTTTTCTCCAGGACAGCTTTGTCTGCCCAGACTTTTTGACCCAAGCAAAAGTCGAAGGGGAATGTCAGCAGCTCTCCGCCCAACAGATCGGCCCCTCGATCGTGGAGGTTGCACAATCGGCTCAGTGTTATCTGCCAGAGCAAAAACACCAGTCCGTTTTTGATTCCACCGGTTGGGCCTTGGGAGATTGGTTTGTGATGGAGCTTGTTTTGGAAAAAGCTCGGGAATTTGGGTTGGGCGAACTCGTGGCATTAGAATGTCTTTCCGAAGAGCCTCGCAACCCCTATGAGTTCTTAACGGAATTAGGCGTGGACGACGACTGTTGCGATAGCGAGTTGTCCGCAGCACTGCTGTAATGAGACGACAGAAACGAACACACTAGGCTTGTTAAGCAATGGTAACCATGAGTAGCATGTTGCGGTTGTTCGCCCAGGTTTTTCTTGTGGCATTCTGCATTCTGACGCAGTTTGGCCATGCCAAGCCACTGGATGGCGGCCGAAAAGTCTTTCGTTTTGATGCAGGGCCAAAAGATTCGTTCGTTGAGGAGGGCTCCGCTGCGTTGTATCCTCTGTCAGCTTACACGCCAGAGAGTGGAATTGGTTGGACGCAGTCGCCGACCCGTGGCTTTGAACGCCTCGGATGGTCGCGTTCGCGTAACGCATTGACCATTGATGGGGTTGCAGGAAAGCGATTGGCATTGCGGGCAGATGTCGCGCCAGGTGACTGGCAGGTTAGGGTTTGGCTGGAGTCTGCGCGAACGGACACAACACCGATTCGAGTGATCATTCAAGGTAAGGAAATGAAGCTTGGATGGCAAACGTTTACCGCGCCTGCCGAACCAAAGCGCTCGCCATCGAAAACTTATCGCGTGTTTCAGGCGGCCACTCACGTCGGCTCCGACGGATTGTCTCTTGAATTGTCCCGGGCAGAACAGGAGGTGCGCTTGCTGGGGATTTCTTTGATCCGCCATGTGCCAGAGAGGAATCGATGGCAACGAAATTTATTAGAGCAATTCGCGTCTGCTGGCTCCTTTCGCTGTGACGACTCGCTGGCGGAATTGTCCGCGCAACTGGCTGATCGATCGGATCCGTTTCATGAATTGTGGCGCGAACGGCTTGAACTGCTGCAGGCGGCCGAGCGCCTGTTCAAACAGCGTGGTTGGGAATGGGCGAACGAAGAAACAGGGCTGGGAATGTTCGACCGGCTCTACCAAGCCGTCATGCTGGTCGACGGATTGTTGGGGCCCGACGCAGATTTGGCGCAGCCGTTCGCCGAACGAGCGACCTACTTGCGAGGGCGAATACTGTACTGGCTGGATCGGGAGATCGGTGGAAAGTTCGAGCGTGCCGGGGCCAACCGCGATCTGGGCCGGCTCTACGCGAAGCATCCACACGACGACGTTTTGGCGATGTACATGGGTCAAAAGATTGATCTGCCCGACGCGTGTGATTGCCTCAAAGCAAAGCCAGACGCACCCGCTTGGGCTGTAGCGCAACGGGAAGCATTGTGCCGGATGCGGCAGATCGCCCATTGGTGGGTGCAACAACAGAGTGACAGCGGAGAGTTTGGCGGCAAGCTTGGCGACGATGTGGAACTGCTACGATGGTGGGCTCCGCTCGTCTTGGCTGGCGATCAAACGGTTTTAGCAGGGTGGGAAAAACTCGCCAACGGTGTCTGGCAAAGCAAGCATGTCCATGAAGGATACGCAGCCAAATTGAGCGATGTGGAGCACGCTGCCGAGTTTGTCGCCGATACCGCCCCATTGATGGCGGTCTACAGCGATGACGCGATTTACCTAGAGCGCTTAGCTTGGTCGGCCAAACACTTTCAGAACCTTTGGACCGGGACAACTCCCCAGGGCCATCGCTTCTTTCGCAGCGCGTGGTTCAATTCAACGGCGATTGAAGAACAGGAGCCAAAGGGACGTGACTTGGAGTACAACACCCGCGCGGTTCAGCCGATGCGGTATCTAGCGTGGCGGCGTCCAAACCCCGAAGTAGTCGAGTTGCTTCACCAGTGGTCGCTAGCCTGGGTGAGCGCGGCGATGCGAACCGAGAAAGGTAAACCCCGGGGCCTCATTCCCGCGTCGGTCCGCTTTGCCGACGAGTCGATTAACGGTGACGAACCGACTTGGCATTTACCGAACATGTACTGGAAATACTACGAGTGGGAAAACAATGTCGGAAGTCTCATGCTTGACCAGCTTTTGTTTACTTATTCGCAGACTCATGACGACCGGCTAAACCAGCCAATGCGACTCACACTGGATCTAATTCGAGCAGAAGAAGCAAACTTACTTCACAAGAATCAAGACACATCCCAAGCAGGTTCGCAGACATGGGCGGCCGCGAAATTGATACGCTCCGAAAAGTTTTGGAATGTTGTCGAGCAGTGGCGCTTCTTAACAGGTGAATCGCGCTGGGATGCATTGATTCTGCGTCACGGTACGCCGTATGGCCGGTATCGGCTTAGTGGAGAGCAGCGCCACCTCGTTGAGGGCTTGAACCCGCTATTGGAAGGCGTGCGATACAATACACCTCTGATGACGACCGAGGCCATCCATACCGATCGTGTCTACGTTCCCCGTGCCGAACTTCTCAAAGCAATGCTAACGGGCGACAGTGTAAAGGACAATGTGTCGCCGTACTATGCGGTGTCGTGGGAGGAGACCGACGAAAACTTTACAGCGCTCGTCAGCGACACTGGCCCCGATCGACTCACTGCCAAGTTGTATTCTCATTCGCCCGAAGAGCGCCACATCGTGATGCGAATTTGGCAATTGACGCCAGGAAAGTACCAGTTGCGACAAGAACCGCAAAGCCAAGGTATTAGGCAACAACATAGCCAGGAGTGGACGATTAGGGTTCTGAGCAAAGGAGAGCGCATCCCGATCAGCCTGCCAGGGCAGAGAGAAATCGTCATCAGCATTACGCAAAAGCGAGAATGACTCGCGATTTACAGATATTCGGTGAACAAGAAGTGTAATATCAACCCCCAGGAGGACTGCAAAGTCACATTTTTTACCGCCAAGAACGCCAAGAGCGCCAAAGAAATGCTGGCAATGGACATTTCCTAGGGGACTTTTCTTGGCGCTCTTGGCGCTCTTGGCGTCCTTGGCGGTTCTCTTTATTCAGAGCGACTTTGCAGTTTCCCTGATATCAACCCCTTAAAATGTTGCAGCTAGGCAGGGTATTGAGTAGAATCGGGGCATCGCTAATTGTTAAGTGCTCTTATCAATATCATCTGAATCGGGGGGGCGATCTACATGCCTCAGACAGTTTTGCGTGCTGCTGGATTCGCAGTAGTGGTCGTTTTGTTGTCGTCGCTGGCCGGGGCGCAGGAAGACGAGCGCTACGACTTCGATGGCTTTGCCGATAACGATCCACAGCCTGCTGATCCAACCGACTGGATGACGTCGGAAAATTGGAGCGATGGCGGAGCAGATCCCTTTCCGCCCTTTGGCCCTGCCATCCCCGATTTTGGTACCCGCGTTGAAATCCAAACCTCCACTTTTGGGGTCGATGCTCCCGAGATCGGACCCGGCGACATGGCGGAGGCTTTCGGCGTGCGAATTGGTCGTTCTGGCGGCGCAGGTTTGCTGACGATGAGTGGCGGTACGTTGGAAACCGTAAACTCTTGCACTGCCTTTCCGTTTTCTTGCAATCGAAGACTTCGTGTTGGAGCT
>JAADGD010000159.1 GCA_013152515.1 Planctomycetota bacterium
ACAAAGGACAGCAGAGCAAATGACCAAACCAAGGGCGGAACTCAAAAGGCTGATGAGAAAAGGAGTTACAGAAATTTAAGCGACATTCGTGCACGAGACCGATGCACTTTTCGGAAAATCATAACCTGCTTCGGTTTCATCGACCTAAGCAGTTTGGGAGTCTCTGAACAGCAGCCAAGATTATCGTGAAAACGAACGTTTCTACGCTAAGAATCCTTCGATAGAAGGCACTGTCATTCGAGCAAGAATTCTTGTCGAAATAATCCCTTGATGGGGTTTTCGTCGAATCCGGCTGTGAGGAAAGGCAAAATCCTATGACGGATTTTGTACCTTTGTTTAGTTTCAGCCAGTCACGGAGGACACTGAGAAATACCCTCGGTAAGAAAAGTAGCGAACAGCCGGTAATTTTGAGATTTCTTCTCAGTACTCTCCGTGACTCCGTGGTAAATTTCCTGCTTGTCTTCTAAGTGAATTTAGTTTTGGGATAGGCTCTTCGTGTGTAGATTGGAACCGCTCAACTACTTTTTCCCCGCCGCGATCAAAAACGTCGGGTTCAGCGCGTCGAATGTCAAGCGTTCCAACTGATCCGTACCTCGCGATACGTTGATCATCCAGACTTGCACATCGGTCGTGTGCTTGGCCAAGGCGAGTCGTAGCTCTTCGAGGGCACCGATGCTGACGAGGTTGGCAACCAGACGGCCACCGGATTGTAGTCGCTCGAAGGCCAACTCGGCGAGGCGCACGACTTCGCGACCACTGCCTTCGATGAAGATTGCGTCGGGGTTGGGCAAATCGGCCCATACTTCGGGGGCGCGGCCCAGAACCGGCTGGACGTTGCCAACGCCGAATCGCTCCGCATTTTCACGAATAAACGTTTCGTCGACCGCGTCTTGCTCGATCGCAAAGACTTGGCCACCGGGAGCGAGCAAGGCGGCTTCGACGCTGACGGCACCGCAGCCGGCGCCGACATCCCAGACAACGCTGCGCGAATGCAGCGCCATTTGAGCCAGCGCCATCGTGCGGATTTCTGCCGGCGTGAGCAAGCCATGCTTGGGCGTTGATTGAACAAAGGCGTCGTCCGGGTTGCCAAACAGGCTGCTCGCTAGCAAATCGCGCGGACGGTCGGGTACGTTGGCATCGCGTACGAGAACCATCACGTTGAGCGATTCAAAAGAATCTTTGGCAATCTCTGCAACTGTGCCGCGCGTGACGCGTTCGTTCCTGGCACCCAAATTCTCGCAAACATAAACCGTAAAATAGTCGATATGACGATCAAGCAGCGCCTGGGCCACTGCCGCCGGGCCATTTTGCTCCGTCGTAAACAGCCCGACTTTTTCGGCGGTGCGAATACGCTCGATCACCGTGGGTAGCGAGTGGTTCGCCAGATTCGTGAGATACGCCTCGTCCCAGCTCTCTTTCACCCGCGCAAATGCGATTTGCATACTGCTCACATGCGGAATGATCTCGCATCGGTCGTGTCCCAATTTGTCGCAAAGAAAACGAGCCAGCCCATAAAACAACGGGTCGCCGGTCACCAACAGCACGATCTTGGCATCGCCCGCAGCGCCGATTTTCTCGACCACGTCTTCCAGATCGCCACTCACTGGCAGATGTTTTCCTGGAGCCTCGGGCACGAGTGCCAAAGTGCGTTCGCTACCAGCCAAGACTTCAGCGCCAAGAATCAAATTCCGCGTCGATTCCGACACGGCCGCTAGGCCATCGTCGCCGATGCCGATGATTGAAATGGGTTGTGCATTGTTGGACATGACTGCATCAGGCCTCAGAACCTAATTGGACTATTAGTGAAACTCATCGTCTTCGTGATCTGCAGGAATTTCTTCCGCGACCAATTCTTGCCAAAGTGCCACGATTTCCGGAGTGTTTTTTTTAGTGGCCAGCCGATCCTGAACGGAGCCAGTTTCGGATTTGAGATCGGGAAAGGTTAGTAAAAGCACTGCCAAATCGCGACGATCGGTAAACGACTTCGGGCGTCCTTTCCGCTCGCAACAGGCGACAACTTTACTAGCAATTACCTCGGCAGGGTTCACTACCAAAACACCATCCACCCGTTCGGTGGGCGGTAGCTCGTCGACGGGTCGCAAATCGACCAAATGGCGGTTCTTGGGTTTAACGATTTGATAGAGTCGGAACCCTGCTTCATCTCCAACCGTGCGGAGTCGTATCGCGATCGAAAAAAGTTCATTGAGATGTTGGCGCAACTCTTCCGCCAAGTCTTTGGCCCGCGTAGAAACGATATCAACATCCTCTGTCATCCGGCGCTCGTCGACGTAGGCATTAACAGCCATCGCTCCGAACAGGGCCGCATCGTCACGGCCCTCAAGAAAATCGAGGACTGCTTGTTGAATCTTTCCCAGTGGCAAAGGATCGTTCATTACCATCTCGCGAAAAGTCAAACCCGTATCGATCAGCATTCTTACCTGCGCTTTCTAGCACACCTACCGTTCTGGTGAGCGGTCCTCTATTCTAGCAAAAAGACGCTGGTTAAGTACCCCGTTCTAAAGCAGCGGCAAGAGTCTATCCCCAGCCGCTGGGCCGTTTCTACGCCACGTAACACATCAACGTATGATGCACCAAACTGAGCTTGCCACTGGTGGGCAGCTTGGGCCCGTCGATTGCGGGATAGATATCTCGTGGCATGGCAGCGGCCGTGTCGATGAACTGACGCCACGGTAAATGGCTGATGGCTGTGGGAAGGACGAAATCTTGCGTATCGGCGCCCGAGTGCATCAGGAGCATCACCGGTCGTGCGGCAGGGTCGTCGAGGCCGGCGGTACCGAAGACGCATACAAAACTTTGCGTCGGTCGTTGCCAATCCATCGGCTGGCCGTCGGGGCTGAACCAGCTCACGTCGGCCAAGTCGCCGTTGGTCGCCGGGCTGCCGGTGAGGAACGAGTCGCGGCGGACCGTCGGCTGGGCCTTGCGAAACTCGATCAATGTTTGCACAAAACGGAGGTGCTCGGCATTTTTCTCGGCCAGCTTCCAGTCGAACCAACTGATCGCGTTGTCCTGACAGTATGCATTGTTGTTGCCGCGCTGGGTGCGAAGAATTTCGTCGCCCGCGACAATCATCGGCGTGCCGTGGCTGAGTAGCAGCGTAGCCATCATGTTTTTCACCTGACGGCGACGCAGATCGACGATCGGCTTGCGACGCGTCGGGCCTTCGACGCCGTTGTTGGCACTGTAGTTGTTGTTGTCGCCATCGCGGTTGTCTTCACCGTTGGCCTGATTGTGCTTTTGCTCGTAGCTCACCAAATCGTAGAGCGTGTAGCCATCGTGCGAAGTGATAAAATTTATGCTGTCGTACGGATTGCGACCACTCGACTGGTAGAGATCGCTGGAGCCTGAGATACGCGTCGCCATCGGCCCCGTGCGGCCCGGTTCGCCACGCCAGTAACGGCGGATGTCGTCGCGGTAGTGGCCATTCCACTCGGCCCATCGCCGCTTAGCGAAAGAGCCGACTTGAAACGCGCCGGCAGCGTCCCATGCCTCGGCGATGATCTTCGTGTCGGCCAACATGGGGTCTTCGGCGATCATCTCTACGAGTGGCGGATTCGGCAGCAACTCGCCCGTCTGGCTACGACTCAAAATCGAAGCTAAATCGAAACGAAAGCCATCAATGTGGTAGTTGTACACCCAGTGACGAAGGCAATGGAAAATCATCTCGCGGCAAATCGGATGGTTGCCGTTGACCGTGTTGCCGCAGCCCGAATAATTTTTGTACGTTCCGTCTGGGTTGTTCATGTAGTAGACCTTGTTTTCCAAGCCTTTGAAGCTCAGCGTCGGGCCTTCTTGATTTCCTTCAGCAGTGTGATTGAACACCACGTCCAAGATGACTTCGATGCCCGCAGCATGCAGCGCGCGGACCATCTCCTTGAATTGCCGTACTTGATCGCCCGGCTTGTTGCCGTGCATGTAGCCACGATGGGGCGAGAAAAATGCCAGCGAGTCGTAGCCCCAATAATTTTTACGCTCTGGCTTGTTGCCAAACGGGTCGAAAATCGGGAATTCGTGTATCGGCATCAACTCAACCGCCGTCACGCCTAGCGACTTGAGGTACGGGATTTTATCGATCACGCCCAGATAGGTTCCTGGATGCTTCGATTCGCTTGAGCTGCCCCGTGTAAACCCACGGACATGCATCTCGTAGATGATGCTCTCGGAGAGCGGATGACGCAGATGCCGATCGCCTTGCCAATCGAAAGTGTCCTCGACAACGACGCATTTGGGCGGGCGAATCAGGCCATCAGGAGACGGCTGAAAACGCCCAGCCAACGCGCGGGCATACGGATCGATGAGCCGCGCGTGCGAATTGAACCGATGGCCCTCTTCGGGAGCAAACGGCCCGTCCGCTTGGTAATGATACATCTGACCCGCTTTGAGGCCGGGCACAAAAATGCTCCAAATGTCCCCCCAGCGATCATTGGCCGGATTGAATTCAACGATGCGATACGGCTCGCGATCGGTCGCCCGCTTGTAGAGCAACACTCGCATCGCAGTCGCCGAGTGGCTGTAGACTGCAAACCTAACGCCCGACTCTTGAGTAATCGCACCGTAAGGCAACGGATAGCGAAATTGCATGAAGCGTTGAGGTTGTGAGGGTGGCATAACAACACTGGGAGGGTCGGACAGGAGCGGGTCGGTGGCAAGGGGTTGACCGGAAAGCGAAGGGGAGGACGTCCACTGGGTTAGCATAGGTGAAGGCTCGTTGCGAAGGACAGAGGGTAGGGGCTGGGGGGGCTGGGAGTTGGGGACTGGGGAAAAGGATCGCAAAGCGCGATTACCCAATTCCCCAGTCACCAATTCCTAGCTCCCAGTCCCTCCTAAAAGAATCCTTCGTCATCTGCCTCCAAGGGTCTTGATTGGTTCGTCTGCCGGTAGCAGAGCTTCGCCCTGCGCAACGTCTGATTCCACCGCTGCGGCCGCTGCAACCTCGACGGGCGTGCGAGGGCGGGCAGCTTCGCTAGTTTCGCTAGACGTTACAAGGGGTTACGCAATGCAAGGTGCAGTGGTAAGCGATCTCTGACTCGCCCTGCGTTGCGTGGCAACGCGGCTACAAACGCTCCACGTTGACACTTCTCACCAGCTCGCCGTAAAATCGTACCTCACCCCGTGAATCACAACGAATCTTATGGCCAAAATCAATTCCAAAACCAATTTATCGTACAAAGATAGTGGCGTCGACCTCAAGACCTATCAAGAGTCGATGTCGCGGCTGCCCAAGCTCTTGAAACGAACCCATTGCCCGCGGGTGATGCCCTGGAATAACGGTTTTGCCGGTTTGTTCGCGCTCGATTTTAACGGTGGGCTCTTTTCTCGGAATTATCAGGAGCCGGTGCTTGTTTCAGGTACTGACGGTGTCGGCACCAAGCTCAAGGTCGCCCAAATGCTCGACCGTCACGACTCGGTCGGTATCGATCTGGTGGCGATGTGCGTGAACGACACGATCTGCTGCGGTGCCGAACCGCTCTTTTTTCTCGACTATGTGGCGATGGCCGCAGACGACCCAGGGCTGCTCGAACAAATCGTCGCAGGCATCAGCGCAGGCTGCCTCGAAAGCGATGCGGCACTCATCGGCGGCGAAACGGCCATCATGCCCGACCTGTATCAACCAGGCGACTACGACCTGGCCGGTTTCTGTGTCGGCATCGTCGAAAAGTCGCAACTGATCGACGGCAGCGCGAGCGTGCCCGGCGATGTCGTTCTCGGCATCGCGTCCAACGGCATCCACTCCAACGGTTTTTCGCTCGTCCGCAAAATCGTCTTCGAGCACGCTGGCCTCTCGCCAGAGGACAAGGTCGATTTCTGCGAACAAACTATCGGTGAACTGCTATTGCAACCGACGCAACTCTACGCCCGCGCAACGCGCGAGGTACTCAACCACAACCATGACGAGGCAGTCGTCCACGGCATCGCCCACATCACCGGTGGCGGTCTGCACGAAAACCTCGCACGCGTCTTGCCCACGACCGTCGACGCGCTCATCACTCCCGACAGTTGGCCCGTGCCGCCCGTCTTTCCCTGGATGCAAAACCTCGGCGGCGTCGAAAGTGACGAAATGCACCGCGTTTTCAACATGGGCATCGGCCTCACAATGGTCGTCAGCGCCGACTACGTCGAAAGCATCCAGCAGCAACTAGCAGGGATCGGGCTAGAAAGCTGGGCGATTGGGAAGATTGTTGATGGGTGTGGTGAGAGCCGCTGGGCGTGAGGGAATGGTTTGCTCGTGTACAAAACGAGGAAACCCCATAGCCGGCGAGCTACGTCTCGCCGAAGTCGTACTATTTTGATTCAGGAATTCGGCGAGACGTAGCTCGCCGGCTATGCACAGTTGAATTCTACTGCGTGACGGCTGGCGTTTGCCTCAGGCTGAAATGAGGCTCACTCGGCTTGGTGGCCATTGCGTTATTGTTGTTGACTGATGCTTGAGGGTCGGCGGCGGCAAGTGCTGCGAGTACCTTTTTCTTCGTGAGCAGATCGGGCAATACGATTGGCGGCTTGGTGGCATCGGCAGGATAAATTGCTAATAGCGGGATACTTTGGCTGTTGAGTTCTCGTAGTGCGTTTTTGATCATCTCGCTACGATCAGTCCAGTCAGCCAACAGAGTGACCACATTGTTTTCCTCAACCCACTGTTTCACCTCGGAACGGTTGATGGCAAACAACAAGTTGGTTTTACAGGTAGGACACCATTGGGCAGTAAAGTCGACCATGACCGTGTTGCCTTCGGCTCTCGCGGCTGCGAGGGCTTGGGGCGAATAGGGCTTCCACGGAAGCATTGACGTGCTGGGAGTCAAAAATTGGAACGCTAAGGTGCCCACAATTGCAGCGACGGCGGTGCCTTCTAACCATGCGTTGCGACGCTGTGCTACGGAAGCCGTGATCGGCGTCCGACCGATCATCCAACAAGCGAACCAAATGCCAAAGAGCAGCGATAGCGTGGCGATAAAGTAGTCGTGATTGATCGTTGAAAAAAGATAAACTACGGTTCCGAGCAAAACAAACCCGAGCAGATTCTTGAGCGTATCCATCCAGGCACCCGGCTTCGGTATCCAGCTAACCAAAGCAGGGAAGGCTCCAATCAACAGATAGGGCAAAGACATGCCCAGCCCGACCGCGAAAAAGATGGCATAGATGACCGAGGGTGGTTGGCTGATCGTAAATCCAAAGACCGGCCCCAGGAAAGGACCACTACAGGGTGTGGCCAAAATAGTGGTAAACATCCCCATGCAAAAGGCACCAAATGGACCTTCACGAGTAGTCAGCTCTGTGGCTTTGCCAGACGTAGCGAAGCCGGGGATAGGGAGTTCCCAAATCCCCAAAAAACTCAACGCCATCGAGAAAATCAGCGCTGTCATGCTGACTTTGAACCAAGTCAGCGTGTTGAGTTCGCCCCAACCCAGGCTTTCTTTGCTGAGTCCTAGCTTCGCGAGTGCCGCTAATGTGGCGAGTACCAAAAAGACGGTCATCAAACCTGCTACGTAAGAAAGATTCAGCATCAAAATACGACTGCGGCTCTCGCCAGCTTGCTCGGCGAAGGAGAGGACTTTCAGACCGATCACAGGCAGCACACAGGGCATGAGATTGAGAATCAAACCACCGAGTACGCCGTAGCCCAAAATAGTTAGCAAGGGAAGGCTTGTGTTTGCAGGTGTCGTCTCGGCGCTAGCAGGCGATTCGCCCGCAAAAAATGTCGCCGGCATGTCGATTCCGGTGCCCAATGCTGCGGTAAGGGCTGTTTCAAACGGAACACAAGTTTGCGGGTTGCAAGCTTGGCCTATCAGCTTCCCAGTGATCGTCAAACCGGCCGGGTCAACGCCTGCCCCCAACTTGATCGGAGCTACCCATGTCACTTGCTTTTCGTGTTCGCGCAATTCAAGCCCGATCCAAGCGACCTCGTCAGGGTGAGAGGTGGGCGGCTGGAGTGGCTGCCAGGCACCAATCAACTGCACCTCTGGCTGAGGTTCAATCGTAATTTTCGTTGGTAGTGGCCCACCGCCGTTGCTGGGCAAGCTGCCTTGGTCGATCGCGTAGATGTGAAAACCCTCAGCGATCGTCGCGGTGACAAACAGCAGTGCGGGGCGGTCGGCAGTGGCGGGCGTGAATTGCGACTCGACGGTCACTTGCGCAGCGGATTTGCTGCGACCTCCGAAGCCGCCAAAGTCAAACTGAGCCAGCGCGGGTTGCCCGCCAATTGCCAGCAACAGCAGGCAGAGCGTGATCGCCAATCGACGGTGCCTGTTTCTAGGGTGTGACAGCAACGGAGCTTCAAACATCTCAATGTTCCTTTTGCAAGACTTGCTTATCGCTTCGGCCAGCAGTAGATGCCCCATTGTATCCTGTGGCGAAAATTGGGGTCAACGTCGACACCAGGGATTGACCTGGAAATGACCTAACCAATGACCAACTGGAGACCATGAAACCGCAGACTTTCGTTGGTCATCAGGATATTGGGCATCGGGCCATTGTTCTCTATTATTCGGCGAAATCGCCTGCCAAGTCTGTGCGATAGACGACATTTGGCCCAAAATAGGTCATGCCGCTAGGTGTGCATCCAGGGAGAGGTAGCCGCCCGATGCGGTTCTCCGCCAGTCGAAGTGGGTGGTTTCAAACGCTCGCGTACGGGGCCGGACAACGCACTAGCAATGCTAGCAGTTGAACGCGAGGCAAGCGTCTGCAAGCGGTCGCGAAGCCAAATAAGTTGATCGTGGAGCGCGTGAATTTGTGGGAACGAACGGCCTTCGACAAACAACCAACGCACCCAGTTGGTCGCCGAACAGATCAGTCCACCCTGATCGAAACCGACGATTGCCCGCAGCTCGTCATGCGACAGCGGGCGCTGCATTCCATAGGCGTCGATGCCGTCCTGCCAGCTTTCGGGATGGTCGTTGACGATGCTCCCCAGCAGTCGAGCAAGATCACCCGCCACCGAATCGACCGCCACCGCACCGAAGTCAAGCAAACCACTCACTTTTTCGCCGGTGAACAAAATTTGATCGTGCCGTACGTCACGCAAGCACCACTGCAACGGCAACGGCACATCAACGATTTGTTGCAAAGAGGATGCAACCCCGTCGAGCGAATGTCCAATACCTTCGAGTAGTTCGAAGGCAAGCTCGCGCAAATCGCTGGCCTCGGCGGTGCGGGTCGCTTGCCAAAGCTGCTGCAATTCGCCCTGTTGCAAGCTCTTGATCATGGCGAGCCGCTGCTGCAAACCAGCAGACGGAGCCAATCTCGCCGCGTCACCCTCGAAACGGTAAGTCTGAGCCGCCTGATGAAAACGGGCGAGCGACTGCATCGCCGCCGAAAGCTTTTCGTCGGTAGGCGTGCTAGCAAGACGCGCTTCGCCAGGCATCCACGGGGCAAGCTCCCAAAGATGATCTTCGAGGACGACATGTGTCTCGCCGTAGTGAGTCGCCAAGGGAACAGGTACGAGGTCGTAGCCAGCGGCTGCGACATGACGGAGCAATCCATGAATTGCTAGCAGTCCCGTCAGCGACGGATGCGATTGTGGCCAACGTCGCAAGCAGAGATTCTGCTGCGGAGAGTCCTCGCCAGTCACCGAGACACGCCAAATCACCGCACCGCTAAACCCGCCCGTCACGCCGAGCGATTCCATGCGTGCCTGAGAAACGTCCTCCAACCACGGGGTCAAGTACGAAAGCTGACGATTTGCAAAGGGACTGGGCACTGAAAAAGCGTTTCGCTAAGTGTCAAAAAAAACGTAACCGTTCATGCGAGGGAAAAAAATAGCCACGGATGAACACAGATAAACACCGACTTTCCTGGAGGGATTCGGAGTTTTTCCGCTACTTCTTTCTTTTCGGCAATCGAATTCGGCTAATAACTCTTTTCCTCATCTGCGTTTATCCGTGTTTATCTGTGGCTTTTCCTTTTTCTTCTTTCAGCACCGTGAACGGCTACAAAAAAACAATCACAGGAAGCACAATGGAAGGGAACCCACATCACTAGGAATAGTTGATTATCGTCGAATCCCTGGCTCAAAAGCAATGGAATTCTGTAATATAGCCGGCGAGCTACGCCTCGCCGCT
>JAADGD010000069.1 GCA_013152515.1 Planctomycetota bacterium
AATGCAGGAAAGAGTCCAGAAGCCATCGACGAAATATTTGCCATTGTGGCAAAGTACGATTGGGCCAGGACGCAGAATAAATTTAACGCCACCGACCCAGCGAAAAATGCTTGTCTCGGCGCTTTTACACAAAATCAGATGCCGCTTGAAACTGCCGTGAAGATTATCATCGCGAAAAAGGACTCGAAGAATACCCGCGTGCGTGCCTTTGTTCGGCAAACGCTGGGGCGATTGGTATATTCCACTCAAGAAGTGAATAAGCAGCTTCGAGAGGCGTTTCCTGAAGAGAAGCTACCCGAGTTTGGTGAAAGTTTTGGCGAAGGTGGCAGAGGCGGTGGCGGAGGAGCTTTCTAACTCGACTTGCAGAACGATTGCAACAACTGTTGGCGCAAGCGATACGTAACTGCTCGCGGAAAAGGGCAGGAAAGAAAAATCGCTTACGGGTAGCTCAGGAAAGACCGCTTCACGCAAACTCTATCCCGCAGGGATATCAGCCATTAGCCGGTGGTTGAGCGCCAGCGACACCACCGGTATGGATCATCCCCCAACCGTATCCCGGCGGGATGCCAGCCTTGGAAGGCAGAATTTCAGTTGATGCCTTGGATGATACTGTAATCCCTTTGGGATATCGTAGTAGTTGCGTTGGTTGACCGGTGGTGTCGCTGCGCTCAACCACCGGCTAATCGCTTTTGATCCCTTCGGGATGACTTTCCAACGATGACTTTCCAACAATGACTTTCCAACAATGAACTCCGTGAACGGTTGCCTTTTTTCTGACGGTCCTGTGGGACATAAACTCAGGCCGACGCGAGCGCTTTGTTCAGCTCCGCTGCTGGCACCGGAAATTGTTCGCACAATTGGCTAATCTCGCCGCGGATTCGCTCGTGGACTTTGGCGTCCTCGGGGCAACGCAAGGCTTCCAATATCCAACGACCTACCGCCCGCATTTCGGCTTCGCCCATGCCGCGCGAAGTGAGCGCCGGCGTGCCGATGCGGATGCCCGACGGGTCCATCGGTTTGCGCTGGTCGAACGGGATCATGTTTTTGTTGACGGTGATGTTGCATGCGCCTAACGCCGCTTCGGCGATTTTGCCGCCCACGCCCAGCGGCGTCACGTCGACCAGCACCAAGTGGTTTTCGGTTCCGCCACTGACCAATTGCAATCCCCCACTGGCAAGCGATTCGGCCAGCACCTTCGCATTGTCGACGACCTGCTGCATGTAGACTTTGAATTCTGGCTTCAACGCTTCGCCAAAACAAACGGCCTTGCCGGCAATCACGTGCATCAACGGTCCGCCCTGCAAACCGGGGAAGACGCGGCTGTTGATCACCTTGGCGTATTCTTTTTTGGCCAAGCAGAGACCTCCGCGCGGGCCGCGCAGCGTTTTGTGCGTGGTCGAGGTCACAAAGTCGGCGACTTCGACCGGGTTGTTGTGCAGCCCGGCCGCGACCAAACCGGCATAGTGCGCCATGTCGACCATCAGCTTCGCGCCGACATCGTTGGCGATTTCAGCAAAACGGGCGTGCGGAATTTCTCGCGGATAGGCACTTGCGCCGGCCACAATCAGTTTTGGCTTGTGTTCTTTGGCGAGGCTGGCGACCTGATCGAAATCGAGCCGATGATCGTCTTCGCGAACGCCGTAGCTGACAAAATTGTACAACATTCCCGAAATGTTTAGCTTCATCCCGTGCGTCAGATGTCCGCCATGCGCCAAGTCGAGACCCAAGACCGTGTCGCCCGGTTCGAGCGCTGCCAGATAGATCGCCATGTTTGCCTGCGAGCCCGAATGGGGCTGCACATTGGCGTACTCAGCACCAAAAAGTTGTTTCACGCGGTCGCGTGCGAGGTCTTCGACGACGTCGACATACTCGCAGCCACCATAGTAGCGACGCCCCGGATAGCCCTCGGCATATTTGTTCGTCAACACACTGCCCGCCGCTTGCATGATGGCGGGGCTGGTGTAGTTTTCGCTGGCGATGAGTTCTAGCCCGTCGTGTTGGCGTTCCATTTCGGAGGCGACGGCCGACCAAACTTCGGCGTCGTTTTCAGCAAGAAAATTCGTCATGCATGTCTTTCGTTGTTTTTTGTAAAATCAACAATTACCCCAATGGGATTTCATCTTGCAACAACCAGGAAAACTAAGAGCCGCCGATGAACGCCGATAGACGCAGATGCGCCGAAGTTGTTTTTGATACGTAGCGAAGTTCAAATATCTGCGTTCATCGGCGTTCATCAGCGGCTTTTTCTTTTTTCCCGAGATCGAATACGCTCCTTCGGTGCGAAAACTTGCGTTTAAGCATCAGCATTGTCGATCCAGCCATCCAGGGTGTCAATCGGTTATTCGTCGGATGCTGACGTCGAGCGACCCACGATTATCAGACAGTCGTGCCGGCGAATCGTTCACGCGCAGGTAGAGCACCGCGTCCTCCGGCGGTTTCAGCTTCGCAGTCAGTCCGACTGTGATTGGCTTGGAAAAACGGTTGCTGGCCAACGATCGCCATGCTCCCAGCAACATTCCCAACGGGTGGCCAGCATGATATTCCAGCGTGACGCCTCCTGGCTCGCACGGCCACGGGCCGCCGTCGGCGTTCAGCCCAATAGCAATTTGATAGCGTCCTTCGGCCGTGACCCGAAATTCTTGGCCTGCCTCGAAAAGCCAGCCGGTCGACTGCCAGCCCCGGTCGGCGGCGATCGTTACGCTCGACTTTCCCGCCGTCAGTGTTTCGTCTGTCACGGGCGAAACGGGCAAATGCTGCATCGCCATCCGGTGGGCGTCGTAGCCATAGTCGAGCGTCGCGACAAAGGCTTGCCACTCGGTTAGTAGCTCGGGCCATTCGGCTTGAAAATCGTGGCGAAACCGTTGGTTGAAATTTTGCTCGTTGACGTGCTTCGTGAGCTGACGGAATTTTTTCTGCCAGCGCGGGTGGGAATCGAGGAATTGGCAGAGTGCCCACGCCCAGGCGTATTCGCTGGTGCTAAAAGCGCGCCGCTTCTTGAGGGATATTACTTGCGGTAGATCGAGTGGCGTGCCGGCGCGGTAGGCTTCGCGCACGAGTTTGATTCGGCCCCACATCGGTACTTCCTGGCGGCTGGAGGGCATCACTCGCAGGTCGAGTTTCCCCTGTTGCCAACGATGCGTGCCGAACAATTCGGCCATTCCTTCCATGTACCACCCTGCGCCTGTATCGCCCAGTTCAGTGTACATGAATCCATGCGTCCCTTCGTGCAACAACAGATGCCGACGAAAATAGTCGCTCGGCTGCTCCATCAACCACAACTCGTTGCCGTTGGAAAATCCGGTGGCGAAGTCAGGTTTTTCTTTGGGCAATAACCCGAGCGCCGCGAACTTCGCCCGCTCTTGTATTAGATAACCTTGCATCCGCCAGTTGCGAAGCTGACCGACGTCGACCTGAAAATACTCGGCCCACAACGGCACTGCTGCGTCGAACACCGCCGGCAAGCTGTCGACCGCGTCGCTTGGCGGCAAATCGGTGTACAGCCGCAAATGACGACCGACAATTTTTCGCAGCCCGACCTGAGCCGCCCGCCGCTCGTCGACTTGGCGCGGAGCGGCAAACTCGCCAGCAGCAGCAATCGCTGCGAGCTGCACGGTCCAGCCAAATATCAGTAGACGCAACATAAAAACCTCGTCATCACAAAAATCAAACGCAGAGGCCGCAGAGACGCAGAGTTTCGCAGAGAAAATGACACCTCTGCACTGCAAACGTTCAATTTGCGCGCACTGCGCGCGCATTTTTTCGATCAATCCCCCTCCCCGCGAGGTTGCCACGGTTGACTCAGCCTGCGATTTGACTGTGAGGGCAACCTTGTGGGGAGGGGCTAGGGGAGGGGCTGACACGGGTACCGAGTTCAAAACCCTCTCCTAACCCCTCCCTAAAGAGGGAGGGGGATTTTGGTTGCGGCCATCAGCCGCGCCAAGATCTCTGCGTCTCTGGGAGAGCCTTATCTCTTTTCTGAATTGCAAGTACCATTGCTGTCGTGAGTTACGCGAAGGTTGAAGCTGAATGTGTATAAAGGTGCCAAATCCGTCCTAGAGAACGCCCAGAATTGCGCAAAAAGGCACTCTAAGGTGCGTCGGAGTTTCACGCTGAACGCAGTTGCCAAAGTCCGGAAAGTGCGTCGGTCAGTTGCACCTGTGCGAGTTAGCGGCCTTCCAATCTGCAATCGGTGGGAGGCAACCTCAGCGAGTTCTGCTAGTAACGAGTTGCTGTCGGTGAGTGGACCGACGAGTTGAATCATCTGTCCGTTTCGCACCATGGGCAACTACTCCGCCGCAAGGTAACTATTGCGTTTTGGGATCTCGATAGGCTCGATAAATAGTTCCACAACTCATGCTCGAATGATTTCGTACAGTCCAGGGAAGTGGGGGAAAAGATGCCATTTTTCTCAGCTTATCAGGACCACAACCATCAGAGTCACGATCAATTCTTGAGGACAGGAGAAACAACCTCCGCGTCAAATGGCACAATGTCTGCCCGAGCGAATCGAACGAAGGAGACCAGAGTTGCCACGATTTGCCAGGACAGCCCAATCAGAACTCCAAAATCAAGAACCCCTCCGCTTGCTCCGGCGGCGCAGTCCAAAGGTCTCAGCACGACCTCCTGTATTCCAGTCGCCCACGACAAGCCAACAGCAACGTCAATCCAAGCCCGGCAAGTAGCAGGGTGGAGCCCTCCGGCACCGCCGAGCCTGTTGCAACGGCATCGGCCGCACCGAGATTCGTCTGCCAATCGGCCAGGTCGCCGGCGTCGTAAACCGTGCCAAAACCGCGTTGCCAGGCGAGGAAATCGGCGCCGTCGACATTGAAATCAATGTCGAAGTCGCCCGGCAGTCCGACAAGATAGATAATGGTGCCGTCGCCGTTGTTTGGAATCACCTGGTTCGTCACACCAACGCCGCTTGCCGAAGCGTTAATCTTGAAGCCACCCGTGAAATTAGGAATGATGGTCGCATAAACGGCCCCCGGGGCGAGCGAAGTGAGCGTGTCGGCCCCATCGCCACCGAAGAGTGGATTCTCAGCGAATCCGCGCGTTAGTAAAGGCGCTGTGAACGAGCCATCGCTGTCGATGGTGAGTCCCCACTCGGGATTCGTTAATGTGGTGCCCGAGAGGTTCAGGAAGAACAACGAATTCTGGTCAAGATAATTGTCATTGTTCGACCCAATATTTTGGTTGTAAATTGCCGCGATGGCGCCAGCCGGTGCGCCGGAAACAACGGAGGAGAAATAGGGGTCCGAAATACTTTGGCCAGCCTTCAGGCCGTAGAGATCAGCGCCACCCTCT
>JAADGD010000034.1:0-5300 GCA_013152515.1 Planctomycetota bacterium
GTTGTAACGTCACAGATAGGCGGTCATTTTGTGAGTAGCAGCGAAGGCACGTTCTTTGGTGCCATTGTAGCACTCGACGATGAAAACGATTTTCCCGATTCCGGCGACTTTTCGACGCCCGATTTTCTAGGATCGACTTTGCTTACGTTCCCAGTTCTTTCTGATGAAGTCTTCGGGGATCTAAGTTTATCGCTTGATCCTGGTTGGTACGCTCTCATTTTTGGCAGCGGACTTTTTGACACGACGGGAGGAGGTGGTGCTGTTCGGAATGGCACTGATCTCGGAAGTCCTACTTACATTGGTTTTCAGCCAGGCAACCCAGGGTGGCGTAACACGACACGATCGGGGTCCAATGAAAGATTTTTCGTTAACGGTCAAATAGTGCCGGAAGCGGCATCGGAAGTCTTAGCATCGATCGCCTCTCTACTTCTGCTTCTCAGGAATCGCGCATAAGTGTCTCAAAAATCACAACATACATATTCGGAATGGAGCGAGAACTATGAAAACTAAAGCCATTCAAAGTTTTGTTGCCGCGACATTAGTCATAGCCACATGCACTAATGGAAGAGCTGAAACTATCTTGTTTGAAAGCGCCACACTGGGGCTAAATGGGATGTCTTGGCAAAATGTTTTTGATCGAGTAGTACTTGCTGTAAATGTGACTAACAGCTCCTACCAAGGAGTTCGGTTTGAACTAACGCAACCTGTGGTGACTACTCAAGTTGGTGGCCATTTTGTTGCCCCTCCAAATAGCGACTCGGTATTTTTTGCAGCAATTGTAGAGTTGGACAACGCAATAGATTTCCCGGATTCTGAGGACCTGTCGACACCAGATGTCCTGGGAACTAATTTGCTCGCTTTTCCGGAGCCCTCTGGTGAAGTTTGGGCTGACCTTGAACTATCGCTTAATCCGGGGTGGTACGCATTAGTGTTCGGTAGCGGTCTATTTGGAGCATCAGGAACTGGAGGAGCAATACGGAATAGTATAGGCATCGATTCTCCTGACTACATTGGTTTTCAATCTGGATTTGGGTGGGGAGCACGGGTACCTGGAAAACGATTTGTGATAAAAGGGACTATTGTCCCGGAACCTACTAGCTTCGTTCTAGCATTCTCAGCATCGCTTTTTCTGTTAGCCCAGAAGCGATCGCATCGAATATAAATTGTGCTTTTATCATTCGCGGACAAAAAAGGTGTCAGGACAAAAAAGATGGGACAAAAAAGGTGTCAGGCACCTTTAATTCTGAATCGGCACCTCCCTGGTGATATCACGACGGATTCGCACTGTTTTCTCTAGTGGTGTAGAATGGGGATCGAGCATGGCACGCTGACAGCCTGGGACGAGAGAATGAGCGGAAAGGAAAAGCCGCTGATGCACGCTGATGCACGCTGATCGACGCTAATCGGTTTCGTGTGGGGTAGTGCAGAATTAAAAATGACGTGTGACAGCCAGCAAGAGGAAAGCGTATGTACCCAACTCTTTCCCGAAAAGAGGGACGGAGATTATTGTTTATTGAATTTGGCACTTCAATCTTAGAAGAACAAAAAGAGTTGATTGCGTCTACTAGAATTGAGAGCCGGGCGGAACGTATCCTTTTTAGCTGCGTCGGCCGCTCGCCAGTCGATATTCGGAGAAAACTGGCCCTGCACCCTGATTTCAAGTAAAAAAACCATTTGAGTGTTCGTGTAAATTTCGACACCCTTGCGGATCGCCTTCTGGCGAGAGCTTGTGCGGTAGGGGCGTCGCAGTTTATTATCTATCGAACTTCAAACCTTCAACTCCTGGAATCAGACGTGGACAATCCCTTACGTTGGCTAGCGCTGGTCATCCTCGAAGAAGCTGAGCTACCCGAATTCGAGCAAGTCGCCCGTTACGTAGCCGAGAACTACGTCGACGCGCCAACGATGACGGTCGCTGGCACGACCGACAATCTGTTCACCTGCACGATCGGCGAGTACACCGCTGCTGTGACCCTGGTGCCGAGACCGATTCCTTGGTCACAACTCGAAGGCCCGTGCGCGACCGCTTGGTTTTGGCCGACCGCAGCCGATGCGCTTCGCGAGCACCAAGCTCATCTGTTGGTTACGCTCGTCGACGAAGGCGGCAAAGAAATTCCAAAGAGTACCGCACTGACGCAACTCGTTGCGGGAGTGGTCGCAAATACTCGCTCCTGTGGCGTTTTTTGGGGGCCAGGACGATTGGTCCATCCGCCGCAAGCCTTTCTCGATCAAGCCGCCCAACTCGCCTCCGATGATTTGCCATTGTTTCTCTGGATCGACTTTCGCGTTGAACACAACGACAAAGGGCACACCGACAAAGGGCACACCGACACTGGCGGTACGCGACTCTTCACGACAGGCCTCGAAGCGCTCGGCTACACCGAACTGGAGGTCGCCGAGTTTCAAGGCGATCCGCAAACGCTCCTTGAATACTCCTACAATATCGCCCACTACCAATTGAGCCAGTCCAAGGAGATCAACGAAGGCGATACGATCGGCCTCACCGAAGAAATCCAAGTCGTCGCCCACCGCAGCCCGTCGATGTTCGACGAGACGCTTGAAGTCGTGGCGTTGGAATTTCAGTCAGCGAGCGAGTAGTGCTAAATCCCCGACCTAGCGAGCATGTCCCTTCACAACCGGACATGGCAGAAAAACTGCAAAGTCGCTCTGAATAAAGAGAACCGCCAAGGACGCCAAGAAAACCCCCTTAGGAAATGTCCATTGCCAGCATTTCCTTGGCGCTCTTGGCGTTCTTGGCGGTAAAAAATGTGACTTTGCAGTCCTCCTGCCGATGCATGGCTAGTTCTTTTTGGAGTTCGAAGCTTTTCGGTATTTGACGGGTAAGCCGAGTGTCTGGATCGCCTGCTCCAGTCTTTGCCGAGAAGTTGCCGCTGCGGACGATAAGCGATCTGGCTTCATCCCATGTTTTTCCCAAGGGTCTTCCTGAGTGTCGAAGAAACGGCCATCTCCATAGAGTTTCCAACGTCTGTCCTTCACGAATGCATGACGGTTACGTTGGGCGAATATCCATTGCCGCTGTTGGGAGGGAGCAGTGTCTGCTTGCGAATCGCCCAGTAGCGCCGCAACGAAGGAATGGCCGTCTAGGTTCCACTCATTTGGCAGTTGCGAGCCCGCCAACGAAGCCAAAGTAGGCAGGAAATCGCTCACGTCGACCAACGTGTCATTGACTTGGCTAGGAGCAATCTTGCCAGGCCAAGAAGCGATCATCGGTACACGAGTTCCCCAGTCTGTCGGCTGGCCTTTTCCGCCAGGAATATCGGTTTCTCCCAGCTTCGACACCACCGGACGATAGACCAGTCGGTCGCCTACGGCTGTCTCGATAATATGTTGTGGCGTCCCGTTATCCGCCACAAAAAGAACCAGAGTCGACTCGCTGAGGCCCGATCGGTTGAGCGCCTCAAGCAATCGCCCTACGCGCTCGTCCATCGCCACGACCATTTCCGCATAACTTGGATAACGACCGTTGGGGCCCAGGGGAGGCGGCTTGGGAAGATCGTTGGTGACTGCGTGACAGAGGCCCATCGAGTAATAGGCAAAAAACGGGCGATCTTGATTGCGATTCATGAAATCGATCAGGAAATCACAGTAGACGTCTGGGCCAAAACGGTTGTGTACATCCTTGCGGAGCTTGCCATCCTGCCAGATATGGGGTTGATAATACTTGGGGCCTTCATGCCAGCCGAACAGGCAATAGCTATCAAAACCCAAACGATGGGGATGATCTAGGTCGTCCTTGAGCAATGTTAGTTGCCACTTGCCAGCGATTGCCGTGGCGTAACCCGCCTCCTTCAAAACGTGGGCAACCGTTTTGCTTTCGGCGAATTCTGGAAACGTGCCCCAATGTGGGTCTCCCAGATGGAACGGGTATTGTCCCGTCAGCAAACTAATACGAGTCGGATGACAGACGGCCATCGCATAGGCCTGTGTAAAACGTATCCCCTGCTCGGACAGCCGATCGAGTTGAGGTGTTGCGTAGGAAGTTCCCCCATAACATTCCAACACTTCTCGGCCCACGTCGTCGGCCAGAATCAACAAGATGTTGGGCCTGTCTACCTGTGGTCCTGCCGCCAAGCCCCAGGGAGAGGCAATGCCAAAAAGTCCGAAAAACAACAAAATGCGAGTCATGCTTGCGATCCTCAGAATTAGTGCAAACGTATTGAGCTACCTATTGATGTCGGTCAGTCAACGATAGGATCTCAATGGTTCATGCGGCAACGATAAAAAATCAATCTTTTAACTCGTGAGGAGAGTTCGGCAGGAACGGAACGCGCCTTACCGCCTTACTCACCAGATTTCCCTTCGTCTGTTTCGCCGCCACGATAAATCCGCTGTCGCATGGGATTGCGGCTACTGGTCAAGGGCCCTTCTGTCGCATCATCGGCTAGCGCGAGCAGCATCATCTGAAATTTTGCATCGCAGTCGTCGGCGTAATGCACCAACAGCGCTTCGGGGGTCATTGGCGGTTTGGGCGAACCCCACTCGGGCAATCGCTGGTGCGAAACGATGATATGCTCTAGCCGCAACAGCGTTTCGTCGTCGAGTGGATGCTCGGCGGCTGTTTCGCGAATCATATCACGTCCTTGCAGTATGTGCCCTATCAACGAGCCTGCCGCTGTGTACTCGGCGCCGGTGGGCGTCTCTTCCAACTCGCGGATCTTGCCAATGTCATGTAAGATTCCGCCCGCGATGACCAAACCCTTTCGTAGTGGCGGTTGCATGTCGGGATACATTTCGGCATATTTGTTCGCCAAAAACTCGCACGTACGCGAGACGCTCAACACATGTTCTAAGTAACCGCCCAGATGCGCATGATGGTTGTATTTTGCAGCGGGCATCGTCAGCAGCCTTTCGCGATGTTGTTCTAGCATCGCTAACACGAATTCGGCGAGCGGCTCTTCGTCGCTTGGCTCTTGGTCACTTGGCCCTTGGTTGATGGATTGTGCCAATTCAACGAGCGAGTCGTACATCTCTTGCGGATCAAATCGCGAAGCAGGCAAGCACATCGTGGGATCGAACCCTTCGGCCTTGTCCTCGTCGTTGACGGGCCGAATCTTGCGGATTTCGAACTGTGGGCCGTAGTTCGTTTCGCGGTACTGGGCACGCACCTTAAAGAACATGCCGACTTCCCACTGTTCGCGACACGCGTTCGCCCACGGTGTGTCGTTCCAAATCGGAAAGTTTACTTCGCGCCCCGCATCACGAAACCCCACGCGAAAATACGGCTTACCGTCCTTGGTCGTCAATTCTTCTTTGGCCGTGAGCAACGCAAAGAAATCGGA
>JAADGD010000034.1:5340-9972 GCA_013152515.1 Planctomycetota bacterium
GAGGTCATGGAACTTTGGGTTTCAAATAGGGTGTTTTGTGAATCGGACATGCATTCATTATATCCAAAATCGCAAATTTTATTAGCCCCCGGCTCTGCCGAGGGAATCGTGGATTGGAAAGCAAATGATGTGGTGCCTCGCGTTACGTGCACTCTTCGCTATGTTTCATTTTGTTTCATTTCAATTCGCTTACGAGTTGCTCGCGAATCGTATCAACCAGCGCGCAGACGACACGACTTTGATGTCGCTTTTTGTGCCACACCATTGCCATCGTACGATGGGGGCGAACACCACTCAGCGAGATATATTTTCGCTGTTTCGATTTGTCGATTTTCGCCGCTGATGCGGGCAGCAAGCTCACTCCGTGGTCCAGGGCGACCAGTTCCTGCACCGTCAAAATCTGAGAGCTGCGACACACCACTTTGGGGCGACATTCGTTTCCTCGACAAAACGAAACGACCTGTTCGCCAAGGCAATGGATCGGGTCGAGCAGGATAAACGGTTCTTGTGAGATGTCCTGGATCGAGACTTTTCGTTTCGTTGCAAGTTTGTGTTTGTGATGAACGCAGAGCAAGAGTTCATCCTTGAACAAGGGCTCGATGTGGAGCTGAGTGTCGTTGATCGGCAGCGCCACCAAACCAATGTCGAGATCGCCCCGACGGCATTCCGCCAGAATGTGGTCGGTAAGGTCTTCATGAACGATGATATCCGCTTTTGGATAGGAGCGGCCAAACGCCTTGAGCAATAGCGGTATCAGAAACGGCGCTGCAGTAATGATCGCCCCGATCGCCACACGGCCTTCGCCAGTCGCTAGGTCGTCGAGCATATCTGCTTTTGTATGGTCTACATTGGCCAGAATGCTGGTTGCGCGGTCATACAGAAATTTGCCGGCATCGGTCATCTTCACCCGGCGACCGAGCCGCTCGAACAGCTTTTGCCCGAGTTCTTTCTCCAGCTTAATAATCTGCTGACTGAGCGATGGCTGCGCCACCTGACACGCCTCGGCCGCCCGTGTGAAATTTTCTTCGTCTGCTACCGAGACAAAATAGCGAAGTTGGTGAAGTTCCATGAAAGACGGCCCTTTTTGGCATAGGAAATACCTATCGTTCTGATAGCTATTATATCTTGGACGTCTCGTGTGAGAAGTACTAGATTGGACATTGTCTGATCCATCCGTCTTTCCTTTTCAGGAGTCGTCATGAACATTCTTGCACGAAGTGGCCAATTTCCAGCGATCATCGCAGTTGGCATCCTCGTCCTGCTGATTCCGTCAGCATCGACAATTGCACAAGTGGCGCCCCCTTCGAGCTACGCGCCCGTTGTCGAGCGAGAATCATTCGACGCGGTTGTGAAGCGAATGCAAGCGGCCAAGGCGGGGATTGCCCAGCGTCACAACCAACTGCTGCAAACACGCTATGACCTCAGCGACCGCAGTGAGAACATCGCAAAAATGTCGCGAGGTAAGAGTGTTCAGGCAGGAACGCGTGTTCGGCTCCATGAGGGCGTTTCGTGGGAGCAGCTTGCCGGCATGTCGCCAGCGCAGGTCAAATCAAAAAATCTTTGGCCTGCTGGTTTCTATCCGCTACCGCATCCCAATCACCCTGAAGGCGGGATGCTGTTTCCGAAGTACCACATTGATGAAATCAATCGTCAAGAGCAGCGGGATCTGACTCGCTTCGATCTCGACTACGATCTGCCGACACACTTTTTGCCGGAATATCCGCCAGCGATCTATCTGACGACGCGGCCCGACCTGGGCGACGTATCGCAGGGCAAGGTCGTGACGATTGACAATTACTATGGTCTGTTTAACGGCATTCTCAACCCGAAGCAGCTCGAAGGCTTACGCTTGTTGGTAGGTACTTTTCCCCAACAGCAATTCAACGCGACTCACGACCGGAGGTCGCTCAAGGCACATCGGGGCGTTACTTGTTTCGACTGTCACGTCAACGGACATACTAATGCGGCAACACATCTCGTTGGCGATATTCGCCCGCAGGAGTTCCGTCACCGCATTGATACACCCACTTTGCGAGGCGTCAACATCCAGCGACTCTTTGGCTCGCAACGCGCGCTAAAGACGGTCGAAGATTTTACTGAGTTCGAGCAGCGCGCCGCCTACTTCGACGGCGATCCTACTATCGCTACTAAAAAAGGCGCGAATGTACTCGAACGCGGCAGTCAGGTTCACGCAATGGCCGAGTTTGAGGCGATACTCGATTTTCCGCCGGCTCCCAAGCTCAACGTGTTTGGCAAGCTCGACGAAAGCATAGCGACTGAGCAAGAAATGCGCGGTCAAAAATTATTCTTCGGCAAAGCCCAATGCGCTGTCTGTCACTCCGCCCCTTATTACACCGACAACTTGATGCACAATCTCAAGGCAGAGCGTTTTTTCAAGACAAAAAACATCCTCGGTCGTACGGCTACCGCCGATGGACCGATCAAAACATTTCCGTTGCGAGGCATCAAAGATTCGCCACCCTATCTGCACGACGGTCGGCTGTTGACACTCGAAGACACGGTCGAGTTCTTTAACCTCGTCTTGGAACTCAAGCTCAACCAGCAGGAAAAGGCTGACCTCGTCGCTTTCATGTTGTGCCTGTAGGAATCTTTTTGCCTACGGCGCAGCCGGAAGCCACTCGGCACGCATCGCCTGGAATTTTTGACGCCACGTTGCGCTTTGCGAGTCGTCGAGTAAATCGGCGACTTGCTTTTCTAGCTTGTCGAGTTCGGATTCTAGTTGTGGCTGAAATTCACGTCGTATCTGCTGGATAGCTTGTTGCCGCTCAGTCAGAACGGCTTGGACTTGCTCGGTTTGCTCGTCGCTGAGATCGAGCTTGCGTTGCAGACGTGAGGCGACATTGCCAGGCATTTCGTCGGGGTGATGAATCCGGTAGTGGATTTGCTGCCGGATGAGAATTAACGTTGCGCTGGTGCCGACGATTGCGCCCGAGGCAAATATCACCAGCGACAAAAGTACCGGCTTCCATAATGGCCGTCGAACGGGCAGCGGTTGTTGGTCCAAAACAAGAGGACTGTCTGGTTCATTTTTTTTTTCGTTCATGACATCACCAAAAACAGAGAAGAAAACCAATCGCCAAGCGGATCATTCCATGAGACGCCTGTCAGCGAGGCGGTCAGCATCATCATCACTGCCGCTGCAATCGACAGCCCGGCGGCGGAAAGCGTGGGGCCAGTCGACATGGGCAGCGTATTCGTCCAGGCGATTCTTTCGGCAACGCCATCAGTCACATCGAGCGACGGCGCCGAAGCCTCGCGGGCCTTGCTGGCGAGCGTTTCCCAGCTCGTTCGTTTGCTTGTCATGGTTCGATTCCTCTCTTTTTGCAAATTTTGGCGAGCCGCTTACGGGCCCGATGCAGTTGGACCTTCACCATCGATTTGCTCCAGCCGGTGAGCTTGGCAACTTCGGCGACATCGCGTTGTTCGAGGTACGTGAGTGTCATCACCAGTCGATCTCTCGGCGCGAGCTCGGCCAACATCTGTTGAACCAACTCCGCCGCAGCTTGGGCAGATCCAACAGCTTCGTCGGTTGACGTTAGCAGATCGGCCTCTTCGGTCCAAGTCGCTTCGATACGGCGTCGCTGTTGATTTTTCCAAAAACGATAGCCGACTCGCGTCGCGATGCGTTTGAGCCAGTGCAACAGCGGAGCCTTTGCCGAATAGCTGGGCAGGCTGAGGTAGCCTTCGACAAACACATCTTGCACTAGCTCTTCCCACTGCCGACGATCTCGCGTGAACCGCCACAGGTAGTCGGCGATCGGCTGCTGATAACGCTGGACCAACCGACGAAAGGCATCGCCATCGCCGGCCAAGCTGTCGCGAATATCAGCCGCGTCCAACTCCGCCGCTTCGGAGACCGTAAGAGTTTCACGTTGGGAATCGCTGGCGGATAACATCGGGCTATTGCACCACGCTTTGCAATACTTCGCAAGGCGAATGTTCGTCGCAAGTCGGTTCGTTATCGCAAGCCAATGGAGTTCCATCCAGGCCGCCAACCCGTTGAGGACGAGCGACGGCCGGAAGGAACTTTTCAAACTAGTAGCTTTGCAATTCATCGAATCGACTAGCTTCCTTTGATGACCGAGTCCAAAAAAGCGTTGATTGCCGCATCGTTCTCGGTGAGAAACTTATCGATCGTCGCTCGTTGATCGTCGTTCAAGAGCGGAGCGATCTCTCCCCGCAGCGCGACCGCTTTGACCGCGGCATCGCTAACGGCTTGTCCGAGCGCATCGGCAGCGGCTCGTATTTGCGCCGTGTCGGCTTGGTCTGACCGCACCAAGTCTCGCAGGGCCACGCGTTGGTCACGTACCGACTTGGCGGTGGCTGCAATTTCGGACCGATGACTCATCACCACGTCGCGGATTTTCTGTCGTTGCTCGGCTGTGACGTTCAGGTCGGAACGCAAAGTAATTACGCGTCCGAAGCAGCCTGCGATCGTCTTTCCCAAAGGCGTGTTGGCCAACGGCCCTCTCAAGCATCCCGCCGGTCCAACGGCAGGTCCAACAGCCATTGCCGCCGTCGCGATCATACCTACCAAAGCCAACGATAAAAGTGTTTTTCGCATCATCTTGTGTCTCCCTTGTTCAAACGAGTCTCTGAAGAGTCTCTAAA
>JAADGD010000034.1:10044-10457 GCA_013152515.1 Planctomycetota bacterium
GGGAAGTGGGTTACACTTTTGTTAAAAAAAGGGCGGTGCGTACTTTGACACCGCCCTGTAGGCTGTTATACCTTCAAATTGAAAGGGAACCGCCAATCGCCAAGAACGCCGAGAAAACTGCTGAAAAAGGGCAAATTCCCAGGATGCTAGCTCTGTTGAACCCCGAGGCAGCTTCCCAGCCTATATGAGCCGACAAAAACCGGTACTTGGTGTCCGTGCGTATTTTTTTGTTTTCACTTTGAGCAGTGAGTAAAATTCGGCGAGGCGTAGCTTGCCGGCCATTTCTTTCTCGCCCTATCGGTACGACGTCGCTATATTCGTAGTATTCGTCCTATTCGTGATTCTCAAAATTGAAAGTCCTCCGTGATGTCGCGACGTGCAATCTACACCGGTTCGTTCGATCCCATCACGCT
>JAADGD010000100.1 GCA_013152515.1 Planctomycetota bacterium
CGATAAATCGCTGGGCTATTATCAATTGTCCCTGCCGGGACAGCGAGATGTGCATACTCTAGCCATTAAATTCCATGAAGAACCCAATAAACTAGCCGCCGATGAGCGCAGATGGTGGAATTAAGGAAAAACATCTGCGTTCATCGGCGTCCATCTGCGGCTAAATTTCGTTACGTATATCGGACATCGCGATGCTCAGGCTCAAAAAATGCGGGGAGCAAACCATCGACTTGCAGCAGGCCTTTACGCGTGAGATCGACACGACCCTCGCTCAATTGCGCCAAGCCCTCACGCTCGTACTTGCCCCACACTTCGCTCCAATGCTTAAATATATCGACGCCAAACTTGGTCTGGAAATACTCCGCTTCGAGAAAGCCCCGTTTGAGTTGCAAGATCATTTCGCGTATCAAACGCTGATGGTCGGTGGGACGAAACGCGCGGTTCAGCGGCAACTCGCCACTTTCGAGCGAGCTGCAATAGGCTTCCCACTCCGGCTTGTTTTGATAGTGAACTCCCGAGACGTGCCCAAAGCTGGCAATCCCCGTCGCAAGCAAGTCGCTACCACGCCACAAATTATCGCGGTAGCTAAAGTTCACGACTTCGGGGTTTTTGAACATCGTGCACGTACTCGAGACCGAATAGCCCGCCTCCGCGAGTTGGTCAAAGGCGTAGTCGACCCACGCCCGCTTTTGCGGCCAGTCGGCTACAGGCGTTTCGATCTTGTTGCCCAAAATGTCTTGGGAGTAGACCGTGTTGAAGGGCAGTTCCATCTGGTAGATCGTCACGCTGTCGGGCGAGAACTCCAATGTTTTACGAATGGCGTCTTGCCAAGTGGCATCCGTTTCGCCGACCATACCTGCAATCAGATCGATGTTGACGTTGCGGAAACCGGCCGCTTGAATCCAAGGCCAAGCCTTGTAGATTTCGGGCGATTCGTGGGCCCTGCCATTTTCACGGAGAATCGTATCGTCAAAATGCTCGACCCCCAAGCTGATCCGTGTGACGCCCAACTCGCGGAGCGTTTTTACCTTGGCTTCGCTCAGCGTTCCTGGCTCGCATTCGAAGGCAACTTCTTCGGCTTCGTCCCAACTGATGTTCGCGCGCAGTCGATCAAACAACCGCGTGAGCTGTTTCGGGCTAAGAAACGACGGCGTCCCTCCGCCAAAATAGACGAACTTGAACGGGCGGTCGCCCATCACCGGCAGTTGACTTACCAACTCGATCTCGCGCGACAGAGCCGCGAGATAGCGTTCGACTTCGGGTGCGTTTTTGTCGGTAAAAACCTTGAAATAACAAAATTTGCACCGTTTGCGACAGAACGGAATATGCAGATACAAGCCCAACGGCACATCGGTGGGCGGCGTTGCCATAGCAGTCGTCACTTCCTCCAGTTGATCGTCCGTCCATTGCGAGTAGGGCGGATAATTGCTGATAAAGTAACTGCCAACTTCGGTTTTGGATGATTCTGTCATAAGAATAGCCGCTGATGGACGCGGATGAACGCAGATGGTTTTTAGTGATTAAGAACGACTCGTTTTACTTGCACGCGGGGTGTGCCAAAATTAATTAAGAGGGCGAGAGAATTTTGTGTTGCTTTCAAGTAATTCAAGCATTGAGCGAGGTGGGCGTCGTCGATGCCTTTTGCATATTTGAGTTCGATGACAATTTGGTTTTCGACCAAGAGGTCGACAAAAAAGTCACCAACGCAAACGCCATCATAAACGACTTTGATTGAAAATTGTTGCTCTACGTGCAAACCGCACTTTCTTAGTTCGTGAGACAGAGCGTTTTCATAGACCTTTTCCAAAAACCCCAGGCCCAATGTATTGGCCACCTTGTAAGCAGCTCCAATCACCATTCCAGTGATTTCATCATCCGAAAGACATCTGCGTTCATCAGCGTCCATCTGCGGCTCTTTCTTTCTTCCCAAAACAATACAGCGTCCCATCTTCGTTGCCAATGACTAGTTTTCCTTGGGCAATTGCTGGCGAGGCCAAAAAGGTGCCGCCTGCTTGATATTGCCAATGCTCTTCGCCGCTGATCACATCGACAGCGTAGAGGCGGCCGCGTTTGGTCGGCAGAAAGACCAGATCGCCAGCGATCACCGGTGAACTTTCGACGTGGCTGCGTACCGAAAAAGTCCACAGCGGCGAGCCATCTGTTGGGTCGAGTGCGGTCACCAGTTTGCCATGATTGGGGAAAATAATGCACCGCCGATCCACAGCCGCAGAGGCGCGGATCGGTTGCCCATGCTTGGAATTGCTAGTTTGCCAATGCACTTGCATCGTCTTTGCAGTAATCGAGTAAAAGGTTCCTTGTTCCGTTCCGAAAAAGACCTTGCCGTCCATCGCCGCTGGTGTCGCACCAGTTTGGGCATCGATGTCGAGTCCCGCAGTTTCGGTGCCTGTGGCTATATCGATGGCATGAAATCGTTGATCGCAACCCGCGAGCAAGACCCTTCCTTCCACAACTGTCGGCCAGCAACGCAGGGGCGCTTCGATGCGGTATCGCCATTGTTGGTCGCCCGTCTTCGTGTCGAGAGCAAGTAGTTCGCCCGCTTCGAGCGTTAGCAAAACTTTGCCATCATGCACATTGGGCGCTGCGTACGATTCCGAGGCGGCCTCATGCGACCAGAGGACCTCGCCGTCTTTCCTGTCGAGACAGCGTACGATGCCATTGAAATCGGTGACGAATATCCGCCCTTCGGAAAACGCGGCGGCTTCGGTAAAACCACTCTCTGCAAACGTTTTCTTCCAAAGGAGCTTGCCATCGTTGAGGGCGAAGGCGTAAAAAGTACCGTCGAAATCTCCTACGTAAACCGTGCCATCGACGATGATCGCAGTCGCCTCGAAACCGCTCTTTTCCAGCGTGACTTTCCAAAGCACGCCCAACTCAGCCGATAGTCCCGACTTGGCAACGCCCGATGCGAACGCATCACCCCGGACTAACGGCCAATCTGCTGAGGCTGTAGGCATGACACAAATTAAAGCCACGACGAAGAAAAGCAAATTTTCACGCAGAGACGCAGAGACGCAGAGAAAGAAAAAACGAGATCTCTTCTGTTCCTCTGCGTCTCTGCGTGAGACCTTTCTTGTCAACGTGTCAATAAGATTGTTCATAGAGTTGTAACAATTCAGTCGAAGAGACCGAGATCGGGTTAAAAGTCGCCGTCCACTGCTTGGCAGCCTCGTCGGCGAGTTGGGACAGTCGTGCGCGGTCGATGCCGCACTCCCGTAGTTTAGCAGGCAGACCGGCCTCGCTGGCGACTTGCCGAAGAAAATTGGCCAGTTCGTTGGCTCCACCGGCGGGGCAGTTTGGCTCGTCGGTCGTGGCAGCCAGTAATTCGCGATACCAAGCGTCGCATACTTTGCCGTTAAATCGTACGACATGCGGCAACATCAGCGCAACCGCCTCGCCGTGGGCGATGCCGTAGGTCGCGGTCAGTGGATTGGCCAGTGCATGGGCCGCCCCTAACATCGAATGTTCGATTGCCAATCCTGCAAAGCAAGCGCCCAACTGCATCTGCCCGCGGGCGGCGATATCGTTAGGCTCGCTGAGAACGCTCAAAAAGTTGGGTGCTAAGCTTCGCCAAGCCTCGAGGCTGTAGCGACACGAAGTCGCGTTGCGTTTGTTGGTGACGTACGTCTCGACTGCGTGCGACAACGCGTCGAAACCTGACAGCGCCGCCACACGCGTCGGCTGCGTGACCGTCAGTTGTGGGTCGAGAATCGCAATGCGGAACGCCGCCCGCTTATCGCCACAGGCCATTTTCGCATGTGTCTCGGCGTCGGAAATCAGCGCGAACGACTGCGCCTCGCTTCCTGTGCCAGCAGTTGTCGGCAAAGCGATCATGGGCAGCAAATCGGCACTCGCCTTGCCGACGCCCCAATAGTCTTGCATGCGACCGCCGCAAGAGTACAGAAAGTTAATCCCCTTCGCGCAGTCCATCGAGCTGCCGCCACCAATGGCGATCAGCACGTCGGGCTGAAAATCCTTAGCAACCGCGAGGCCGGCGTCGACATGTTCGGTCGTAGGGTTTTCGTGCAAGCCATCGAAGATGCACGTTTCGAGCCCGGCGTTTCGCAGCGATTCGACACCACGCTGTGTGTGCCCGACTTCTTCGATGCCCGGGTCAGAAACGACCATCGCTCGCTTTGCCCCCAGCGAAACGGCAGCCTCACCGAGCGCGACGATCTGACCCGCACCGAAAAGGATCTGCGTAGATGATTCGAGGTTCAGGAAATTCATGGAAAAAAATTGCCGCTGATAAACGCTGATAGACGCTGATGTTTAACCCAATAAACAATATCTGCGTCTATCAGCGTGCATCTGCGGCTAACTTTCATGGGGGGAGGAAAGTTGCAGCGCGCGGCTACGATACAAAAACTCTATGAGATTTCCTTCATGCGGCTGCAACCAATCGAGTTGGGGAGTCGGAATGGGCCCCAGGTTCAAGCGATCGATCTCGGTGGAAGCAATCAATGCACGACGAAAATTCTCGTCCTCTGTAATTGCCGAACATACCAACGTGTTTTCCATCGCCGCTTGCATCTTCGGTTGAGGGCACTCCACAATGTTCACCAACGGAAACATGTACTCTTTGTTGCGCGATTCCGACTCGTGCGATGTATGATGCAACACCACCGGCCGCAAATAGGCCACTGGCGGCCGTTCGACGAGTCGATCGCCGTAGCTGGCAGTCATGTCAGTGACGTGCGAGTTGTCCACGTCGCGCTGAACACCTTTCCAAATCGCCTCGGCAGCCCCTTCAATCGTAAACGCTGCCAAACCGGCGCTGGGATCATCAGGCGGCAATACCTCAATGGGGCCCAGCTTTGCGGCCAGCGCTTCGGCGATTTCTTTCGTATGCCGCGAGGCGTAGATGCTCGAACAATTGATGCAGCTTCGTCCGCCATTGCGGTAGACGCTGTCGACCATCATGTCGAGGTGTCGCTCCCAATCGTCTACACAATCGTCGCCGAAGACAATCTTGCTAAAGCCAGGGCCATGTACCTGCACTTTCGGATTACCGGCATATTGGTCGACCGTCTGCGGCCCGCCAAAAATCATGCTCCGCCGACAACTCGCCAATATCGCTCCGCCAATATCCGCACCCGCGCCGGGGTACAAACAAAACGCTTCGCGCGGAATCCCCGCTTCGACCATCGCGGCGAACACCCGGTAAGGCGTCCACGGTTCGCTACTACCCGGTTTCAGGACTAGCCCCATTTGCAGCGCTATCACCGGCAGCCACAGCGTATGCACGCCAGGTGAGTTCGACGGCAATACCGCGCCCAGCGCGTCGCACTGCGCCTGATAGCTGATCGTTACGCCGCGGCCTTCTTCGCCGTAGCCTCGCGCAAGAATGTTGAGATCGAGACCACGCGTCAAGCAATCGAGAATTTGGTCGATATTCTTCAACACAAAGGCGTTTTTTGTGACGTTCGCCGCGCACATCGAAACCGGCATCCCGGTGGTCGCCGACTGCTGCTGAATGAAATCATCTGGCGACTGCTGCGAATCGCCTACCTCAAGCGTTCCCGACTCGAACAGCTCGCCCGCTGCCTTGCATTTTTCGATCAGCTCCGCCGGTGACATTGCCTGCAGCGCCAGTCGCGCATGGCGAGCTTTCTTGGCATCACGACGAATGATCCCCGCGCCTACCGTGTGTACCCTGGCAATGGGCTCGCCCGTGTAAAAATGGTTAACTTCGTCAACGTCGAGCGACTCGTAGGGCTCGCCCCAGCGGATAGCAGGTAGTGTGATCATTCGTATTAGCCAACCGTCGCCTTTGCTTCATCGACTTCGACCCAGGTGCAGAGTTCTTCGCTTGCATCTTGATCAACAGAAAAATCAAAGTGCTGGGACGGAGGTGATACTGTTTCTCCGGAATCTCGCATTAAATCGAGGTGCATCTCTATCGCTTCCGCAATCATCTGGCGAGCGTGCTCGATGGTGGTGCTGGTAGCAACACAACCGGGCAGATCAGGCACATCGACGCTGTAGCCGGTTCGAGTGCGGCGAATGATGACAACGTATCGCACGGGTGTGTCTCCTACAGTTGAGCCTGTCGTCGAATCGTGGACTCAGTTTTTGGGGTGGAGTTCGTCGCCAGGCTTACCGGCGACGGTGACAGTACCAGATATTCGTCTCATGCAGAAATTGTCGATGGCTCCCGCGCTGGCGGACCTGCTCCCAACCATCCGCCCTTAGCAGCCGTAACATCTCTCGCACTTTCATCAGTATACACCCACGGTCGTCCCTTCGGCCAGTCGTCGGAAGGGGCGCACGCCGCTCATGCCGTCCCAGGGGTACTTTTCGATGGGCATTTCGCGTTCGCCTTCGTCGCGTTCCAAAAATCCGGGGACGAAAAACTCTTTGGTGAGCGTCGTCAATTTCGCTCGCCCCGTTTCGCCGTAGCCGACTAGCTCATCGGTGTTGTCGAAGTCGACCACTTCGACCACGGCCCGCGGCTGCGGTGCGTAGTAGGTGATTTTGTAATCGTTGGCGGCGTTACACGGACCGCTCGCGGCTAAACCCATCAGCGTGTTGCCGTAGGTCGGCGTCATGTAGATGCCACTCTCTTCGGGCGGCCCGCCAAAAAGTTCTTCGACGCAAAAGCGAGTCCATTGGGGTGTAAACTCCGTACCCCCCGAAAAAATACCTGTGATGCCGACCTCGCCGATGCTCGTGCCACGTTCTTCCAACTCGAGACAAAGTCCCTCGATCAACTTCGGCGTGCCGAACATACACTTCACGTCGTGTCCAGCGGTTAGCACAGTGATCGCCTGATCGATGCAGTGCTTTTTGTATTCTTCGAGATGCTCCATCCAACCTTTTTTGATCAGCTTGATCACCCAACGCGGATCGAGGTCGATGCAAAAGCTGATACCGCCTCGATGTTGTGCCAAATGTTCGACCGCGAGTCGCAACCGTCTCGGCCCCGAAGGCCCCAGCATCAGCCAGTTGGCACCCTGCGGAAAATACTCGTCGGGCAACGTGTCGCTGAACAAAGAGTAATCGGTGCGAAAATCCTCAACAGCAATGCGACTTTTGGGAACGCCGGTCGTACCGCCGGTTTCAAAAACGTAGATGGGCGAAGAGGCCAGCGGTTGGGGAACCCAACGTCGGACAGGGCCGCCACGGAGCCATTCGTCTTCGAACGGCGGGAATTTCTTGAGGTCGTCGTAGCAACGAATTTCGGTGAGCGGGTCGAAGTTTAGCTCCGACTTTTTTTCCAACCAAAACGGACAGCCCGTCGACTCGTGGAAATGCCACGCCACCATCTCGACCGTGTGGGCGTCAAGCAATTGGCGAGCAGAGTCCATCGTCTGGGGATCTAGCGCTTGAGAATCTGAATCAGTCACGATTTCCACACCAAGGTCAAGCTTGTTGCGACGTTGGAGAGGGCGTGCTACTCAATTGAGCCAGCACTTGAATCACTCCGTTGAGATGCGCCAACCGAGGGCCAAAACGATCGACGAATTCGTTCATCAAGAACTCGCCTTCGACCATGTCTTCGGCCGAGTCGTTGATTTCGTCGGTGATGCGTTCCAGGTAATCAAGCTGCACACGGCTTAGCGATTCAGCCGCTTCGCGACACGACTCTGACAGGGCCGGATTTGCGTTACGCCACTGGTGTAATTCTTGGGCACGTTGCTTTTGCGTGTGGGCCATTACGCCGACAAGCTCTTCCAGAATTTCGTTGGTGCGATCTTGTGCGGCGAGAACTTCGCGGAGCAATTCCGCCTGTTCCATGTCCGAGTGAATTTGAGGCCGAGGGGTGCTTCCTGCGGTGACATCCACCTGTGAGAACATCGGTGGAGCGGGCTGCTGACTATGGGACATCGAAAATCTGTTTCCTTTCTCGATGAGTCTCAGCTCATCAAGGATATAACTCAAACTGAAAACCGCGCCTCTGTCGCAACACAACAAACTAAAGGAAAATAAGGCAAACCACGGATTTCACGGATGGGCACGAATGAGGGCCGGACATAAGAGATTCCCTCCCTCTTATCCGTGAGATCTGTGTCATCCGTGGTTGGTCTTTTCACTTTGAGGATATAAGCGATCGAAGCTGTACGTATTACGGTGGTGGCTTGGTGGTGGGTAAACCACCAAATAAATTCATGGTCTTCCTCCATTCTAGTGGAACTTGAGGAAATATCTAGCATGGGCATGTTTTTGTTCGTGACTTGCCGGCTAAAGTTTGTACCTGCTCTGGTTCGATGGAGTGGATGCTGAGTCGGATTGCAAACCACGACCGGCAAGCCGACTTGTCACCCGCCAAGATCCCGTCTACGAGAGCCACTCGATGGAAGTCGCTGCGTCTAACTCCTTACCAGCCTTTGGGTTTTTGACTGTCGTAGAAGATGAGCTGCACGGCTTTTTCGGTGGCTATTTGGTGCTATCAGAGCTAGGACGTCCTTTGGAATTCCATTGCTCGACACCCGTTTTTCCCAGTCATGCCCAAAGAATTCTCTATGGCAGCACGTTACGATCGTACCTATTAGGCGAACTTATCGGGCCGGTTCTCGTCGAAAAGGCGAAGCTGCCGGTGCTGGCAGTGCTGACAGATTTGGAGGAAATGTTGAGTCTGGGGTTGGTTTGGCAGGGAGTGTTAGCTTGGGTTGACTCTGGGAATGAGGCAAATCACTCGCCCCCTGAAGCGACGGGTTCGCCGGGGCCGGTGCTGGATTTGGAAGGGTATCGTTTGGCGGGGTCTTCCACTTGCTGTTGGGAGCCTGAGAAACTTCGGGAAGAGTTAACGACCTTTGTATCGTATGTCGATTTGGCGGAGCCTTTCGAGCGGATTCGCGAAGCGATTCGAGAGGCGCAGCGTGTGACCGAACAACCTGCCGGTGAGGCTGATGATCAAACCGCTGCTGCTTGAACATTTCGATCGCTCACCCTCGGTGCTTTCGCATCAAGCACCGTTGGAACTTACGCAACCAGCGACTGACGAGCTGGCGTGTTTGCTTGATCCGCCGGCTGCTGTGGCCGTGCCGCTGGCAGCGCCGGAGATCAAAACAGTCGGTTGCCTTTTTCCCGAAGGCTACGCAGCGCTTGCACCTCACGAAAATAAGCCATGCTTGCCCTCTTTGCGGCCAACTCAGTCGCGGCCAACACCAAAACCGAAACGCCAAAAAATCGATCTCTCGCTCGTCACGCGCGTTCGCCCCCCACGTGATGTCGTCAAGCTCGAAGACCGGCTATTTTATCTCTTGCAACCACCGCTGGAAAATCTTTTTTCCAACGAGGCGCTCGAGTTTCCCTTCCACCCGTTTCCCTACCAGTTCGATGGCATCGCCTTTTTGTTTCCACGCCAAGAAGCCGTGCTGGCCGACGAAATGGGGTTGGGCAAAACGATGCAGGCGATCGTCGCGATGCGGTTGCTGGCCCACCAAGGCCAAGTCCGACGGACGTTGCTCATTTGCCCCAAGCCGTTGGTAACCAATTGGCAACGCGAAATTGCGATGTGGGCCCCTGAGTTGCCAGTCACCGTGATCGAAGGCAAGCAATCGCGCCGCCAGTGGTTGTGGGAAAACGCCCAGACAGGCGTGCTACTTTCCAACTACGAATCGCTCGTGCGCGACCAACCTTTTGCGTCGAATGTTGCTCAACCCTTCGATTTGATGATTATCGACGAATCGCAACGCATCAAAAACCGCCTCAGCTCAACAAACGCTGCGATCTGTTCGATACCACGCCGGCGTAGCTGGGCACTCACCGGCACGCCAATCGAAAATAGTGTCGAGGACCTCGTCGGAATCTTTCAATTTGTTTCGCCCGGATGCCTACGCCCGCAAATGAAGGTCGCCGACATCCGTCGGTCGGTCAGCGACTACGTCATTCGCCGCAACAAAGACCAAGTCGATATCGATCTGCCTCCCAAAATGTTCCGTGACGCCAATGTGTCGCTCTCGCCCGAGCAACAACAGGCCTACAGCCTCGCCGAAGACGAAGGCATCGTCCGTCTCAGTAAAATGCACCAAGAGCTGACGATCCAGCACGTCTTCGAGTTGGTCCTCCGCCTCAAGCAAATCTGCAACTTTGAGCCTGCCACCGGCAAGAGCGCCAAGCTCGACCGCCTCGAGGCCGATCTCGAAGAATGCGCCGCCAGCGGTCGCAAAGCAATCGTCTTCAGCCAATGGGTCAACACGATCGAACAATTGTCTGAGCGGCTTCAGCGTTTCCATCCTCTTGAGTATCATGGAAAAATCCCCTCTAAGCAGCGCGACCCGATCATCGAAAAATTTCGCAACGATCCCGATTCGCATGTCATGCTGATGAGCTACGGCGCTGGCAGCGTCGGGCTCAACTTGCAATTCGCCAGCTACGTTTTTCTGTTCGACCGCTGGTGGAACCCGGCCGTCGAAGACCAAGCGATCAACCGCGCCCATCGCATCGGTGCCACCGGCCCGGTGACAGTCACGCGGTTTCTCACGACCGGTACGATCGAAGAACGGATTGACAGCATTCTCGAAGAAAAGCGCGAGCTATTCAGCGCCGTCTTTGACCCCGACGCGGAACCCTCACAATCGCAAAGTCTTTCGCGTGAGGAAATTTTTGGCTTGTTCCAATTGAATTTCCCTGGCGACTCAACGGACAAGGTTGCCAATCCTGCCGCCTAGCAGCAGAATTATTCGTTGAAATGTGATCCCGATCAGCAACGGCTACCTGCGCAGCTTCGCAGTGGACGCTGCCTCAAATCCTTCTGCCTGTGCTACCAGACAAGGCAGATCGCTGTCCTCTGCTTGTTGTTTCGTGGTCGGGCCGCGGTAAGTTTCGCGACATTGACTACAACAGCAACGAAATTGGCTATTCTGGAAACCACCGCACAACGTACTATCACACATGGTGCGATAATACCAGAGCATTGTGTAGATGTGATTCGAGACGCTCAGGTCTACGATGCCCCGCATCGGTGCATGTCCGCGGTCGATCTGGAAGTTGCGCACACCGCGGTAGTTTACTTCGCTGCCGTAGCCGCTGATTCCGGGTGCCCAGTAATTTTCAACGTGGCAGGCATGATGCTGTGCTTTCAGCCGACAAAAAAGTTCTTCGTGAAGTGACGTTGGTGGATCGAGGAAAGTCAACTGCCCCATCGGCCCTAAATCGCTTAAACAGACTGCCGCTTGCGCCGCGACCACCGTTCCCAAGCTGTGTGCGACAATCTGTGTGCGGCGCGGATCAACGCCACGACTTCGCAAAGCGGCTGCTAACATTTTGCCTTGACAGCGACCAACGCGAAAGGCATCGTCATTGAAGGGCGAGACCTTCACCGCATTCCAATCCCAGCTAAGCAGATTGTAGCTATCACCGCAGCGACACTTGAGCGCCTTCGCACCTGAGTGGCCGAAAGTCGTATGGATACGCTTCGGAAGTGGATTCCAACCGTGCGTTAGAACGATCGTCGGCTTGTTGGGGTCGATCGCATCGCACGGATGGGCGCCGCAAGAATAATTGAGTAGTACGCCCTTGCGACCATTGCCGCCCTTTTGCAAGATCGCCGAATTGAGCCCACAGCCGCTCAACAGCCCGACTAGCAGCAATAAAATCAAGCATCGGTAGCGACAGGTTTCCATCCGTGAATCCTGGGAGTGTGTTAGTAATGTTTGTAACCGTTTAAGCGAGGGGAAAAAACTAGCCACGGATGAACACAGATAAACGCCGATTTCCGGGAGGGATTCGGAATTTTTCCGCTACTTCTTCCCTACTTTTCTTTTCGGCAATCGAATTCGGCAAAAAAACTCTTCCTCATCTGCGTTTATCCGTGTTTATCTGTGGCTTTTCCTTTTTCTTCTTTCAGCGCCGTGAACGGTTACTAATGTTTTTGGTAAAGTTTAACGAGCAATCGGATTGTGGCGCGTGACTCTAACGGTCGACAAAAGTTGCACGGCGTTTCTGCGAGCAGAGCTTCGCAACGCTGCAACACCGTTATCGGCTTCGAGCCCAGCAGCACTGCAACGTCTCTGCTTGAGATTCGTAGATGAGCCAACCCCTTTGTGATAGGCTGGTTTCCAGTAAACTCGCAGTCCAATTTTTTTAAGAACCCCGACTCATGTCCAAGGCACAATCTACTGGCAAATTCCCAGGTTTCCCGCTGGGCCTGCTTCACTTTCTGAACGACCTGTCGAAGAACAACAAGCGTGATTGGTTTCAGGCAAACAAGTTACGCTACGAAACCGAGCTGCTAGAGCCCTCGCTCGCATTCATCGAAGCGATGGCCGGGCCGCTGGAAAAAATATCGCCTCACTTTTGTGCCGTTCCGAAAAAAGTAGGCGGATCACTGATGCGGATCTATCGCGACGTCCGTTTTGCGAAGGACAAACGCCCGTACAAAACGAATGTCGGCATCCATTTCCGACATGAGCTTGGCAAGGACGTCCACGCGCCAGGATTTTATTTTCACATCGCCCCTGACGAAGTCTTTTTTGGTGCCGGCATCTGGCACCCTGATTCGAAGGCACTCGGCAAAATCCGCAAAGCGATTGACAAAGATCCCGCCACTTGGAAAAAAGCCCAACGGGGCAAAGCGTTTCGTGATCGCTTCGAATTCGGAGGCGACAGCCTCGTCCGCCCGCCGAAAGGTTTTGATGCCGAGCATCCGTTGATCGACGACCTCCGGCGCAAAGACCATATTGGTGTGTTCCATTTCGATCACGACGCGCTGTTCGATCCCTCGATCGTCAAAGAAGCATCTGCCGCGTTCCGAGCAGCCAAACCGTTGATGGCGTTTCTTTGCCAGGCGATTGGCGTGAAGTTTTGAGAAGGCTGCCTGCAAGTTAAGTGCCGCATTTCGGAAATTCGTGCTTCGGAATTCCTTCGCCATTGAGTATTTCGTCATTCATAACGGTTCTTCCGAAAATTTAGTGGCAAATTTCGGAAGTCTGGCATTTGTCCTGGAAGGACTTTTTGATAATAGCCCAGCGATTTATCGCTGGGTACGTCAGGAGTTTTTTTACATGAGTCCTGGAAGGACGACTGAATCTTGCTATTTGTTTCGATGGATACGTTCAATCGTCCTTCCAGGACGCGGTGAATTTCCTGTTCGTATCCCAGCGATAAATCACTGGGCTATTATCAACAGTCCCGCTGGGACAAAAACGGTGTGAATTTAGCCACAAAAATCACTGAAGAACCTTCACCACTAGCCCTAACGTCCAATCAAATGCCGAAGTTGAGTTTTCTTCAATCTTACGTTGCCCAGAAAGTTGATTCCTTGGGCGCCTTGTATTTGACGTTCAAGTGTGGAGTGGCAAGCGGTGTTTCTCCGGCGAACAGGCTATCGACTCCGCCGATGACCATGCCAGAGGTCAACAGGGTCCGCTCGACGGGATACGGGGCTTTGCGGTTAATCATCATCGACTCGGTATGACGGGCAAGCGGGTTGAAGAAATCGGCGGTGCTGGAACCGTGCGTCGGCATGGGCAGATACATTTGGCAAGACACGATCGAGCCGTCGGCCAGCATTCCGGCATAGTTAAAATCTCGGATGTCGGTCAGTAGCATCGTCGTGCGTAGGCCGTCGTTGTGCTCGATGATGTAGGCGGTGCTATTGGGCATGGTCTTTTGTAACCATTCCATCGAGGTAGGAGCTGAGGGGAATCCCCCTTCCACCGGCAGATTGTGACTACGAGTGAGTGCCGAGACGATTAATTTGCGAGTGACTTCGCAATCGTTTTCCCACAGTCGATTCCAAAGCTTATCGCCGCGCAAGGCGTGAATCTGCTTCACGCCGGTTTCGCCGTCTTGGCGTCGCTCCGACATGCACTGGGCAGTTTCGAGAGCATGGATATCGTAGCTGTCGATCCCCCCGTAAGCGACGCACACGCTTTCTTTTAGCGGCGCGTTGTAAGGCATATCGATCGCAGGCATCCGTCGTGTGACTGGCAACGACGATCCAGCCAAAAAGGCAAAATCGAGCCGACGCGAATCCTCGACCATCTCCACGCATTCGTCCCACACCGTCGAGAGATGCTTGTCGTTGAATACGGGAACGCTGCGGCCACTGTCTTCGAAAACTTTGACTACTTTTTTGAACCATTCGTAGCGCGGGTAACGGCGTTGGCCTTTTTCGTTGATCGGGTAATTGCCATGTTCGCCGATGAGGATGACGCCGTCGACGGCTAGCTTTTCGCCGCCTAGCGTTAACGCTTCTTCGATCGTGGGAAACTGATTCAGCTTATGCTTTTTGATGCGATCCTTGGCCAGATCGCCTTCCGGGAATTGATCGATAAAGACCGACACCACGTCAATGCGCGGCTTCTGCCAGCCGCCATTCCACGTATAACCGACCGTGTGTCGATCCAAAAAGTGTTGCGCATGGGAATGCGTGCGTACCTCAGTCCCGAGAAAAGCAACTTTCGGACGACTGGCTGTCGTCGTCGCAGCGGAGGCGGTACGGATTAACGGGCCGCCACTTAGCGAACTGGCTCCCAAGAAGGCTCCGGCACCCATCGTGGCAAGAAAACTTCTGCGACTGGAGTGGTTTTGATTTTGACTCATTTTATCGACTCTCCAAAAGGCCCAATAAATTATAGCGGCCAGCGCCGGCCGGCAACCGGCCGCAGCTATTCCCACATCGTACGTTCAGCAGGCAAACGGCAAAGTCACTTTCCTCACCCTCGCCTACAAGACTCTAACCACAACGACACGACGGACACAACGCAAAACTTGTTGTGTCCGTTGTGTCGTCGTGGTTCATTTTTCGATCCTTAGCTAGAAAAAAGGGCTTTGCAGTTCGCCTAGCACGATCTGGTCACCCTTCCCACGATTTTCCATCCCAACGAATAACCCGCTGCATCAGTTGCACAAAGCCCTCTGAAAACAACTGCAAAAGTTGTTCGCCCTTTTCCGCTGTGGCCACATTTGGTTCGCCTACGTGACCTGCTATTGTACGATCGGGAATGGTCCAGGCTCGCTGAGCAGGCAGGAACGGGTTGCCTGGGTCGACGCTCTCGACGTGCTGGTGGTTTTTTACTAGCTCCGGGTGCAATCGTAGGATCATCGACGTTTCCCACTCGCAGGCGTGTTCCATTTGGGGTTGCGTCAGACCCGAGAGGCTCGTCGCGGGATCGGCCAGATTCCAGTAGGTCGCCAACAGCAACAGCAAGTCCGACCGGCTGCGATACTTCTGACGCAATTCAAAGGTCGCCTGTCGCCCCGGAACATCGTTGCCACCATGTCCGTTGATCACCACAATGCGGCGAAATCCATGCGTGATAAAGTTGTCGATCAATCCGCTTAGCATATCAAGCCAAACACGGGGTTCAGCCGACACGGTGCCGGGGAAGTCGAGGTGGTGATGCGAATTGCCCAACCACATCAGCGGAACGAGTAGCGTTCGATTTTTCAGAGATTCATGCGCCCGTCGAACGACCTCACCCAATAACATGCTGTCAGTAAACACAGGCATGTGATGGCCATGTTGCTCGAGAGCCGCGACAGGGATAATCACCGGCGTGTCACGGTCCAGGGCATCGACCTCCGGCCACGTCAAACGGGCAAGTTCCATAGCGTCACTCGTAAAAAAAATCGAACATCATTTGTACCAAGTGCATCGATTGTAAGCGTTGCTTTGCCACTTGTCCAACGACTAATGAACGCGCAGGAGAACAGCAAAGTCCTAATTCCTAGCCAAAAATTAAAAAGGAACCACGACGGCACGACGGACAAGACGTGCCAGCGAGTCGTCAACGCGTGCGTTGCAGCCGTTGTGTCGTTGTGATTAGAGTCTTGTAGGTAGGGGAGAAAAGTCACTGGCCGCAACCAACTTAAAAAGCCTCTCGCAGAGACGCAGAGACCGCAAAGTCAGGCGAACTGCAAAGTCCTAATTTCTAGCCAAGGATTGAAAAATGAACCACGACGACACGACGGACACAACGTATTTTTGCGTTGTGGCCGTTGTGTCGTTGTGGTTAGAGTCTTGTAGGTAGAGGAGAAAAGTGACCTTGCAGTCCTCCTGCCGCAAAGTGAAGGTGCTTGCTATTTTCGTAACCGCTCACAGAAAAAGCCGCTGATGTCGTTGTAAGAGGATTGCTGGCTCGTGAACGGTTACCTATTTTCTCTGCGGTCTCTGCGCCTCTGCGAGAGGCTTATCTTTTGCTGAATAACAAGTTCCATTGCTGCCGCAATGAAAGCATGGAGAAAAGTTTTGTCAGGAAACGAAGACTTCAACCGTAGGAATACGGAAGAACCAAAGAAACAGAGGATTGTTAGCACAAAGACGCCAACTCAGTCGTCTTGCGCAACAAACCGCCGCAGTAGCGTCGCGAGTGCCTGCCCTAGCTCGGCCAATTGCGTTTCGGTCGGTTGCTGATTCTTTTGCGTTTCAAACCCTGACCAGTGTAGCCGCAGCGGCCAATCGCGTAATTCCGCAGTTTGATTCACTCGACCGAGAATTCGTAGTGCCCAGAAGGTTCCATAACGATCACGAAAACTTTTCCATTGCTCAGAGAACGAGCTGAGTCTGTCTGTTGCCTCTGGACGACGACAGGAAACCAGAGTCGTAGCTGAGAGCAAGCATCCTACGCCAACCAACTGATCCCAGGCGGGAGAAAGCGACTCGCCAAGCCAAAGATGCTCTCGCAATAAGACGATTTGCCCTGCAGCGACTAGAATCGCTGCCCGCCAATTTCGTGTTGGAAGAAAGTTAATTAATCCCAATGCTATCAGCCCCCACAGAAAAAGTTTCCAGGCGACGAACAGTTCTAAACGAATGCCTGCGGGCAGCATTACCGCTTGGGCGGCTGGCCAGACGAGTACGATCCAAAGCGTCAAGACGACCCATTGCCAACCCCGGTCTTGGGGACGCTTGGCCCCTAAAACGGCCACCAGTGGACAAACAGTAGTAGCTGCTATTGCGAAGTGGAAGGCAGAGAGCCCGATACCCTCGAGCTTGGGTTCGATTATAGCACTTAGTGCCAAGCAACTAGCAGAGAGAGCCGCCCAAAGGCAGGGGGCGGCCAGCGTGGTTGCTCGAAGGCGTAAAAAACCGCGCACCGCCTGCGCTGCCAGTAAAGCGGCGAAGAAGCAAGCGAGGAAATTCACGGTTGGTGCAATCGCCGCGACCGGAACATTCGGAAGCCAACTGACGAGCAGGTATGCTGATGATCTGATTTTGACGGCCTCGTAAACTTTTCGTAGTACAAAAGAAAAACGTTGTGTTTGCAACGCATCCAGGCGTAACCCATGTTTGTTGGAGTCAATAGTCGAGCGTCCAGAGTCTAGAGCTAAAAAATGGAGACTGCGTCTCCGCATTCTTTGCCTCTGGACTCTAAACTCTGGCCTCTCGACTCTCCCCGATTCAACCACATTCCTCGGATTCGACAAGGGCACACAAATGCGATTACTCCCTTGGCTTGTGTTAGCCATTTCGCTCGCCTTGGCATCGACGGTCGAAGCTCGCCTGTTTTGGCAGACTTACGGCTCGACGGTTCCTGCTGCCGGCGGCTACGGCTGCACGTGGAATTGGAACCAGGACTTTTTCATACCACGACATCCTTCCTCAGGCCGCTATGGGCTGACTAGTCCGTGCAAATCCAATCGTTACACTTCGCCAGCAAGCCCGCACATTCATCCCCTCTACCCCGGGTATAGCAGCATCTACGGACCTTGCCACTATCGCCGACGCAATCACGTCTACAGTACGTACTGTGGCTGTTCGCCGCTCCTAGCCTATGGCAGCGACGGCAAAGCCCCAGCGACAGGTTGTTGTGCTGCTGCTTCTGCTTCTGATGGTGGAGTCGGCTGCATTTGTGGTGAGCCTGTAAGTCCGCTGGCCAACGTAGAACCAGCTTCCCTCGACATTTTAGGAAGTATTCCTGTGGAGGGCAGCGGCCTGCTGACACAATCCGATCTCTCCCAGCTAGGAAATGAAAGCAGTAGCAATCCGGTGGGCGGACAGATGCTCGATCCGAAAAGTATTTTGCAACAGCTTCAAGGCTTACCGTTACCGAAATTGCCACCGTTTTCCCAACCATAAGAGACAGAAGTGGTTGGTCGTTAGTCGTCAGTAAAAAACGACTGCAAAACGGCCTAACGCCTAACAAACAACATAACAACATAACAACATAACAACCAACAATCGACGTCCGAACCAGCTTCGTAATCGGTGTAGCCTACTGGGGAGTGTGGCAGCCGACCGCCGAATGCTGGCCGATAGTGGGCAGGCTTCTTTTTAGAGGCCTGCCTGCTTTTTTATGATTTAGAATGCAATTCTCCTTGCCAAACCGCGCCCGTAAGGAAGCGTTCAAAGAAGCTTTTGAATCGGGCGGACGCTTCCTAACGGGCGCGGTTCGGTATTTTGGGGCAGAGCTTTGTTGGAAGTTCCATTTGCCGGTTTGTTATCCTGCCTAACCGGCAGCGTCCCCCACGTTCTCATGACCCCAAGAATTGGGCTATAGCGAAGGCCATGCGCTGGCCGATAGAAGCAGTACAAAGAGAACGGGAGGGCGAAACACTTTTTATCCGGTTTCGAGAACATCTACCATGCAAGAATCTCACTACGGTGGGAGACGAGCATTGATGTTCTTGGCGGGTACTAGTGCTTTGCTTCAGGATAAAGGTCATAGCAAGACGACGGATCGACTTGCTATGACCTTTTATTTTTTGCGTTTGACCGCACAGCAAAATACAAAAAAACTATTTGCTTTCGCTGCTGCTCCCCTTTAGCTTCGCTAGCAGTTCTTCGGCATCTCGGCGAAAGATGATGAGGCCGGACTTCTGGTTGATGATTTTCTCCAGAGCAGCGATCGCCTTTTCATTTTGCCCTTCGGCGACCAAAATTTTGGCGATCAAGAAGGTCGAATCGGGCCGAATCTGCATTTTGCCCGCCTGTTGCAACGATTTTTGAGCTTCGGCTTTGCGGCCCAATTCATACAGGACATACGCTCTGGTCACGTTTGCTTGGGCATTGTTGGCAAGTCGTTCGGCATTGTTCTGAGCGTATTGCAAGGCTCTTTCCTTGTCTCCGTCTTTTTCGCTTTTGATAAGCAACAGAGCCATCAAATCGGTGGCGCGGGCATTACGAGGGTCGAGACTGAGCACTTTTTGCAGGGTTTGTTCTGCACGCTCAGCTTGACCTTGCATGTAGGCGACCACGCCGTCGAGCAGCAAGGCATTGATCGAATCGGGAGTCTGCTCACGCAGTGTCGAGGCGATTTCTTGGGCTTTTTCCAGCTCAGCTTGCTGAATCAGCCATTCGGCGTAAGACTGTGCGATTTTCGGATCGGAAGGATTCTCGCTGTAGGCTTTCTCGAAAGACTTGCGTGCCTTCTCGCTTTCACCGTTGGATTGAAACAATTGTCCTAGCGAAACAAAAGGATGCGGTACGTCTGGATTGATTTCGCGTGCTTTGGAAAACTCGGCCAACGACTCTTTGGCTTTATCCAATCGAAACATGACAATCCCCATTCGCGTGTGAGCCATCGCGTTTTCCGGGTCGACGTCAATCCATTGCTGAAGCAATTTGCTCGCTTGCTCCCACTGCCGACGTCGCTCGGCTACTGCAGCTCTTCCTGCAAGGACACGAATGTTGAAGTTTCGCTTGCGTTTGGTATTTGCTGTAAATTTTTCTACCAGCGGAGCAGCGTACTCGAAGAGTGATAACGCTTCGGTCGTTCTTTGTCCTGCAAACGCCTGGTCGGCCAACATGAGATAGGCTTCGGGATCTTCGGGATGCTGCGTTGCTGCCCGCTCTAAGTAAAATTGTACCGCTCGAACATTGCGAGCCAACAATTGAATCTTGGCCATCATCACATCGCTTGGTGCGAGCTTGGGGTATTTTTCTTTCGCCTTCTCCAGAAACTCTTGCGCGCCAATAAAGTCTCCGTTTCCTGCACGCTGAATTGCCTTGTCGACCTCGGGATACGATTTATTGGAAAGCGATACCGCATCGCCGATGAGGTACTTGGGCGTAAGTTGACTTTTGGCAGGAGCTTGGGCGTGGCTAAGCGAGGGAGTTGCCCAGGCAGTCAAGAATAAGGCCAAAAGCAGAAATCGACCTGCGTAGGAGAGAGCAGCATCGGATGAGTTGATTTTCATGTTTTCCTCAGTTTTCTTCAGAGTAATTTCTGCAGAGTATATTAGCCCGATCACCCGAGATATGGACTTGAGCCAACGGACCAGTAGGCTCATTCTAGTCGAATTGCGTCGACTATGCACCTAACTTCCGGCGAGGCGAAGCTCGCCAAGGCGGGAAAATCACTTGCTTCGTAAGGTTATAAGGATCACGCAAATTGGCCTACCTTGGCATGACCGTCTCGACTCTCTTCGCTGAGCCACTTATAGTGGACGTAGAACCTTGTCGTTTCTCCCCGGCATAGGCGTCGCTTTAGCCACGTTTCTATTATTTTTATAGTTCCACTTGAGGTTTCCACTTTGCTCGTAGGGCCGGTATTCAATCGAGAGGTCATTACTACTCCACGCAGCTTGCGGCTTTATCTCATGCGCGCTGGCTATGTCGCTGCGTTGTTTGGGCTGGTATTTACTGCCTGGCTGATCTTGTTTGGATCGAAGCAGCAAAGTGGATTGGGCGATTTGGCCCGATTTGGCTCGGCGATATTTACCGTGTTGGCTCCTTTGCAGTTGGCGATAGCGGTCGCTTTTTCTGCGTTACTCACTGCGGCAGCCGTGGCCCAGGAAAAGGACCGTCGGACGCTCGACTTGCTGTTGATGACAAACCTCAGCAATACAGAGCTCGTTTTTGGCAAGCTGCTAGCGAGCATGTTAAGTGTTTTGGTCCCCACCGTAGCGTCGATCGGGTTGCTGATGCTGATCACGTTGTTGGGGGGAGTTTCTTACGCGCAGGTCTTTCGCGTCGTGGCAGTAACGCTCGCCTCTGCTGCCGTGGCTGGCAGTTTGGGTTCGATGATTGCCTTGTGGCGCGAAAGAACTTTTCAATCGTTGGCACTGACGGCACTGCTGCTCGTGCTTTGGCTGCTCGGTGGCGAATTGATCGGCGCCGGCGTGTTCGGACAACAATGGGCTGGGCTAAGCGCCGATCACTGGGCGGTGGCACTCTCGCCGCTACGTGCGATCTTCGCCGCTACGCGTCCGCTCGAAAATTTTGCACAGTCTGACGTGACGCCCACTTGGTGGCAAACGCCAGTCAATCTTTTTTTGATCTTCAGCATAGCTGCGACCGTGCTGATCAATTTTTGGGCAATCGCGCGCGTACGTGTCTGGAACCCGATGCAAGAAACCCGCCAGCGTCTTCAAGAATCGGAGTCTGACGACGTGGCGGCTGAGTTGCTCGACGTGACGACGGTCCCTTCTCGTCGCGTCTGGGATAACCCGATCCTCTGGCGAGAAATTCGCACCTGGGCCTATGGAAAAAAAATCGTCGTCGTTCGCCTAGCCTATTTAGTGATTTTTGCGATTTGCGCCGTGGCGATGCTCTTAGCTTTGGGCGATTCTGCTGGCCTCTTTTCTCGCTCTTCAGCAAGTCTATCCGACGTTACCAAACCACTGGTGCCGCTGATGGTGCTGGGGCTAATCCTCGTAAACGCTTTAGCGGTCACCTCGCTCACCAACGAACGCGATCTTCGCGCACTCGACCTACTGTTGGTGACAGACCTCTCGCCCAAAGAGATAATTTTCGGCAAACTGGGCGGTGTGTTTTACAATTCCAAAGAGATGATTTTCTTACCGATGGGGCTTTGCGTACTGCTCTGGTATCAAGACTACATGACGACTGAGAATCTTGTGTTTCTCGTGTTGGTTTCTCTGGTGATGAATGCTTTTGTCGCGATGCTGGGTGTACATATTGGCATGACGTATGTCGAATCGCGGACAGCGGTCGGAGTGAGTTTGGGCACGGTTTTGTTTTTATTGCTGGGCATTGCTGTCTGCATGAGAATGATGATCGCGTTTCAAGGTTCGTTCAATAATCAACTTTCCGCATTTTCGGCCTTTATGGTGGGCGGTGGCGCGGGGCTCTACTGGGCACTAGGGCGGCGCAACCCTTCTACGGCGATCGCGTTCGCTTCGGGACTGACGCCGTTTGTCACTTTCGCGGTGATTACGAACTACCTGCAGGGCCACTATGGTGCCGCGTTCCTGCTCACGGTCGCAACCTACGGTTTCGCAACAACCTCTCTGCTCGTGCCGGCGATTGCAGAATTTGATGTGGCGACTGGCAGGACGACTGATCAGAGTTGATGAATCGGAGAATGAATGTTCAATATCGAACAAGGAAAATCCAAGGATGAAGTAGTGAACCTGCCACTCTTCTTACTTGGATATTCCTTGTTGGATATTGGTTATTCTCCTGAGCCGGCTGTTTTACTAGCCAATTTCATAAACTCCCAGCACACAAGAGATTCTCGTTGATCATCCTGCAACAATTCGGCCCGCTGATTGCTGCGATGCTGCTGCTAGCGGTCGGTTCTGCATTTTTCTCTTGTAGCGAGGCGGCTCTTTTTTCGTTGCAATTGGATGACCGTCGTGCATTGAAGAAGGGTGCAATGGCTGGGCAAGCCGCGATTCGTCTGCTTGATCTCCCTGATCGCTTGCTGACGGCGATTCTGTTTTGGAATTTGATTATCAATGTCGTTTACTTTGCCCTCGCCTCGGTGATTAGTCTCCAGCTCGAGAAGCAAGGGCAACGTACAGAAGCGGGACTCGTCGCCTTGCTGGCTTTGCTAGCGATCATTTTGCTCAGCGAGATGATTCCCAAGACGGTCGGTGTGCTAATGCCACGCACGCTCGCCCAACTGTTGAGTCTGCCACTGGCTGTGGCCGTTCGCTTCCTCGACCCGATTGCTCCGCTGTTTACAACGATCAACCAAGCGGTGCGTCGCGTCTTTTTCCCCAATTTTCAGTCCGAACCTTATCTGGCGCTGCGTGATCTGGAACAGGCGATTACGGTTTCCACCGCCGACGAAGAATTGGCGGCCTTGGAGCGTTTAGCGCTGCAGAACATCGTGCTACTTTCCGATCAACGCGCCGACGAACTCATGCGGCCACGCAAGCAGTACCAAACGTTTTCACCGCCGGTGAACTTAGAGGACTTGGGCGGTCGCCCAACGCGGAGTGGATACGTCTTGGTGACGGAGGCCGATAGCGACGAAATCACAGGTGCGATCGCTCTCAACTATTTGCCAACCGTGCCTCGCCATCACCTCGAAAAGTTTGCTAGGCCGGTGATTTACCTCCCTTGGTGTGCAACGGCAGCCGCCGTTTTCGACGAGTTGCAATCGCAACAACAGGAAGTCGCCGCGATCGTCAACGAGCTGGGCGAAACGATTGGCATCGTCACGCTAGAAGACTTGCTGCAAAATGTTTTCGCAGACCAAGGGAGCCGCAGCGAACGTTTGCTAGAAACCTCGCCCATTGAGCAATTGGAAGAGAATCTCTGGCAAGTGACCGGAATGGCCACCCTGCGGCGTCTGAGCCGCGAGTTCAACATTACGCTTCCGACGATGAAAAGCACCACCGTCGCGGGTGTCGTGCAAGAATTGTTGCATCGTCTGCCCGTTGCAGGTGACGAAATCGAGTGGGAATCGTTTTCTTTCCGAGTGATCGAAGCGGAGCCGCAAGAAAAAATGCTGGTACACCTGTCTCTCAAAACAGGGCAACGCAAAAGAGGGCAGGGGGGCAAGCCATGACGGTCATCGTGTTACTATTATTGGCTGGGTTGCTGCTTAGCGCCTTTTTTAGTGGCTCTGAGACTGGCTTCTATCGTGCGACGCGCGTGCGACTGGCGATTGAGGCTCTCGCAGGTAGTTGGACATCGCGGACACTACTCTGGTTAGCCCATCAACCTTCGCTATTCATCGCGACAACGCTGGTGGGAAACAACTTAGCGAATTACGTAACTTCGCTGGCGGTAGTGATGGCCTCGCAACGTTTTTATCCGGAGGGCGGGGCGCTCGTCGCGGTGCTGGGACCGATTGTGCTTGCGCCGGTGCTGTTTCTCTTCGGAGAACTTTTACCGAAAAATCTTTTTTTCGCTGCGCCCAACCGACTGCTCAAACGGTGTACA
>JAADGD010000209.1 GCA_013152515.1 Planctomycetota bacterium
GAACAATTGCAGCGCCTGCCCGCCAGCGCCGAAATCAAACTCACTTACAAACGGGGCGACAAGACCGCAACGGCCACGCTCACACCTGCTCCTGTCGCTGATCAATTCGAGGCCTCTCGTGGTTTCATTTTCGAGCCAATCCAACGTATAAAAATCGCCAACACATTTGGCGAACAATTCCAGTTAGGTTTTGAAGAAACTAAAAATTCGCTCAGCATGGTGTTTCGTTTTCTGCGCAAGCTCGGCACGCAAGTACCGTTCACCGCGCTCGGCGGACCCGTGACCATTGCCAGGGCAGCCGGTTACTCGGCGTTCGAGGGTCCAGGCAAGCTACTGTTGTTTTTGACGATGCTCAGCGCAAACCTAGCGGTCATCAACTTCATGCCAATCCCGATGCTCGACGGCGGACACATGGTCTTCCTCACCTGGGAAGGCATCCGCGGCCGCCCAGCAAGCGAAAAATTCGTCATCGCCCTCCACACCGTTGGCTTCGTTTGCATCATCTCGCTGATGGTTTTTGTATTGGGGCTCGACCTAAATATCATCCCACGAAACATGTAAGCGTGAGTAGCTATCGGCAATTACTGTGAGCTACGGACTAAAATCCTTCACTCACGAGGGGAATACCGAACCGCGCCCGTAAGGAAGCGTTCCAACAGGAGTCGAACTCAAACGGACGCTTCCTTATCCCGGCGCGCCGGGACGGTTCGGTGGAAATATTGCTTGTTCATATTGCTTGTTCATCGTAATCCAAGTGTCGCATGGAGAGTTAGAATTCTGGTCATCGTAATACCCTGAAAGATTCGTCTAAAGACGAGGGTTTTAGACCCATCGTTAGGACAATAAAAGAACCACCGATGGACTCTGAAAAACGCAGATACGAAAACCAAGTTCAAAAATCTGCGATTATCGGCGTCCATCGGCGGCTCTTTTCCTTTTTTCGTGAACGGTTACGCTGCTACTGACATTCCCCAATCCGAAATTACTCCCCATCTTGCTCGTCTTCTTTAACGAGGGGCGTTTGGGCTTCGATTTGGTGTTCGACCGAGGGACGTATCAACTTGTCGATGTCCATCATCGCTCCGCCGATCGCGTTGCTCATGTAACCACCTCCCCCATCGCGCTCGCGGCGATCTTTCGGATCAGTACGAAGCCATTTCTACGCAGTGTATAATCCCCAAACCGGCAGGCCAACGAACATCGCCGCCGCTGCAACGAGCAGAAATATTTGGTGATAGGTCATGGGCATTCCATCGTAAGCGGAACCGATTACCCCTCCATTTGGGTTTTGCCATGTTGTTTTCAAACGCGTTTCTCGTGGCAAAACCTCCCGGCTTTTGCACCGCACAATTCGCAAATCGCCCTTAATTTAAGGCGTTTTATGAATTCGGAGTGTGCAAAAGTGCCAAAGTTTTGCCAAGTTGCCATGTGCCGGCTTGGCAAAACCTAATTGCCAAGGTCAGGAAAATCCCCCTTCCTTTTTCATGGGGAGAAATTGTCGTAACCGTTCACAAGAGGGAAAACATTAGCCACAGATGAACATCGATGAACACCGATTTCCTGGAGGGATTCGGAGTTTTCCCGCTATTTCTTCCCTCTTTCTTTTCGGCAATCGAATTCGGCCAACAAATTCTTCCTCATCTGCGTTTATCCGTGTTTATCGGTGGCTTTTTCTTTTTCTTCTTTCAGCGCCGTGAACAGTTACAAATTGACTGCCCGCATTTTACAGCATCTCGCCCGAAAATATAGCAACGATTTTTGGCCACCTGCAGAGATTACGCTGTCCAGAAAAAGAAGTCGCAGATAGACGCCGATAGTTTTCGATCGCGCATACCCATCTGCGTACATCGGCGTTCATCAGCGGCTTTTTTTTCCTGGAACGGTTACGGAAATTTGACGCGCTCGTACAAATCGCTCAGCGCCAACTCGGCAGAAATTTCGCCCAACGGTACGACTTCTTCAAGGCCGGAGTAAACCTCCGAACGGAATCCGTCAGCGCTGCTCGTCGCCTCTGCATCACGGCGGTACGCGACGACGCGTGGCTGGCCCGTTTCGATCAGCAAATAAACCTGCAGCGACGCGATCGACAGATATGCTTCGCGTTTCTCGCCCTCGTCCGTGCGGCGTGTCGACTCTGAGATCACCTCAGCAATCACCACCGGCTGATCTTGAAAAGGATCGTCAGGTCCATTCGGCGAACAGACCACCATTCCATCTGGATAATAAAACCGCGTATGGTTTGCCATCTGGAGACGGACTTTCATGTCCGAGTTGAACGGCTCGCAAGGCTGGCCACGAAGCTGCGTGTGCAGCGCACCCAACATACTCATCGCAATTCGATTGTGAACCGTTTTTGCTCCAGCCATTGCATAGAGATAACCACCCAAATACTCGTGCCGGACCTCGCCATCGGTCTCGGCGGCTAAGTATTCTTCGACGGACGGCAGTAGAAGTGGAGCAGCGGAGGGCATTTTGCGATTCTACGCTCTTTGAGAGGGCTGAGCAATCGAATCTTCTGAGGCGATGCCACACCCCCTTGCTGTCGAAGTCTGCTATAATTGAGGAATGACGTGGCTGAAGTCTTCCCTGCCACCAAAACAAAGGATGACCAATCTTATGGCTTACGCACTGACCGAAGAGCTAGACCAGATCGTCCGACAAAAACTTGCCTCGGGCGAGTACGTCAACGAAGAGGCCGTCTTGCGAGCAGCACTGCGGTTACTCGATGAGCAGGAAGAGACCGTCGCCGCGATCGCAGAAGGTTACGAAGACGTGCAGGCAGGACGCCACCGACCGTTCGATGAAGCCGACGCCGAGTTTCGTCGTCAGCACAACATCGCCCAAGACGCATGACGTACAAACTGCATGTTGCTCGGCGAGCAGAGCGAGACCGCGACGAAACATTCGATTGGTATTCGGCTCATTATTCTGGGGCGTTTGCGCGGACTGGTACTGCGGCATCTCGCAAGCGATCCGAACTCTCGCAAACAATCCTCTCCGCTGCGGCCGCGCCCGCGAAAACGATCGTTTCCCCTTCGATTTACGAGAGCTTCTCTACGGCCGCTCCAAAAAGAACCGCCACCGGATTCTGTCTACCGTGGAAGACGACACAGTCTACGTGCTTCACATCCGCCACACCGCCCAGGATGAAATACGAGAAGGGGATTTAGGCGGAAGGTAGTGCCCGTTTTTTCAACCGCTGATGAACGCTAATCAACGCTAATGATTTTGTATTAGCGTTGTCTAAAATTGCCGCTCCTGGTCCCTTGCCCCATGCAACACACGGATGGCAGCAATGCCATCGGATCGTGGTTGATAGTAGGTGCCATAGTTGCCAAAGACGTGACGCCGAAACGCGCCCTCGGCTAACAAGGGCTGCAATTCGCCTAGCTCTGGATTCTCGGCCAAGAGTCGGAACCGTTGCCACAGTTGGTCGATGAGTTTGTCGGCGGCAGGGAGATTGTCCTGGGCAATGTAATCCCAAATGCCATCCAAATTTTTGCGGGCTTCAGGCGTGATCAGAATGTGAGGCATGGCTCAATTCAGCCGCTCGCGACCCCGACGTTTGATGTCTTCGGCATCGAACTCCGTAAGCTCGCCCCGCTGTAACTGGCCAATGGCAGACTCCAACTGACGATACTCTTGCTGCCGCTCTTCCATGATATCAAGAGCCGCCTGGATCACTTCGCTAGGTTGGCTAAAGACGCCACCAACAACATGCGCCTCGATCCGTTGCTGCAATTCCGGTGTGATTTCAAGCATAGTTGGATCTCCTGCTTGTAGCGTACCGTGGGAGAGCGGGGTTGGGGTAGGAAAAACGCTACCATACCATCAAAAACCGAACCGCGCCCGTGAGGAAGCGTCCGAGTGGGTTCACGGCGACAAATCAACTCCTTGTCCATTAACGGTATAGTGCCCGGCATCCTCTTTCGCTCGCTCATCCCACAAATAGCGAGTACTTCCATGCCGTGACCAAATCTTGGCATCGGCATCGAACAGTTTTGCCTTACGCAGTTTCCGCGTCGCCCACACTTTGAAATCGTTCATCACTTTCTCGGGATCCACAGGAGCTGCAACTACAACATGCACATGGTTGGTACGCACATGAATCGTCAACAATTCCCAAGCACGGTATTCACAGACGCCAGCAATGGCTTGCTCGACACAAAGACGTTGCGATTCGTCGAGTGTCACGGCATTGCCTGACATGCGGCTTTGCATCGCTCCAAACTTCCGCTCATCTGGTGGTACTAAATCGGTATCAGGCCGATTGTGTACTCGATCGACACTTCCTTTCGTATCACCATGCAGCCAGGAACCGTAGGTGCGAAAAGTGATCAGATAGGCCGGCGGGAATTCCGAGGTTGACTGCGAAACAGACATGGTTGGTCGACTCCCTCACGGTCGCGGTTCGGTAAAGCGTGCAGTCGAGCATAACACCGAACCGCGCCCGTAAGGAAGCGATTGAGTAGATGCTAGTTGCTAGGAGAAATCAGATCAAAATGCTCAAGCATCGCAATTAATTCCGTCTGGCCGGTATCTTCCCTTACGGTCGCGGTTCGGCCAAAAAACAACGCCACAACAATACCCTACACCGAACCGCGCCCGTAAGGAAGCGATTGAGTAGATTCAAGCCCCTGAATCGGGCCAAAGTATCAGCAATGCTTACGACAAGCCCGATCAATCAGGCAAAAGTCCAACGTAACCGACGATCGTTGGTCGACTCCCTTACGGTCGCGGTTCGGCCAAAAAACAACGCCACAACAATACCCTACACCGAACCGCGCCCGTGAGGAAGCGTCCGAGCAGGTTCGCCGCTCGTTATTCGTCATGGTAATGTCAAGACCAACGAGCCCAATCTAACGGATGCTCAAAGTGACTGAATAGCTTAACAAAGATATTACTCATAGCGATGGAAGTAGTAGGAATCACTTGATCTCCAAGGAAAATCACGCCGTCTTTCTCGAATACTCCAGCAGTGCCTATGGATTCGATAGCTTCTTTTACAGGCACTGGATTTTTGCATCTATTGATCTCGCCGTTTGCATGGGTAATGCAGTCACGTATTGTAATCAAGTGGCGCATTGTCGCAAAATCCTCAATAGCATCATCGAGTTCTACATCTTGATCCTTCAAAAACTTCTTGTGCGTTTTAAGCCACCCTTGCTGCCTGACCTTCTCATAAGAAATTGGGTCTGAGATTTTGCAGATGCTCTTGAGGACTCCTTCAAACAGACTAAGGAAACGTGGCAGCAACGCATACCGTAATTGAGTGCGCATCTGTACTTGGATGTAATGTAACTCTGAAGACCAAACTTCCAATTGCTTTGGATTATCTTCTTGATACTCTTTTAGGATTCTGTTCGCTTTTGCATCAAGGTGCTCCTCAAACTCGCAATGCATATTCCAAACAATGAGTGAATTCAGGTGATAGTATTCGCGTAGACCCGAAAACGTGATTGTGTTTACTGGGACTTCGTTGTTCGCAGTCATGTTTTCCTCACATCAAAAAAACCCCGGCCAAATGGCCGGGGTTTTTCGTGCTTCAAACTAACGCCTAACAACTAACCCCTCATCAATACATCCCGTCCATCCCTGGTCCGCCGGCTCCCTTGCCGTCCTTCTTCGGGGCGTCGGCGATGAGGGCGTCGCTGGTTAGCAGTAGGGCGGCAACGCTGGCTGCGTTTTGCAGCGCGGTGCGGGTGACCTTGGTTGGGTCGATGACGCCCGATTTGACGAGGTCTTCGTAGACGTCGGTGGCGGCGTTGTAGCCGACGTTGCCTTTCGACTCGACGACCTTTTCGCAGACGATGCCGCCGTCTTGGCCGGCGTTGTTGGCGATCGCCATGACTGGCGAACGGCACGAACGCGTGACGATCTTGTAGCCGATCTCTTGATCGTGGCTCAGTCCGTCAGCGCTGACCTTGGTGCTGGCTCGCAACAGGGCGACACCGCCACCAGGCAGGATGCCTTCTTCGACGGCTGCGCGCGTGGCGTGCAGGGCGTCTTCGACGCGGGCCTTCTTTTCTTTCATCTCGCTCTCGGTCGCGGCACCGACGTTCACCTTGGCAACGCCACCGGACAGCTTGGCCAGACGCTCTTCGAGCTTTTCTTTGTCGTAGTCGCTCGAACAGTTGTCGATTTCGCGACGAATCTGGCCGATGCGACCTTGGATGTCGGCGCTTTTGCCGGCCCCTTCGATCAGTGTCGTGTTGTCTTTGTCGACGATCACTTTCTTGGCACGGCCCAACTCCTTGAGGCCGATCGCATCAAGCTTGATGCCAAGGTCTTCGAAGACTGCCTGTCCGCCAGTCAGCGTGGCAATGTCCTCAAGCATCGCCTTGCGACGATCTCCAAAGCCTGGGGCTTTTACGGCACAAACATTAAACGTGCCGCGGAGGCGGTTGATGACCAAGGTGGCCAAGGCCTCGCCGTCGATGTCTTCGGCGATAATCAACAACGGCTTGCCGGCGTTGACCACAGCTTCGAGGCAAGGGACCAAATCCTTGACGCTGCTGATCTTCTTTTCGAAGACCAACACGTAGCAATCTTCGAGGACACACTCCATCGAGCTTTGGTCGGTCACGAAGTAAGGCGACAAGTAGCCGCGATCGAACTGCATGCCTTCGACCCACTCGACCTCGGTCGCGAGGCTCTTGCCTTCGTCGACGGTGATGACGCCGTCCTTGCCGACTTTTTCCATCGCTTGCGAAAGCATTTCGCCGATTTCGGTGTCGCCGTTCGACGCGACGGTGCCGACTTGGGCCATCTCGTCGGTCGTCTTAATTTTGACAGCCATCTTGTGAAGCTGCGCGGTGATGTCCTCGACAGCCTTTTCGATACCCTGCTTCATTTGCACGGGGTTCACACCAGCCACGACGGCACGCAGGCCTTCGTTGAAGATGGCTTCGGCGAGGACGGTCGCGGTCGTGGTGCCATCGCCAGCGACGTCGGACGTCTTGCTAGCGACTTCTTTGACCATCTGGGCACCCATGTTTTCAAAAGTGTCTTCCAGCTCGACTTCTTTGGCGACGGTCACGCCGTCTTTGGTGACGGTCGGCGAGCCGAACGACTTTTGGAGGATGACGTTACGGCCTTTGGGACCGAGCGTAATTTTAACGGCGCGGGCCAATTTGCCGACACCGCGACGCATCGCGTCACGAGCTTCTTGATCGAAGGCAATGATTTTAGCCATTTTAGGGTTCCTTACGTTGTTGTATTGGCGGGTTCTGATAGCCGCGTTGCCACGCAACGCAAGGGGAATCAGAGTTAATCGTGGTGCGCCGTGCGTTGCGTGGCAACGCGGCTGGGAATACTTACTCGCGACTCACTACTCAATCACTGCCAGAATATCGCTCTCGCTCATCAGCAGGTATTCTTCGTCGTCGAGGTTGATCGGCTCGGGGGCGTAGCTGGTAAAGAGGATGCGGTCGCCCTTTTTCACTTGCAATTCGCCACGCGTGCCATCGTCGAGCAGTTTGCCGGTGCCGATCGCGATGATCGTACCGCGCGAAGGCTTGTCTTTGGCCGAGTCGGGCAGAAAGATGCCGCCGGCAGTCGTGTCGAGCGATTCATCACGTTCGACGACGACTTTGTCGCCCAGGGGTTGTAGCGTGACCTTGCTCTTTTTCTTGGTAGCAGTTGCCATGAGGGGAGTTCTCCAAGGGGAAATGTGTGATATGTGATGTGAAATTGAAGATGTACATTTTCGCAGCTGATACGCTTTGGTTCTGCAACCAAACGAAGCAACGGCACTTGTGCCGAAATTTGTGTCAGCGCAGAGCGAGCCATAAGCCAACCCCCAATTGCAACCCGCGCGCCAATTCGGCAGCTTTCCGCAAGTGATTTAGTAGCAAGGGTTTAGGTCATCGCCACGAAAATCACCCCGCTGCCATTTCGGGCTAGTGACGCAGTACACAGCAGAATGCGGCCCTCGTCGCTGCCATTTTGGCAGGGAAGGCAAAAGCCGCGTTGCCACGCAACGCAAGGCGCGCAACGGGTAACTCAACTTCGCTTCCCCTTGCGTTGCGTGGCAACGCGGCTATCCCATCAACTGCCACGCCACCACCGCCACGCCGAGCGGAAAAAGATAATACGCAAACATCGCCAGCCGCCCTTGCTGTACCCAACGCACCAACAGCTTCAAAGCGACCCAGCCAACGCCGAAGGAAACGAGAAAGCCGATCAGCAAATTCAGTATTGGCGTGCCGGTGGTGCCCTCTTTCATCGCGTCGATCCCTTCGAGCAACCCCGCCCCGCCGATGGTGGGAATTGCCAGCAAAAACGCATAGGTCGCCGCCGATTGCCGGCTTAGCCCCACACCCAACCCCGCAGCAATCGTAAATCCGCTTCGCGAAATTCCCGGCAAGATCGCGATCGCTTGCATGAGGCCAATCGCGAGCGACTTTTGCCAGGTCAGCTGCGTGTACTCGATATCACTCGGCGCACGACGCGAGACCCATAACAACACCGCAGCCGTGACAGGAAACATCAGCCCCGAAAGGAGCGGATTTTCTAAGACTAAATCCGCATCCATGCCCTTCTTGAGCAACAGCCCAAACACGACCGCCGGAATCGTGCCGACGATCAAAATCGGTATCACTCGCCGATCGTCCCCCAGCAGCCGCACAATTTCGCGCCGATAAAACACCAGCACCGCGACCAACGTACCAAGGTGCAACACGATGCTCACTTCGAGAAGGTTTTCGACCGGCTCGTTTCCCAACCATTCCAGTAGCGAATTCGCCACGACCAGATGCCCCGAGGAACTAACCGGCAAAAACTCGGTCAGACCCTGGACAATGCCGAGCAGAATGATTTCCCAAAGAGGCATAGGAGAGTCGGGAGGCTAGAGTTGAGAGGTCAGAGGTAAGGGAGTTGGAAACTGCAACTATAGCTTGCGGCTGAGGCGACGTCAGCGGGCAATTCTTATCTCCTAGCTGCGAGCGGAAGCCGCTGCTCTATGCGGCTTCACGATTTTGCGTACTGCGGATACACTAATAGCAGTAACATTTCTGATCTCAGAACAGCGTGTGGTCAACGATGGGTATACGATTTCTGTGCCCCAATGGGCATAAACTCAACGTCAAAGCGTTTCTCGCCGGCGAGCGTGGGATCTGTCCGCAGTGCGACGCCAAGTTTTTGGTGCCGCGCGAGAGTGGTGGGCAGGTCGAAGCGATTGAGGAAGTCGTGGGGGTAGGCTCTGGCAATGATTCCGGCGATGCATCACAGCGTGATTCTAACGAGCCGCCACCAGCGCCCAGTTTGCCGCCAGCCCCGACTGTTGAAACGGCGGCGACCGAGGAGGCTTGGCATGTCCGCATGGCGTCGGGCGAACAGTTTGGCCCAGCGAGCGATGAGGTGATGCGCGGCTGGGTTGCCGAAGGACGCGTGCCGCTCGACTGCTGGGTTTGGCGAACCGGCTGGCCTGACTGGAAGCCCGGCGGCCAGGCGATCACTTTGTTGAATGGCCCCGCCGCGCCAGCGACGCCAGTCGTCCCGCCCGCGCCGAGCCCAGCGCCGGCAACATTGCCCGACGCCACGATACCCGACGCCGCGATGCCCGATGCTACGATGCCCGATGCTACGATGACTGACGATGGCCCGACGCCGACGAGCCCCAACGCTCACTATTTGAATTCCAAACGCAACCGCAAAGACCGTGCGCGGAAGGCAACCTTTTTTTTGGGCGGCCTGGTGTTTTTGTTACTTGTAATTTTAGTTGTGGTGTTGATGAAAAAATAGCCGCGGATAAACGCAGATCAGCGCAGATATCTGTTGTTATGGTTTACTTTTACCGAGGAGATACAATGTTCAAAAATTGGAAACAACGTAAAACTTTCGTTACTTTTGCCGCCACTATGGCTTTTGTCACAGGCATCTCCGCGACTGTGCGTGCAGAAGAAGTGGCGACAGCCGTGGAGGCAGAGGCGGAAAAGGTTGAGCCGCAAATCGTCAAACTGGCTGACGGAAAGATTTTGCTGCCGGTAC
>JAADGD010000199.1:0-5283 GCA_013152515.1 Planctomycetota bacterium
TGCTCGTGCCATTCCTTCCAAAGCAAACTCTGCCAGACGGATCGCATCGGTTTTTGTTGTTGCTTGGTGTGCATGGAGATACTCGTGTTCTTTGGTTGGCTAAGTTGTGCGGACGCTTCCTTACGGGCGCGGTTCGGATTAACATTCCATCGCAGCCGTGAAAGAAACCGAACCGCGCCCGTAAGGAAGCGTCCGAACGATTTTCCTATCGAATTATGTAACTATCGCAATCCGCTCGGTCTTACCGATCTCCCCCTCATCAACCTTCCCCGTCACATACGCCTCGAAGATCTCGTCGAGATTCAAATCAACCACTCGATGCTCCACTCCTTCGCGCCGCAAAGCTTCAATCGCCCCCGCCGCACCTTCCACCGTAACCGCCACCTCCTCGCCATCGGGTCGAGTGTCGAGCAAGCTTGCCTCTTCGCCCAACATCGCCATCGCCTCTCGCGGCAAAAAAATCTGCTTCACATCGCGTCGCAACTCCTCGGTCGCCGCCTGCCGCACGATTTTTCCTTCTTTTAATATGGCCACCACATCGGCCACCGGCTCGACTTCGTACAGCAAGTGCGAACTATAAAACACCGTTCGGCCTTCGCCTTGCAAGTGCGTGATCAGGTCGCGATTGAATTGCTTGCGCATGATCGGGTCGAGCCCGAGCGCGGGATCGTCGAGGATGACCAATTCGGGCCGATGCGCTAGTGCCATCACCAACCCGAGCCGCACATTCTGCCCCTTCGACAGATGCTTTATTTTTTGCTGGAGCGGCACCTCGAAATCTTTGGCGTACTTGAGTGCCAGCTCGTGATCCCAAGTTGGATAGAACGGTGCCAAAAAACGAAGGATGTCGCCGCACTTCATCCAGCCGTACATCGTTTGGTCTTCGGCCAAGTAGCCAACCTGCGCCCGCACGGCGAGCGGCTCTTTTTCTGGGTCAAGCCCCAACACGCGGATCGATCCCTCGTCGCGATCGAGCAGCCCGAGCAGCATCTGAATCGTCGTCGTCTTGCCAGCACCGTTACGCCCCAGAAACGCAAACGTATGGCCACGCTCGACACGCAGACTCATGCCGCGCAAGACTTCGTTTTGGCGAAACGATTTATGGACCGCCTGGATATCGATAGCCGCCATGTTTTTGTCAATGGGGTTCATGATGGAGTGTCTCCGTTGGTATGGAAATTTGAGATAGGAGATGTGAGATGTGAGATGTGAGATTGATGATGTGAAAAAGAGATGTTGCCAGATCTTCAATCCTAAATCTCACATCTCACATCCTTTTGAAGTTGCTCCAGTGCCTTGGCCAACAATTCGTGAATCTGATCGGCCGAAAGGCCTAACGAAATCCCCTGGCGAGCCAGTTGTCGCAATTCTTCGACAAGCCGTTCGCGATGGACGGCCAGAGAGCTTTCGGGTGCATCTTTGGCCACAAAAGTCCCTTGGCCGTGACGCATTTCCAGCAGCCCGTCGCTCACCAGCCGTTCGTACACGCGTAATATCGTGTTCTGATTGACCGCCAGCTCGCGGGCCAGTTCGCGTACCGATGGCAGTCGCTCGCCGGGCTCGAGTTTTCCTGACGCGCACAGCATGGCAATCTGACCGGTAATTTGCCGCGAGATCGGCACCGCCGAGCCTTTTTCGATTCTGAGAAGCATGCGTTATAGCCTTATACTAAAGCCTTTTGAACCAAGAGACTACAGTAGTGTAACAGTATTCACCAGAGGCGTCAAGCTTTGTTTTCAACGTCAACGAAAAAAAGTCCTCAACCCTGGCGCGGCGGGAAGGAATAACTTGTTGAAATGGGGGCTTTGCGAACACTGCGAGGTGCGCCGGGCGATTCGGAAGTCAACAGCTTAGAGGATTTATTTACTGAAAAAAAGGAAATTACTAGCCATCTTGGGGGGCAAGCTGCTACAATCGCTAACAGGTTCAGATATCTGTGACAGCTAGCGTGGTGAAGATGTGCGTCGAGTGCCGCTGTTAGTTGTAAGCAGTTGGATGTTCGAGGGGTACTTATTACGGAAAATAACTGGGGAACGCCGATGACACGTTTACTTTTGATCGCTTTGTTTACTACCGCTTTGATTTTTTCAACTGAGCGCGCCACCGCGAGTATCGAACTCATCACCAATGGCGATTTCGAAACAGGTGATTTCACGGGTTGGGCGAATAGCGCCACCGGCGCAGGATTAGAATTTACCATCAATGGTGGTAGTTTCAACCCAACTGGGCCAGGGGGCGCTTTAGCGCCGATTGCTGGGCAATTCGACGCGGTGTCGAGTCAAACCAGTTCAGCACTTAATCTTGTGACGCAGATTTTTCAAGTGCCGTTGAATATCACGAACGCGACGTTCAGTTGGGCAGATCGCATTAGAAATTTCGGTGGTCAATTCTCCGACCCAAACCAAGAGTTTCGTGTATTGATCGAAGACATGGCTGGCGGTCTGATTCAAGAGATTTTCTCCACCGACCCGGGTGATCCTCTCCAGCAAGTCGGGCCGAACAATCGCTTGTTCGATCTGACGACGCTCCTGCAGAGCTTGGCAGGCCAAGATATTCAGATCGCGTTCGAGCAGCAGGATAACCTGCTTTATTTCAACGCGACGATCGATAACGTCAGCCTTCAGGTCGACGTCATTCCAGAACCAACTGCCGCGTTGGTATGGGTTGTCTTGGCTTCTTGTCTCGGCGGAACGACGTTGCGCCGCCGGTTTCGTTAAAGCCTCGCAGCAGCTTTAATTCTGCTGGGGTGTGATAGTATTGCGTGACCACAGGCATGCTCTGTGCGTATGGCAAGAGCCGTAGGCGGTTTTCTCCACAAGTCGTTTCGTAGAATGATTCTCGACGGCCGCAGCGTTAGTTGTTGCACTGTTGCAAGAGTTTGTAGAGTGGTGTTCTCGTGACGCTCTCAGGTAACATTTGCATCAGCTAATACCGAAGAGTCCTCATTTTCAAATTCAACGGAAAAAGACTTGTGAATCCTTCAAAATGCTTGTTCGTTTGTCTCGCCTTCTTGCCAAATTGCTTGGTTATAGGGTGCTTGTTTTTGGGTTGTTTGGTTTCTGCCGCCAGTGCCCAGTCGCTGCTGACGGTGGCGCTTTCGGGAACGGCTGCACCTGGGACCGGTGCTGACTTTTCTAGTTTCGATATTCCCAACCTCAATAGCGCTGGTCGAGCGGCGTTTCGTGGAGTGGTAACCGGACCGGGTGTCAACAGCGGTAACGAGCAAGGCATCTGGTCAGAGGGAGGCGGCTCACTCGGTTTAGTTGCTCGCACGGGAAGCGGGGCCCCTGGCACGAGTGCCGACTTTTCTTTTCTCAATAGTCCCGTGCTTAACGGCGCGGGTCAAACGGCGTTTCTTGGGACACTGCTTTTTGGCCCTGGGGCAGGAGCTAACGATAACACGGGCATCTGGTCCGAGGGGGGCGGCTCGCTTGCTTTGGTAGCTCGCGAGGGTAGCTCAGCGCCTGGCACGAGTGCCGACTTTTCTTTTCTCACCAGCCCAGGCTTCAATAGCGCGGGCCAAACGGCATTTTTTGCCGGCCTGACTGGTACCGGGGTCACAAGTAGCAACAACACGGGCATCTGGTCCGAGGGGAATGGCTCGCTGGCTTTGGTCGCTCGCGAGGGCAGCACAGCACCTGGCACGAGTGCTGACTTTTCTTTTCTCGAAAGTCCAATCCTCAACGGCGCTGGTCAGACAGCCTTCTTGGGAACTCTGACCGGCACTGGGGTGAACGCAAATAATGATCGTGGAATTTGGTCCGAGGGGAGTGGTGCACTCGATTTGGCTGTTCGCACAGGCAGTGCGGCACCTGGCACGAGTGCCGACTTTTCTTTTCTCAGTAGCCCCGATTTTAACGGTGCCGGCCAAGTCGCATTCTGGGGTGAAATCACCGGCACAGGTGTGACTTCAAATAACAACCGCGGGATCTGGTCTGAGGGAAGCGGCGCTGTCGCATTGGTAGCTCGCACCGGGGACTTGGCGCCTGGCACAAGTGCCGACTTTTCTCTGCTCATCAATCCCGTCCTGAACGGCGTAGGCCAAACGGCTTTTACTGGGTTTCTTACCGGCACAGGCGTGAGTAGTGACAACGACCGAGGCATTTGGTCGGAAGGGAGCGGGTCGCTCACCTTGATTGCTCGCAAAGGGGATGGAGCGCCCGGTACCAGTGCTGATTTTTCTTTTCTGAGTAGCCCTATTTTTAACGGCGCAGGACAGACCGCTTTTTGGGGAAACCTCACCGGTACGGGAGTGGACAACAGCAATAACTTTGGTATCTGGGCACAGGATACCTCTGGGGTGTTGACACTGATTGCCCGCAGTGGCGATCAGCTTGACGTTGACGACGGACCGGGCACCGATTTGCGCACGATAAGCGAACTGGGGATTGTGGCCTTCAACGGCAGCGAAGATGGCCGCGCAAGTGTTTTCAACAATCTGGGACAGATGGTATTCCGAGCAAGTTTTACGGACGGATCGAGCGGAATCTTTGTTTCCAATCTCGTCGCGAGCAATCTTTCTGGCGATTTTGATGGAGATGGAGACGTCGACGGTTCCGATTTTTTGGAATGGCAACGCACGGACGGCTCGGCTTCGGGGCTTCTCCAGTGGCAAACGAATTATGGCGCCGCCTCTTCTTCCGCGTTAGCGACTGCTGTGCCCGAGCCGAGTACACTAATGCTAGGTGCGCTGGCAGGGCTGGCGATGTGGCGGCGTAAGTCGGGGCGTTGATTTGTTGGATGGCGTACTCGCACTCATTGTTTGACTCTTGTGGTGTTTGACTCTTGCGATCGAAAAGCATCTTGCGGGCGACTCCCTAACGGTCGCGGTTCGGTAGGAGTTTATTCTGAACCGCGACCGTGAGGGAGTGTTCCGTTCACGCTAAGCCATTTTTAGGTGGCCAAAAATCGCACCTGATTTTTTGTTTGCGATGTTATAGATTGAGCGTGGTGCTTGATGCGCCGGTTTGCTCTTTGAAAATTTGGGATGTTGAATCGCTTGAGGTTGGTAGCTTGCGCTGCATGCGCGGGCCGGAGGCCCGTCGCTTCGTGGGGGGTGTTTGTTGCTTGCGGCGTGCGTAGGTTTTGCCAAATGTGAGGTGGCCGATTTGGCAAAACTTTGGCACTTTTGCACAGGGCCGTTTTCCGAAGCTCTTGCGAGCAAACGACTTACGAATGTGCCCCGTTGCAAAAGCACTGAGGTTTTGCCACGAAAAAACGGTTTTGAACGATGTGCAAAAGTGCAAAAAACCCCGTCACCAACGCTGGCGGCTTAGCGCTCCC
>JAADGD010000199.1:5320-14060 GCA_013152515.1 Planctomycetota bacterium
GCATCGCTCAAACATCGCTTAATCTGCCGTACCGCCTGACGCAGCCGTTCTTCGTTTTCGACGAGCGACATTCGCAAAAAACCTTCGCCGGCGGGGCCGAAGCCACTGCCGGGGCTGACCGCGACATTGCCTTTTTCGAGCAACAGCATGGCGAAATCCATCGTACTCATGCGGCTACGCCACGGCTCGGGGATCGGCTGCCAGACAAACATGCCAGCCTTCGGTACATTGGCCTCCCAGCCCAATCGGGCGAGGCCTTCGCACAAGGCGTCGCGGCGGCTTTGGTAGATTCGTGATTGCTGTTCGACGGCCGAATCGGTATGGCGTAGCGCCATGATCGCAGCGATTTGGATCGCTTGAAACATGCCGTAGTCGTAGTAACCTTTGATCGTCGCCAGTGCGCTGATCATTTGCGAGTTGCCCGCACAAAAACCTACTCGCCAGCCCGCCATGTTGTAGCCTTTGCTCATGGTGGTGAACTCGACGCCAACTTCGGCAGCGCCGGGCGAGGCCAAAAAGCTAGGCGGCTGGTAGCCATCAAACGCTACGTCGGCGTAGGCGAAATCGCTGATCACCATCAGGTTGTACTTTTTGGCGATCTTGACGACCTCGTCAAAAAAACATTGCTCGACGACTTCGCTCGTTGGATTGTGGGGATAGCAGACGATCAGCAACTTGGGCTTGGGATAAAGCGTCTCGCAAGTGTAAGCGACGTCGGCGAGAAACTTTTCGCTGTTCGTGACGGGTAGTGAAATCACATTACCCGACGCCAACGCGACCGCATAGACATGCACCGGAAAATAGGGTGCTGGCACAATGGCCGTGTCGCCAGGACCCATCAGGGCCAAACACATATGGCTAAAGCCCTCTTTAGAGCCTAGGCAAGTGATGACTTCGTCGTCAGGATCGACCCGCACACCATACTTTTTGAAGTATTTGGCGGCGACTTCGCGGCGAAGGTTGGCGATGCCGTTCGACTTGCTATAGCGATGATTCTTGGGATCGCGAGCGGCTTCGGTTAGCTTTTCGATCACCAAATCCTGCGGCGGATCGCTCGGGTTGCCCATGCCGAGTTCGATCACGTCGTCGCCGGCAACCCGTTTGTCGTAGATCATTTTGTTGATCCGGCCAAACAGATACGGCGGCAGACGTTTTACGCGCTGGGCGAATTCGACGTGGAAAGGCTCGCTAGATGAGGACAGGTCGGCTGACATAACGAAGGCTCGGTTATTGGATTTGGTCTGGTTTGATTCAGATCAATTATACCCGTTGCCGGTTCGTTACCCAATGGAGGTGTTACTGGAAGTGTTCTCGAGGCTCGTAACGTCGCGGATTACTCGCCACGTTGCTCGAAAAGTTTGGCATATTCACAACTACCATAAAGATAGCAAGGACGAATGGTTCCCTCGATCGGACGGAAGAGGATGACTCAACGCTGATGCGTGAAGCTGCGAACGCCTGCACGTAGTTCAGAGCGGTCGGTTCCAATTCGCTTTCCTCCAGCTGCTTCGCTTTCCTCCAGCTGCATTACCAAATCTGAATGCTAGGGTGGATGGATTGCAAGGCAAAATTTCAGGCGGCCTACCGCTGGACGCCTGTCTGGCGTACGGCCGAATCTTGCCGGACCTTGGCTTGGTTGGGCGGGGCATGCGAGGTACCGGCGAGGTAGTTGTCGACGCGTGAGTTTTCGCGGATCGCGTCGAATTTTTCGCTCATCGCGAGCCTCAGTTTTTTCTCGTAGATGTCGTTGTGCAAAATGTCGCGAACCTGCGCCAGATTAATGTCGATTTGTTCGGTACGGCCTTCGGCACGCAGAATGATGAACTTGTCGCCGACTTGGACAATGCCTGAGAGCTGATCAGGCTGCAAAGCGAAGGCGGCTTTTTCGAGCAGCGGCTGACCGCCGTGACGTTGGAGCGGTGGGACTTCGCCGCGGAGGGCTTTGCTGGTCGGTTCGACCGAGTATTCGGCAGCCAAGTCGCCGAAGTATTGAACCGACGGATTGCGGCGGGCCTTGTCCCAAACTTCTTGGGCACGTCGCAACGAAGGCGACACGATCGCGCGACAACGGACTCGCTGGCCGTAGTTGGCTTCAAAACCTTTTTGGAGATCCTCTTCCGAGACGGTGACTTTCTCGGCAGTCAGCTTTTTGAGCGCCGCCGAAGGCCAGACCGAGTCGCGAAGATACTGTTTTTGCTCGATGCCTTGCTCTTGCGTGATAGCAGCGAACCATTTTTCGAGATTGGCATTGCCTTGTTCGTCGACGACACCCGCCAAGACAGCGGCGTGGGCAACTTCAGCTTGCAGATCGGCTTCGGTGACTTCGAGGTTGGCACGCTTGAGGGTTTGCTCAAGCAGGAGTTGCGAAATCTCGGTTTCCAGCACCTCCTCGCCGTGACGAAGCAGGCATTCCTGCCCAAGTTGCTTCATCGTGATGCGATCGCCGTTGACCGTCGCGACGACGCCCGGCATGGTTTCGCGAAGTCGTGGATTGTTGTAGACGTTGACTGTTGTGGCAGCGCTCTGAAGCTGGGCAAAGAGATCGTTGGCAACGCCACGGAGTTTTTCGTCCTTGAGTTTTTCGACGATTTGCTGCTCGACTTCGGCCCGATTGACTCGTCTCGGGGGGATGCGATGTTCGCATTTGAGAATCACATGCTGACCCGCGACCGAGATGACCGAGGAGATTTGTCCTGGTTGAAGTTGAAACGCTTCACTTTCGATGGCAGGATCGCCGACGTGGTGCCGGATCGGTTGAATGAGTCCGCCGACGCTGGCGCTGTTGACATCGATCGAGTGTTCGATGGCCATGCGAGCAAAGCTCTCGGGGTTGGTTGTCAATTTTGCCTGGAGCTGACGCGCTAGGTTGGCGTCGTTGACAGCAATCAACCGCGCACCAACCATCTCGCCAAAGTCGCGTACGTAAGCCTTGTTGATTTCTTCTGCTGTAGGGTTCACCTTTTCAGCAGCCAGCTTTCGCAAGGCCAACGTAGGCCAGACGATATCGCGAGCGTACTCTTCGGGACTGATACCACGCTCTTTCTGGAGCATCTCGAACCACTGTTCACGACCGAGCTTAAATCGCTTGGCCATGCGATCGACTTCGGCGGCGATCTCTTGCTGGGTGATCGTGATGCCGCGTGCTTCGCAGTGCGACATAATCAGCCGTTTGTTCACAAGGCTTTCGAGGACGTCTTCGCCAAAGCGGCGAACGCAGGCGTTGATGAGATCTTTGCGACTGATGTCCTTGCCGTTGACCAATGCCATCACATCATGTTGCGGATGTTCTTTGCGCGGAAGCGGCAACTCGGTCGCTTGCTTGGCAGGAGCAGATCGCTGAGTCGAACGCGGAGCCTTCGCAAGGGCGGCACGATCGCCTGCGAGCTTACGAAATTGAAACACGACCGTCAGTATGACCACCGCAGCGATCAGCCAGACAAGTTGGTGTTTCCAACCCTTAGCGAAAAAACGAGAACCTAACGAATCAACATCCTTGCGAGACATAGCGGTTTCTCCATAAACCGGGTATCAGAATTGGGTCCACGCGCGACGGGATGCGCGGAGAGAACGGGTATCGGGCCGGCAGTATAGACGCGGGCCGCAGATTGGGGCAAGAGAAGCTGGGGGAATGCTAGCAGTGAAGGGCCAATGACCAAGCCCCAATGACCAATGAAGTTCGAGGTTTGAACGCAACTAATCCTTTACAACAGTCGCCATCTGGACGATGCGGACTCGTGAATCTCCCAGATCTGCGTTCATACTGTTGACTATCTTCTCTCTCGCAATCTCTTTCAAAAAATCGCGTTGTACCTTGAGTTCAAGCTTGAGGATCTCAAGCGAGGAACTGTAGACCGACTCGCCGTCTGCATTTAACTCGCTCGACAAGACATGGAACTTATCCAAACTTTCTTTATACTCATTGGAAATGTTTTTATAGTACTTTTTGAAGCTCTCGTGATCCTCGAATTCTCTTATTCTGCGGGGAGTAATAACTTCTCGCTGGTATGCTAAGATTACAGCGTCTAAGACTTTTCGCAACTGCTTGACGTCCCCTGAATCTGTTAATCGCAACATGATTAACTCGGTATTTTTGGGATGGCCAACCTTCAAGGCATTCCTGAGCCAACGCACAGGGTCAGAGTCGTGGCTTTGCACCACTTCGAGGCTAGCGATCTCTCGGCGAACCAATGCGGACCGTAGGACAAAAGAAGATTTCAGTAGTGCCACTTGAGTATTCGTGAATACCTCAAATGTACCTACTGTATTTTGGCTCAACTTGGAAGGAAAGATTTCATGCCTAGAAAAACTCACTTGCAGAATTGCTTCGACCGTATTGTCGCCGGCCGCTTTTGACTGTCCAGAGCAACCTAGCGATGACAAAACCAAATTGCCTACGAAAAATACGGTCCAGAGCTTTGTGAATTGGTGCATGATCGATGCTTCCAAAAAAGAAGTTGCCGGTGGTTGGTTGCCTGACATCAAACGTGAATGATCGACTTGGCAGTCGACGCTAACGGCTGATGTCCCTTCATTCTGCAATCCGCAATCCGAATTCGCCTCAGTCGTCCATCACCTCTTTTTCTTTCGCCTTGGCCAGTTCTGTCACTTGGCCTTCGTACTTTTTGGTGAGTTCTTGGATTTCTTTTTTGAGCGAGTCGCGATCGTCCTCGGTCATTTCTTTGTCTTTCTCGGCTTGGTCGGTGTGCTTGTTACCGTCGCGACGGACATTGCGGATGGCGACTTTTTGCTCTTCGGCTAATTCTTTGGTGCGCGAGACCATCGAACGGCGCACTTCTCCCGAAAGGGCCGGGATGTTGAGGCGGATGACTTTACCGTCGTTCTGTGGGGCAAGGCCCAAGTCGCCAGCGATGATCCCTTTTTCGATATCTTTGATTGTCGAGGGATCGAACGGGCGAATAACGATTTGCGTCGGCTCGGGGGCACTGACCGAGGCGATCTGCTTGATCGGCGTTGGCGAACCGTAGACCTCAATCCGTAGTGAATCGACAAGCCCCGGATTGGCGCGACCGGTACGAATGCCCGGAGATCGTGCTTGAGTTTGACAATCGCCTTTTCCATGCGTTCTTCGGCGTCGAGAAGAATTTCGTCGGCAGTCATTGATTTACTTTCTGAATGGAACCACGGAGGCACGGAGGGCACGGAGAAGAGAAATTATGTTTCTTCATAGCACCATGCGAACGATGCCCTCCTTCAGTCTGGGGACGTTGAAATTGAGTATTATGCCAACTTGCATTTGGCTGAGTTTCAGATACGTTAGCAATTGAGCTTTGTGGAGGTCATTGATCTCATCAACACATTTTAATTCGAGTACAATCTTGTTATCTATTACAATGTCCATTCGATAGCCACAATCAAGATGAAATTGCTTGTATTTTACAGACAAATCTACCTGTCTAGCGAAAGAAATATTACGCATTTTCAATTCATGGCTTAGACATTGCTCATACGCCGATTCAAGCAGTCCGGGCCCAAGTTCACGATGCACTTCAATCGCTGCGCCAAGAACAGCCTCTGTTAATTTTTCTTCTTTAAGCACTGGCGAATCACTCCTCAATAATCTCTGTGTTCTCCGTGCCTCCGTGGTTGACTAACTTGTGTGACTCGTCACCGAAGTGCCTATGGTCTCGCCACGGACAGCTCGTTCGATGTTGCCGTCTTCGCGGTAGTTGAACACCAAGATCGGCAGATCGTGTTCCATGCAATGGGCGATCGCGGTCGAGTCCATGACGCGAAGGTTCTGATCGCGTACTTGTTGAAACGAAAGCTCGCGATACAGTTCGGCGTGCGGGTTTTTTTCGGGGTCTTCGCTGTAGACGCCATCAACGCGAGTCGCTTTCATCAGAATGTCGGCGCCGAGTTCCAGCGCTTTCTGTGCAGCTGCGGTGTCGGTCGTGACAAAGGGGGCTCCGGTGCCACCAGCGAGGATCACAATACGCCCTTTTTCGAGGTGCCGCTTTGCACGACGACGGATGTAAGGCTCGGCGACGCCGTCCATTTTGACCGTGCTCGTGAGTCTTGTCTCGCAGCCGAGTGATTCGAGGGCGTCCTGCAAGGCGAGGCCGTTGATGACCGTGGCGATCATGCCCATGTAGTGGGCGGTCGCTTCCTGGATGCTGGAATTGCCAGCAGTAAACTGGGCACCACGTAAGATATTGCCGCCGCCGATTACGATGGCAATCTGCACACCTTGCTGCTGAGCGCGATAGGTCTGATTCGCAATGTGCAGAACTTCTTGCATGCTGATGCCTCGTTCGCCAACCGGGGCGAAGCTCTCGCCGGAGAGCTTGAGGACCACACGGCGATAGGGGCCAGCAGGTGTTTTTTCTGAGGTGTCGGACATAAGAGCCAGTGTCAATTTCAAGTTTTGCGGTATGAAAGTCCGTAGACCGTTGATGATAGGGGAACCACGAAAGAAACGAAATATACGAAAATAGTGTGCGGCAAACTTTTTTCGTGTCTTTCGTTTCTTTCGTGGTTCCGAAACGTGGTTCCGAAAAAAAGCCCTGAGCAGCTTTGCTCAGGGCTTTGATTTCAATGGCGATTAACTGGCCGTTGCCTCGGCCGCGACATCCGATTCGCCGGCATTTGCTTCGCCCAATTGCCAACGAATGAAACGAACGAGTTTCATGCCGCCTGCTTTGGCGAGCGCTCCGACCGTTTGTTTTTCGTCTCTGACAAACGGCTGCTCTTCCAGCACATGCTCAGCATAAAAATTGCGCAACCGGCCTTCGATCATTTTTTCGATGATGTTCTCTGGTTTGCCCTCTTTGCGAGCTGCTTCGGTAAGCGTGGCCCGTTCTTTGGCAACGAGGTCGGCGTCGAGATCTTCTTTAGTCGCGGCCTGCGGATTCATGGCTGCAACGTGCATGCTGATATCCTTGGCCAATTCGTCGTTGCCACCTTCGACTTCGAGCAAGACGCCTATCTTTGCCATGTGGACGAATGCTCCGCACGGGGCATCGAACCGCTCAAGGCGAGCGAGGCGGAAGACCTCGCGGATCTTGTTTTGGATATCGTCGCGTTGATCTTCAAGCGTCTGGCCGCTTTTGCTAGGCGACGGCTGTGCCCAAAGTTCATCGGCAGTTGCCGCACCAGGGCCTGTTGCCAATTGCCGGGCAAGATCGTTGGCAAGCTCGACGAATTCCTCGTTCGTTGCCACGGGCGCAGATTCGCATTGCAATTCGACGATGCTACCAACGCCATCAGCAATCGAAGCATAAACACCAATGCGGCCTTCATCGGTACTGCGATCTTGTCGCTTACCCATAAATTTTTTGCCCGATTCACGGAGGGCTTGCTTGGCTGCTTCGACGTCGCCGTTGGACTCGTTGAGTGCTTTTTTGCACTCCATCATGGGTAGCTGCGTGTCGTCGCGCAGCTGCTTGACCATTGCTGCTGTTATTTCAGCCACGGTGGGGACTCCTATGTCGAGTTGGATTTTGAGAGGTTGTGTGTCTAACTGGTTTGTAAGAGGTTCGTGACGTGCTGTTGCTTGCGTATTTTTGCTTGACGGGTGGCAGCGGGTAGACGGCTTGGCAGCCGACGCTAACGTCGGTCGGCTGGGCGAAGTCGTCTTTGCTGCTATGCCGTGGCAGGTGCGGGTGCAGGGGCAGCCGCCTCGGAACCTTCGGCCTTTTGTTGTTGCTGCGTGGCCGCCTGGGCTTTGCCTTCGGCAATCGCGTCGGCAATGATGTTGATGATCAAGTCGATCGAACGCATGCTGTCGTCGTTGCCGGGGATCGGCAGGTCGATTTGGTCGGGATCGCAATCGGTATCGATCAACGCGACCGTGGCGATGCCCAGCTTGCGGGCTTCTTTGACGGCGTTCTTTTCTTTTTTGGGATCGACGACCACCATGCACTCAGGCAAGCGATTCATGGTACGCATGCCGTTGAGGTTGCGGTACATCTTGCGATACTCGCGGCTGAGTGAAGACTGCATCTTCTTCGAGTAAGTGTTCAACTCGTCGCTTTCGCGAATTCTTTCCAGCTCTTCGAGGCGGCTAAGCCGTGAGCGAATCGTGCGAAAGTTGGTGAGCGTGCCACCGAGCCAACGATCGTTGACGTAAGGCATGCCGCAGCGCTCGGCCGCTTTTTGCAACGCTTCGCCTGCTTGACGCTTGGTGCCAACAAACAGCACCAAGCTGCCATGCTCGGAGACGTTGGCCAGGTACTTTTTGGCTCGTAGCAATCCGCGGATTGTTTCGCGGACGTCGATGATATGAATCTTGTTGCGGCGGGCGTAGATGTACGGCCGCATTTTGGGGTTCCAACGGCTCGATCGGTGACCGAAATGGACGCCCGATTCGACGAGTTGCTTCACGAGATCTGAGGACATAGAAATTTCCTTTGTAGGCACACCGGCACTTTGAGCGTCTGGCACTCAGTACCTTCAGCATTGAAGGCATCCAGCGTTAAGTAAATCGTTACCGGCCAACAGGGGACTCTCCACCGAGACGGGCCGTGCGAATCAGCTTAGCCCTGTAGTTTATCGAGGTAGCCGAATGGCGTCAATCGGTGTGGGAAACCGCTGCAGGATGATTATAAAGTCCTCTTTATGCGAGCGGCAGTTGAAAATTTACCTAGTGCAGCATTCCAGCTAAGAATTAGGGTTGGTGAGGATCGTAGGATTTGGGAACCTCTTTGCAACAAGGAGGTATCCCATGAACAAGAAGTATATTGTACGCCTCACGGATGAGGAACGTCAGACCTGTACGGCT
>JAADGD010000280.1 GCA_013152515.1 Planctomycetota bacterium
TACGACCGCAAGCTTCAGACGAAGGCCGGCGAGGTGACGCTCAAGGTGCCGCGGTTGCGGAGTCTTCCGTTTGAAACCCAAATCATCGAGCGGTATCGACGACGCGAGTCGTCGGTGGAAGAGGCGCTCATGGAGATGTATTTGGCAGGCGTGAGCGTTCGCCGCGTGGAAGATATCACCGAGGCGTTGTGGGGCACTCGCGTGTCTCCCAGCGCGGTGAGCGAACTGAACCAGAAGCTCTACGAGCGAATCGAGGCATGGCGGAATCAACCGATCGAAGGCGAGTTCGCTTACGTTGCCCTGGATGGCATCTGGCTGAAGCGTAGCTGGGGCGTAGCTGGGGCGGTGAAGTGAAGAATGTGGCAGTGCTGGTGGCAATAGGCGTCGACCAAGACGGCTATCGGCAGGTGCTGGGGGTTTGTGAAGGCACGAAGGAGGACAAAGAGAGCTGGCGATCGTTTTTACGTCACTTGAAAGAACGGGGCCTCAAGGGCGTGCAGCTGGTGACCAGCGACAAGTGCCTTGGCCTGGTCGAGGTGTTGGGCGAATTTTACCCTGAGGCGGCTTGGCAGCGCTGCATGGTGCATTGGTATCGGAATGTGGGCTCCTCAGTGCCGAAAGCGAAAATGAAGGAGGTGATGGCGATGCTCAAGGCGATTCATGCTCAGGAAGACCGTGAGGCAGCCCAGAAGAAGGCCGTGGATGTGATTGTGAAGCTGGAGGCAATGAAGTTGGCTAAGGCAGCGAGAATTGTCGAGGAGGGCGTCGGAGAGACGCTCAGCTACATGGCGTTCCCACGCGAGCATTGGATTCGCTTACGAACGAACAATCCGTTGGAACGGATTATGCGTGAGATTCGGCGTCGTACGCGTGTGGTGGGTGCGTTTCCTGATGGCAACAGTGCGCTAATGTTGGTGGCTGCCAGGCTGCGGCACGTGGCCGGGAGCAAGTGGGGGACACGCAAGTACCTCGACATGTCGCGACTCCGAGAGCAGCAGCAGGAGAAAACGCACGAAAATATTTGATTCGAAAACGTAAACTCAAACGATACTCAGCGCGGGTACTCAGCGCGGGTACTGACGAAAGCCGGCCGCGCGGCCCTGGGAAGGGGGCCGCGGGCCTACTGACTACCAAGCGAGGGCATACCCAAAATCAAATGTGCGCACCTTGACGGACGCTACCTGGCAAAGAAACAACATTCGTTTCTCTGTTCCTCAATGCGACAATTTTCTGGTCTTGGTTTTCGGCGTAACTCCTGTTGCTGCTTCGCTTTTCTGGTGGCACTACTTTTTACACCCTACGGTACCACACGGTGAGGTTGAAGACGTACCTACCAGGAGGTCCAGCCACCATCGACGACCAAGTTGTGGCCGGTGATATAGCTGCCGGCGTCGCTAGCGAGCAGCAACAGAGCCCCATTCAGTTCATGAGGTTGGCCGATGCGGCCCATGGGGGTCTTGGCTTCGAGGCGGTCGAGAAGCTCCTGCGAGCCGCCCGGCGCAGGAAATGGGCCAGGGCTCAGGCAGTTAACGCGCACCGCGTCTTTGGCCCAATAGATGGCCAAGTGCCTGGTGAGATGAATGATGCCCCCTTTCAGTGCATGGTAGGCCGCCGGGCTGCTTGGGCCGATTCCCTCGTAGACCTCGGGATAAGAGGCGACCTGGCCATACATCGACCCGATCATGATCACGCTAGCCGGCGAGTCGCGCTGGACCGCATGATTGCGAACGTGACGGGCGAGAAGAAAATAGCCCGTGGTGTTGGCCAGTTGACGTGTGAACTGCTCGGCGGTTATGTCGGTCCAATCATTCGACGTGTGCTCATGGCCGTTGTTGACCAGCACGTCGACGTGGCCTGCCTGCTCGATCGCCCTCTCGAAGCAGCGGTCGATCGAATCCGATTCCATGTGGTCGAGCGCAATCCCAAGATGGCCCACGCCGTGTGGGTCAGGAAGCGTGGCGGCGGATGTGGCGGCCCGGTCGGCATCGCGGCTGGTGACGATCATGCGCCCTCCTGCTTCGGCCAAGGCCCTGGCCATCGACGACCCCAAATGGCCGCCGGCACCTGTTACAAGTGCTACTTTGCCCGAAAGGTCCAGCGATTGCAGCACGGTTGGTTCTTGTTTTGTCGTCATGGGTTGGTTCTCTGGTGATTTGTCTGTCCGTGTGGAATGCTCTGCCATTGTTTTTGATCTAGGGAAGCCAGCGCGGCGAGATTGACTCGCAGCGTCTGGAGGCCTTCGTCCAAGCTGCATAGAGGATTGGCCTCGCCGGTGATCGCGTCAAGAAAAGCGCTGGCTTGTCGAGTGAAGAGCGTATCGCGTTCGAGCGGCATCCGCTCTTCCTCCCACGGCCCGTCGACCTTGGTGACCCAGCGCCAGCGGTTTCGGTGCATCTCGAATCGTGCCGTGCCGCGCTCGCAGACCACGGTGATCGTGTTTTCGTTGGGCGCTTGATGCTGGTTCAATGCGTAGCAGCCCATCACGTCTCCGTGCCGTGCCATCAAGTGAACGGTATCTTCCACGTCAACGCCCACAAGAAGTTGGTGCGCCGCGTCGGCGATCAGTCGATCAGTGGGGCCGACGAGCCACTCGGTCGCGTTGATGACGTGAGTCATTGCGTCTTGAATCGCGCCGCCGCCCATTGCGCGGTCTCGATAGTAGGTGTCTCGGTAGGCAGGGCGATACGTCGGAAAATTCTGGCCTGCGACGGCGACCACTTCTAGCGGCTTGCCAAAGCGACCTTCGTCGATCGCACGTTTCATCGCCGCTAGGGCCGGATGGGCACGGTAGACATAGGCGACGGCCGCGACGAGACGTCGCTTTAAGACGGTTTGTTTTAAGGATTCGATGCCGTCGAGCGTGATGGCAAGCGGTTTTTCGATTAGCAAGTGCAGCCCCGCATCGGCTGCTTGCTGCGCGATCGGGATATGAACGTGCGCCGGAGTAGCGACCACCACGGCGTCGTGCGGCTCGGCAAGCGCGGTCGTCAAATCGGAGTAGCAACGTTCGATGCCGTATCGCTGGCCCACTTCCTCGCGGAGAGAATCGTGGACTTCACAAATCGAAAGCCGAGCGCGGCCCGTGTTCTGAAAACAACGAACATGGCGCTCGCCGATCGAGCCAACGCCAACGACCAAAATATGGGATAACGCATCGTTCATCCGAAATTTTCTTTCTGGCCGCTAGGTTTTTAGGCGTTGGGCATCGCGAGCTGATTGTCGAACGTAAAGCCGAGCTGTTCGCAGTCGTGTTGTATCTGTTCGAACCCTTGTTTAATTATCAGGATGTCTGCGCCGTAGCAGATAAATCGAGCACCCAGTTCCAAGGAGTCGCGTATCGCTTGGATGGAGCCGCAGGTCGTGCCCCATTGAATGCCCGCATTTTTTGCCGCGGCAGCGATCTTTTCCTTCGCTTGCTGAACCAGCGCATGATCCATCTGGCCTGGAATTCCGCTAAGGATGCTAAAGTCGCCTGGGCCGAGCATCAGGACATCGACCCCCTCGACGGCAGCGATCGCATCGGCTTGCTCAATCGCGTGCGCTTGCTCCAACTGAATGACGACAAACGTCTGTTCGTTTGCTTCTTGGATGTATTGATCCAGCGGCATCGAGCAGTAAGGATTATCTGGATTGGCGGCGTCGATGCCCCGCTCTCCGAGTGGGGAAAATTTTGACCACCGCACTACCTCGGCCGCTTCCTTGGCATCGTCGCAACGAGGGTACATGATCCCCTGGGCGCCGGCTTCGAGCATCCGCGCCATACGCATGAACTCGCCCTTGCCCGGCCGAGCGACGACGTCGGAGGTGCCTACCCGAGCGGCTCGCATCAACTCGTTCGCTTTTTCCATGCTCGTCGCATGGTGCTCCATGTCGAGCCAGATACCGTCGATTCCCATGAGGCTCACCAATTCATGGATCGAAGGATCGGTCAAATGCAGCGCGCAGACCAGCGCGGGTTCGTTTTTGGCCAGCTTGGCTTTGATTCGGCTAGGTCGCATAATGGTTCGTTCTCATAAGAGGTCAAGGTAAGTGTTTCACGAAAAACCGGAGCCAATTGCCGTGGAAAATGTCGTCGATTGCCTCGGCCGGATATCCGCGCCGCTGAAAAACGTCAGCGAGTTTTTGAATGTCTGCAATGGTTTCCACTTCCGCCGGACTTTGTTCTGTCCCGAACCCGCCATCCAGGTCCGATCCGATCGCCACATGTCGGTGATCTCCAGCGAGTTGGCAAATATGGTCCGTGTGATCGGCAATTCGTTCGAGCGTTGCTTCGGCACGCGACGTCTGGCCCATTTTCCAGCCAGGGGCGATCATCCAGTTGTCAAAGGCTGCTCCGATCACGGCTTCGCGTTCGATCAGCAAACGGAGCTGCTCGTCGGAAAACTGACGTTCGCCCGGAACCAAGGCGCGGCAGTTTTGATGCGACGCGATCACGGGTCCATGATAGACGTCCAACGCCTGAAAAAAGCTGGGATCGGAAAGGTGGGTGGCATCGAGAATGATTCCTAGCCGCTCGAATTCTTGCAACAAAGCAATCCCGGCCGGCGTCAGTGGCCCCGATTCGCCAGTTCCCACGGCGTATTGGTTGTGACCGTAATGCACGAGATTGACCGCTCGCAAGCCCTGCTGAAACCAAGCTTCGGCTTGTTCCGGGGCGACAATCGAGTCCGCACCTTCCATGGCCAAAATCAATCCAAGCGGCGGCCGCGTGGTGCCGGTTGTCTGATCAGCGGCGATCCATTGTTGCCAGTGCGTCTGCAGCTCGCTGGCCGTTTTCAACATGGAAAGATGACCGTCTTGCTCCAACAGCCGGTAATAAGCCAACTGGCCTTGCGCGATGCCATAGGCGGCAGACGGCGAGCGGTAGTCGAGGCTAATGCGAGGATGTCCCTCGCTAGGTCGGATTTCAGGTCGTGCGCGCGCAATCAACGTGCCAAGACAAACGGCAACTTTTCCACGTTGCATTTCCGGAAGGCAGACGGTTGCATTGCCACGAGCGCGGCTGTCGGTCATCTCGTGTTCGCGCGCATTGATCTGCTCGATCGGCTCGGTGAGATCGCGGTCGAACGACAGCGCATTCCACGAAAGATCCAGGTGCGCATCAAGGAGTAGGGGCATTGCTAGAGTTCTTCCGGGGGGAAATATTCGTCCATCAGCCGACGCACATTCCAGGCGTGCTTGCGAAAGAGCGCCTCGGCTTGCTCCGCTTGCTCGGGAGTGTAGTCATAAACTTGACCATTGCGGATGCCTTGCGCGTTATTTTCCGCGAGGCGGCGCATCGTCTCAGGCAATTCCGTAGCATTGTTGAGTGTGGGCAATACGGGTTTCATGGCCTTGGCGTACAAGGCGGGCCCCCCGGTCAAATCCATCCACCGAAAGGGGCCACACATGGTTGCCCAGAGCCCACACGCATTGCGAAACGAGCGATCGATCGTTTCGACATCGGCAACGCCCTCTTCCACCAACTGCAGCGCCTCGCGATACATGGCATAGGCCAGCCGATTGACGATAAAACCGGGAGAGTCCTTCGCAAGCACGACGGGGTCTTTGCCGCAGCGCCGCGCGAGTGAGACTGCGACTTCGACCGTCTCGTCCGACGTCTGCGGGCCACGGATCAACTCAAGAAAACGGGTCGCGTGGGCCGGCTCTGCCCAGTGCATGCCGAGAAAACGTTCGGGATGCTTGCAGGTTTTTTGTAATTGCGTGATAGGAATCGCCGATGTATTGGACGCAATCGGCACGGCAGGGCCAATCACTTTTTCGATTTGCTCATAGACTTCTTGCTTGATCTGTGCATCTTCCACGATGCTTTCAATGACAAAATCGCACGGCTGGAAATCGTCAAAACATTGCGGTTCTTGGTAGCGATCTTTCCACGTTTGCTTCAGCGAGGGATCAAAATTGGCGTGTTCGATCAGCTCGCCGATTCCTTGCTCGATGTAACGGCGAGCAACGGCATGCGACTCGCTCGATCGATCGTAGCCAATCACTCGAAAGCCGTTGCCTAGCAGGCAAGTGGCGATACCGCGGCCTAGCAGGCCCAATCCTACCACGGCAACAGTTGTTTCCGATGTTGAAGGTACCTTGTTGCTCATTGAGAATCCTTGGCTCGCTTCAAGATCATCTCTACTTCCACCGACGAACCAAGAGGCAACTGGGCCATGCCGAGGGCCGTGCGAGCGTGTCGTCCGGCTTCGCCAAACACGTCGCGCACCAATTGCGAAGCTCCGTTAATGACCAAGTGTTGGTCGGTGAATTCCGCGTCGGAGTTCACATAGCCAGTAATTCGAACGACCTGTTGCACTTGATCCAAGGACCCCAGTTTTGCACAGACCGCTCGCAAGACGTTGGCTGCGCAAAGGGCCGCTGCCTCGGTGGCCTCTTCCACCGAAATCTGCGAAGGCACTTTTCCTTGGCTGACGAGTTGATCGCCATCAAAAGGGACCTGGCCTGAGGCGTAAATCGTATCGCCATCGGTGACCAGCGATTCGACCAACGACCCCTCGGGAGTGGTTCGATCGAGCGGATAGCCAAGCTGCTCTAGTTTTTTATCACGTGTTCCTTGAGTCATCTCATTGCTCCAAATTGTGTTTCTGTTTACAGTCCGTTGACAACGCAGAGAAACCATCGGTGAGTTTCCTTGCCTCGCGTCTTTGCGTCTCTCCGTCCTTGCGTTAAAATTTCCACGCCTCTCAAAATAAGATTTCACCGGACAGATTACTTTGTGATGTTTGACTCCTTTGGCGATCTTGGCAGTTAGTCTTTTCAGTTTGAGTTAATTTCACTCGAGTCCTAGCAGGCTCAAGCTCTCGCGGTGGATCATCGCATCGATCTGCTGCGGATCAAGGCGGGGCAAGCTTGTTCCTTCCAACATCTTGTTCAATCCGTGCAAACCATCGATCGTGGCATCGACCGTCGTGAAAGGAAAATCGGTTCCGAACAGCACCTTGTCCCACACGCCGTATTCCTGGACTAACATGAGGCTATGGTAGAGCTGGAACGGTCGGTAATGCAACGCGCTGATGTCGGCAAAAACGTTGGAGTGCTTGCGGATCACCGCGACGCATTCGCCTTCATACGGATGCCCCAGATGGGCCATGATGATTTTTACATCCGGAAATCGAATCGCCACGTTATCCAAATGACGCGGCAACGTACACTCGAGCGGTGCTTGGGCGACAAACGTGGTGCCCGTGTGCAGTAGCACCGGAAGTTGGTGCGTCTGGGCGTACGTCCAGAGCGGATCAAGCTGCGAATCGTCGGGCCGAAAACCGGCGTACATCGACATCAGCTTGATGCCGCGGAGGCCGAGCCTTTCGTGGCCGTCGCGAAGCTCGTCTTGCCAACCTTCTTGCGTTGGGTCGAGCGAAAGAAAACCGAGGAGCGTCTCGGGATGCGCTGCGACGTAATCGGCAACGTACTGGTCGTCGACCCAAAGCCCGCTGAGCCTCGCCTTGCCGCCGAAGACAATCGTGCGAACTTCCTCGGAAGCCGAAGCCCGATAGGCGTCGTAGGTCACCGAAAGGTCCACTTCTACCCCGGCCCGCGCGCGACGGGCCTGGCAACGAAAGTCGTCGCTAAAATAATCCCACGTGTGGGAATGAACGTCTATGATCATTTTGATTTCTCCAACGCCGCCGACAGCAAATCATCGAGTCGGTCCACTTCGCGACGGGTCTCTTCGTCGAGCTGAAATCCCACGGGCCCTCGGATGATGGTGTTTTTGAATATGCCCCGTTTCACCAAGAGATGCTTTTCGACCGCAAGAAATCCGTCCAGGCCGGTCTGCAAGGCCACCAGCGAACTCATCGGCAAAGCGAGGCGGTTGACGGTTTGCCAGTCGTCGGCCTCCAGCGCACTCCAAAGGGCGAGAATTCCCTCAATAAGATCCGCCCCCGGCATTGTACCGACAATGCCCCGGCGATAGCTGTCGACCAGTGCGATTCCCCCCGAACCCTCAAACACCATGGCCTTGCCGCCGGTTGCCTCACGCAGTTCCGAGAGTTTCGGGCCGGTAGGAAATGCCTCGGGCTTGAACATCACACGCCCCGGGCCATATTCGTCCAGCAATTGAGCCATCATGCGAACCGGCATCGGCAGCCCCACGTAGCCACTCGCGTCTTGAATAATCACAGGGATTTCAATGCTTTCGATCACCGGCCGGTAGTATCCCAGCAACTGGCTCTCGGGCAGTCCGATCGACAGCGGTGGAATTGCCATCACCGCCGTTGCGCCAGCCTCCGCCGCATGACGCGCATTGGCGACTGCCGTGTGGGTGCTTTCGGCACCAATGCTGACGATAACGCTACCTCGCTGATCGTTCACGCGGACAACGTGATCGGTCACCTGTCGGCGTTCCTCGTCGTCGAGCCGGAGCCATTCCGAAACCATCGCCAACACGACCCCATCGACGCCACGCTCGTAGAGCCAATCGATCTCGCGGCCGAGCGTCTCGAAATCAATCGACTCATTTTCGTGGTACGGCATCTGCAGCACAGGCAGCACGCCTTGTAGTGAAGGCGGAGAATGGTC
>JAADGD010000003.1:0-2124 GCA_013152515.1 Planctomycetota bacterium
TCTTGTCCACCGGCCAAGTCATCCCCGAGCACAAAGCACCCGGCCAGATCGTCGTGCAATGTCTCGAAGGCCGCATTGAGTTCACCGCAGCAGGCAAGACCGAAACGCTCGGCCCTGGCCAATTGCTTTATCTCGAAGCCGGCGAACCCCACTCGCTCCACTGCCTCGAAGCAGCCTCCGTGTTGGTAACAAAACTGTCGGGAGGTTAGTCCGTAGAGTGGGTGCAGCAAAGCGAAACTCACCGTGAGGCGAATGATGCGTTACGCTATCGCTGCACGTTCCCTGCCTAGCGAGAAAAAGTTTGCCGTCGACCTTGCAAAGCGAAGTCGGTTTTTCTACCGAAAACTTCTAGCATTCCTCTGCCGAATTCAAACTCTCAGTGCAGTATTTGCCTTCGTCGCACATTTGGATAACGAGGGGAAAGTAACTTCTCCACCGAACCGCGCCCGTAAGGAAACGTTCTTGCAGGCGTTTAGTACTACAGCGCTAAGTCAAAAAACCACGGATTGCACGGATACCACTGATTTTGGAGACTTTTGGCTGGTTTGCTGCTGGGGCATTGAACTGTCAACAACATCCATTCCTTTCATCAAGGCTTCCTCCGTGAATATCAGTGCTATCCGTGGTCTTTAGCTTTTTACTTAGCGCAGTAGTACTAGCTCAATCGACGCTTCCTTACGGGCGCGGTTCGGAGTTTCGCTATGTGTCGCATTGGAAGCTTGAAGTCACCGGAGTTTTTCTTGGCGATTTTGACGGTTTCTATTGTTTTTTTGGTGTTGCCGTTTGTCTGTTGAGAAGCCGGGCAGCTAAATCGTTAAAAGCTCACGTAACCATTGCCCGGTGTGGCTTGCGTCGCACTGGGCGATTTCTTCGGGTGTACCGGTCGCGAGGATGTGCCCGCCACCGGCACCTCCTTCGGGGCCGAGGTCGATGACCCAGTCGGCCGTTTTGATCACGTCGAGATTGTGTTCGATCACGAGCACGGTCTGGCCGAGTTCGACCAATTGTTGCAAGACGCCTAGCAGGCGGCGGATGTCGTCGGTGTGGAGGCCGGTGGTGGGTTCGTCGAGAATGTAAAGCGTTTTGCCCGGCGCTGGCCGGCCCAGTTCGGCGGCGAGTTTGATGCGCTGTGCCTCGCCACCCGAAAGCGTCGTTGAGCGCTGCCCGACGGTGAGATAGCCCAGCCCGACGTCAACCAAACTGGTCAGCATTTTGTGAATCGTCGCGTGATTTTCAAAAAACTTGGCGGCCTGGTCGATGCTCATCGCCAGCACGTCGGCAATCGAACGGTCGCGGTAGCGCACGGCCAGCGTTTGGCGGTTGAATTGTCGGCCTTGGCAGATCGCACAGTTGACGAACAGATCGGGCAGGAATCGCATCTCGATCCGTTGCACGCCTTGGCCTTGGCACGATTCGCAGCGCCCTCCTTTGGTGTTGAAGCTAAATCGGCCCAGCTTGTAGCCGAGCTGCTTCGCATGTTTAGTGCTGGCGAAGACGCGACGGATTTCGTCAAAAATGCCGGTGTAGGTCGCTGGGTTTGATCGCGGCGTGCGACCGATCGGCGATTGATCGACGTGGATCAGCCGGTCGAGTTTGCTCACGCCGCGCAGTGCTTGGTACGGGCCAGGACGGGCCATCGCGCCGTTGAGTTTGCGCGCTAGCGCGCGGGCGAGCGTGTCGATTACCAGCGAACTTTTTCCTGAACCGCTGACGCCGGTCACGCAGGTAAGCGTGCCAAGCGGGAAGTCGGCGTCGACGTTTTGCAAGTTATTGAGCGTCGCCCCTTCGAGCTGCAACATGCGCGTCTTCGCGATTTTACGACGTGTGGCGGGCGTTTCGATTCGTTGTCGGCCAGCAAGATACGCGCCGGTGAGCGACTGCGGATGGGCGGCCACTTCGTCGGGTGTGCCCTCGGCGATGATTTGGCCGCCACGCGTGCCCGCGCCGGGGCCGATGTCGATCAGCCAATCGGCCGCGCGCATGACTGCTTCGTCATGCTCAACGATCAAGACCGTGTTGCCCTGCTGCTGCAAATCGCGGAGCGACTCGATCAGCCGCGCGTTGTCGCGCGGGTGCAAGCCGATCGAAGGTTCGTCGAGAATATACAGCACACCGACCAGCCCC
>JAADGD010000003.1:2139-7347 GCA_013152515.1 Planctomycetota bacterium
CGTACCCGTTGCATCTCGCCGCCGCTGAGCGAATCGGCCGCGCGGTCGAGCGAGAGATAGTGGACGCCGACCTTTCGCAAAAAGCGAAGCCGCTTGAGGATCTCGGCAACTAGCGGCTCGCCCACTGGTTGCTGGCTAGGATCAAATTGCAGCGCGGCGAAAAAATCGTACGAGGCGTCGATCGGCAGCGCCGTAATCTCGTGAATTGCTTTGCCCGCCAGACGGCATGCGCGGGCCTCGGACTGAAGCCGCGAACCGCCGCAATCGGCGCAAGGGACTTGCGTGCGAAATTCTTCGAGCCGCTGGCGCACCGTGTCGCGTTTTGCTTGGGCGTAATCCATTTCGAGGTGTGCCAGAACCCCGAGGAAATTTTTGTTGTTGCCACCGCCGTTGTTGCCAAGGAGCAGTTGTTCGCGAGCCCGGTTGGGCCACGCTGCGAGTGGGGTCTCCCAATCGACCTTGGCTTCGGCGAGAAAATCGGCGAGCAGTTTTTTTTGTTTGGCGCGGGCGGTTTTTGTGGCACCGCGCCAGGGGGCAATAAATCCCTCGTCTAGGGAGAGGCTGAAGTCGGGGAGGACCAGTTCGGGATCGAAACCTTCGCGGGCGGCGAGGCCATCGCAGGTTCGGCAGGCGCCGTAGGGACTGTTAAAACTAAAAGTGCGCGGCTCGACTTCGGCCAAGTTGCGTTTGCAATCGGGGCAGGCGTACTGTGTGCTAAAGACGCGTTCTTGCCAGCCGCTGCCACCATTGGCATTCACGCCGGCGCTCGACGCCTCTTTTGCCTCGGCGGTGAGATAGCTGATCCGCAATGCGCCTTCGCCATGTTTGAGTGCTAGGCGGACCGACTCGGCAAGGCGATTTTCTAGCCCTTCGCGAATCACCACACGATCGACGACCGCCTCGATGTCGTGTCGCCGCCCGGCTTTCAGCTCGGGGGCATGCTCGACTTCGTAGGTCTCGCCGTTGATGCGGACGCGTACAAAACCTTCGCTGCGGATGCGCTGCATCACGTCTTGATGTTTTCCTTTGCGCCCGCGCACCATGGGGGCGAGGATCATCACCTTGGTGCCCACGTCGAAACCCTCGATCGCCTGTTGAATTTCGACCGGTGTTTGCTGGGCGATCGGCGTGCCGCAGTCGGGGCAGGCAACCTCGCCGACGCGGGCCATCAAGACGCGGAGGAAATCGTAGATTTCGGTGACCGTCCCGACGGTGCTACGTGGGTTGCGGCTGGTCGGGTTTTGGTCGATCGCGATGGTCGGCTGGAGGCCCTCGATCACGTCGACGTCGGGCCGCTGGAGCTGGTTGAAAAACTGCCGCGAGTAGACCGACAGGCTCTCGATGTACTGTCGCTGACCCTCGGCTAGCAAAGTGTCAAAAGCAAGTGAACTTTTGCCCGAGCCACTGAGTCCTGTAATCACGACCAGTTGGTGCTGCGGGATATCGAGGTCGATATTTTGCAGATTGTGCGTACGCGCCCCGCGGATGCGAATTGCCTCGGGCGGCTGGCCGGCGGGCGTTTTTTTGGCAACGGGAGTGGCAGTACGCGACATCGGCTCTGCCCTGCTGTCGTCTGGCGGGAGTGGCAAAACGGTTCAGAGTAGCAAGCGATCAGGCGTAGGGCAAGCAGCGATTCATGGCTCTCAAGCGAACGGAAGCGTCCTTCTAGCCGAGGACGGAAGCCTCGGTCGCGCTAAAACCGAAACTTCCGTCCGCGGCTGTGACAGGCCCTTTGGCAATGCCGTGTGCAGCGATTATTCGCTACCGCTTGTCGCCGCGCTTCGCTCAGATTATCATCGTATGTTTCCTTTCCACTAATTTCAGCTGCCTGGGAGTCATTCAGTTATGCGTCATGTTCTTTCTGCTTTGGTGCAGAATGTACCTGGGGTACTTTCGCATGTCGCTGGCATGTTTGCCTCGCGTGGGTACAACATCGATAGCCTCGCGGTCGGTGAGACCGAAGACCCCAAACTTTCGCGGATGACGTTTGTCGTGGTGGGCGACGAAGCGTTGCTCGATCAGGTGCGTAAGCAGCTAGAAAAAATCGTTACCGTCGTGCAGGTCGACGATGTCAGCGCTCAAGAATTTGTCGAACGCGACTTGATGCTGCTGAAGGTCAACAGTACCGGTGGCAAGCGAGCGGAGATTCGCGAGCTGTGCCAAATTTTTCGCGGTCGCGTGGTCGACGTTTCGCCCGATCAGGTGATCGTCGAAATTTCGGGCCAGGAAAAAAAGATCGAAGCGTTCATTGATCTGATTCGCCCCTTTGGCATCCTCGAATTGGTCCGGACGGGGCGTATCGCAATGGTCCGCGGTGTGCAACCAGACAGCGAAACGAGTTCACTTTGCTCATCTAAAGATGAAAAAGCGGTAGTCAAAAAATAGTGCTTCAAATGATTCTGCCCGTTGTTTCTGACAAAAGTCTCACGCAGAGACATGCACTGAGGAAAAACTGAGGAAAAACTGAGGAAAAACTGAGGAAACAACTCGCAGAAACCTACTCACTCAAAAAATAAATGCGTCTCCGCGTCTCTGCGTGAGGCCTTCAACTGAAAACAACACTTAAAAAACAACACCTAACCGGAGATTTTTCATGGCTGCCACAATTTACTACGACCAAGACGCCGACCTCAAAGCACTCGATGGCAAGACGGTTGCGATCCTCGGTTACGGCTCGCAAGGTCATGCACATGCTCAGAACTTGCAAGAAAGCGGCGTCAAAGTGATCGTCGGCCAGCGCCCTGGTAGCCCCAACTACGAACTGGCGGTCAGCCACGGCTTCGAGCCGTTACCAATCGACGAAGCGACCAAGCAAGCCGACATCGTCAACATCTTGCTGCCCGACGAAGTCCAGGGCGACATCTTCCGCGACCACATTCGCGAGAACCTCGAGCCTGGCAACGTGTTGATGTGTTCGCACGGTTTTAATGTGCATTTCGGCCAAGTCGAAGCCCCCGCCGGCGTTGATTTGCTGTTGATCGCTCCCAAAGGTCCTGGACATTTGGTGCGTAGCGAGTTCGTCTCGGGCGGCGGTGTCCCCGGTTTGATCGCCTTGAGTGACGATGCCCCCGATGACAAAAATTATGAGACCTTCAAAATCGGCCTCGCCTATGCCAAGGGGATCGGCTGCACGCGCGGTGGCGTGATTCGCACCACCTTTGCCGAAGAGACCGAGACCGACTTGTTCGGAGAGCAGGCGGTCTTGTGCGGCGGTGCCTCTGAGCTAGTGAAGGCGGGATTCGATACGCTCGTCGAAGCGGGCTACCAACCCGAGATGGCTTATTTCGAGTGCATGCACGAATTAAAACTGATCGTCGACCTGTTCTATCAGGGTGGGCTGAACTACATGCGCTACAGTGTCTCGAACACCGCCGAGTACGGCGATTACAGCAGCGGACCACGGATCGTGACAGAGGAAACACGTGCCGAGATGAAAAAAATTCTCACCGAAATCCAAGACGGCACCTTCGCACGCAACTGGATCTTGGAAAACAAAGCAGGCGCCCCGTCCTTCAAAGCAACCCGTCGTCGCGAGCGCGAGCACCCGGTCGAAATCGTCGGCAAAGAACTACGCAAGCTGATGTCGTGGATCGATGATAAGTAGGGCTGCCGGATTCAAACTTCCACGCGGCCATTGCAAACACTGAACCGCACCTCGATTTCTAGTCCCTCTGAAAGGCTAGGTTATGAAAGCTTTTCGTGCCGTCGGGATTTTTTGCCGACGGCATGACAACACGACCTGGGAGTTCTTGGAGTGCGTCGGTGTTTCACGCCGATGCGTCGTAGCCGACGGCAGCCCGTGACTGAGGTCGATGTGGTCGCCGCACGTTTCACATGGGCTTTCGATCATCGCGATCCTCGTTTTGCTGCCCGTTCAGAATGGATGAATGTAGCGTCAAGGCACTTTGGTGTGTGCTTCGCGTTTGGCGATTGGTAATGCCGGTAGCCAGTAGTCCATGTTACGCATGTGGGCAACATGATCAGCTCCGCCGCCTCCGGACGAACCGTAGAGAGAAAATCCTTTGCGTATTGCCTTGCGGTAAAGCCGAATTTTTACAGCCTGGATCTCGGATTTTATTGCTGGTTCGACCACGATGGCCACAGGTTCTGGTTCGAGATCAAGTTGGTCCATGAGATAGTCGGCCGTCTCGCAGGTGCTGGCGTACCCGGGCGTAGGCACCATGCTATGGGTAATGATCATCACCTTCTCGCCATCGGCGGCGAGTTTGGCGAATCGCAGGAAATCTTTCATCAGAGGGGGCGAAACGACGCCTTTTTCGATCGCGTCTGTACTGTCGCCAACGTAGCCGCAGTACAACGAATCGACCATAAAGATGCCATTGATGCGCTCAAAGTCGTCTTGAGTTTTGAGGATTTCGCGCACGGCACCAAAGCCGGCGCTGAAAGAAGTAATCGCCAATTGTCCCCACTGGGCGTCTTTTGGGAAATCAGTTTCAGCACGAAGTGCATTGAGTGCTTCGTCGAGAATGGCCGCGAACAACTGCCGGTTCTTGCTGAATGGGACACGGTAAACCGACGACAAACCCGCGTATTTTACGCTGATCACAACACAGTTGAGTTTAGCAAGGCGTGTGCTTGCTCGGACGAGCGAGGGAGAACTATGAAAATCGACTAGCACATCGATCGTCTTGCCTTGATGCTGATAGTCGCTCGGAATCCAGAGAGTGTGTCGTGTGTCGCTAGGCAGTGAAAGGGTACGATCCGGCGCTGGTTGAGCTGACGCTGTTTGTGTTGTAGCGTCTTGATCTTGGCCAGGTTCTGACCGTGCGTTCTGCGTGACAATGCACCAAAACACCACCGTCAGCATCACGAAAGTAGAGTAGGAAATGGAACGCATAGTAGGGTAATCGACCTGTCAATAGGGTGGCTGCTGCGAAGCGAAACCCACCGTGGGGCGAATGGTGCGCTGGTGCGTTCCGCTATCGCTGCACGTACCCTACGGGCTAATCAAAGTGCCCTCGCAAAAAGTATACATAGAAAACAATTACAAGGCTCGGAACAGCCCAGAGCAAAATTATGGATACGAGAAGCCATTTGACGATTTCCCACTTTGGCAGTGATGCCACACCTATTACCCCTGCAAGACGGTTGTGATTAGTCAGTAGGGTGCGTGGTTTTCAAAAAAAGGTGCGTTCGTTTCGCGACTTCCAGTTTATGCTGGTGGCAACATTCTATCCTCATGGAACG
>JAADGD010000257.1 GCA_013152515.1 Planctomycetota bacterium
CGCGTCGTTGACGTAAGTAACGGCGCAATCCTAAAAAACTGGTCGTCACCAACAGCGTCAATCCGGCCGCTACATAAACCGCCAGCAGACCGAAGGCGTATTGCCGTCGTCCGACATCGCCGGCGGGAATCCATTTTTGCCCGATGCCAAAGAGTGGCAGCGCGGCCAGCGAAAAATAAAGCACCCAGAGCCCAGGCGTGTGCGGCGTTTTCCCGTGCTTAGCGTTGTCGCTGGGAAGTAACTCGTTTTCGGTAATCAACTCGTCAACGCCGATGCGCTGCATCAATCCTTCGCCCGAGGCGTCTTCATTGTCGTCGATCAGCGTGCAATCCCAGGTCAGCTTGTGCGCGCTCCACCACACCAGGGCGAGCAACGCAAGTGACTATACGGACTCGTGTGCGGGACAAATTTGGCCAGCACCATAAACATTGCGATCCCCAACGGCATGGCAAATAAGGCCGCGCGCTCGACACCCATCTCGATCGAAATGCGACCGATCAAGACCGTCGCAAAGACAAACAGCGAGAAGACATAGATCAGCCGTGCCTGATATTGGCCGACGTAGAGGACTTCGATCAGGAAAAACACCAAACTGCCCACGAGCGCCATGATCAGCGCCGGGCTGACCGCGATCGCCACGTAATCGGCGTTGGTCATTCGTAATTTGGGCTTTTTTGCCATGAGATTTCTTGGAAATGTAAGAACCGCCGAGCGACGCTGATAAACGCAGGTATTTGTACCTAATTGAGGTACCTAATTCTGATGTATCTGCGTCCATCGGCGTTCATCGGTGGTTTCTTTTTTATCGTAGTACGCTGCTTTTATCGTAGAGCAAGGGTAGAGCAAATGGTGGAAACCGATGTCTCGTCGAGGAGTTGTCGCGTTTCGATGCGCTGGGCGATCAGCAAACCGGACATCGCAGCAAATTCATAGGGATCGTAAGTGTTGAGTATCGCGGTCACGGCAAAACCGCGCCGGCGCAGGTTGCCCAACGCAATCGCGGTCGTAGGCGTGACGGCGGTTAGGATGGCAATCACGGTGGCACTTGCCGGCAACCGACTGGTTGTTTCTTGGACGAGCTGAGCGAACGTAAGCCCGTCCGTCTTTTCCGCGCGGGCCAAGGTCTCTAGGATTTGACGAAGTTGCAAATTGCCGCGCTGCGTGGGTACAACTTGCGGACGCAGGCGGTCGGTATCGTCGAGCATTGCCCCTGACTTGCGGGCGAACTGGCGGCTCGCCATTTTTTGCAGAGACGGATGTTCGTGATGCCAGCCGGCAAATTTCACGCGTTCGGCGGCGTCACGAGCATTGGTGACTAACCCGATCTGCTGGCCCATTTGGCAAATCGCTCCGGCAATCGAGGCGGCTGTCGTCACTGCCAGTTCCGAACGCATGGGCTCGTGCTGGGGATCGAACGACGCCTCATGGAAGTCGAGCAGCACGGTCGCTCCGGCAATCGTCGAAGGCTCGTAAATTTTGCTATGCAAGACCCCCGTGCTGGCGGTCGCGCCCCAGTGGATACGATTGAGCGGATCGCCCGCCTGATAAGCACGCACCCCAGCCATCCGCGTCGGGTCTTCGTACAGCCGGTGCGACATCCGCACCTCGCCAATCGGACGGCGCGAAGCGATATCAAATCCTTCGAGCGGAATCACTTTGGGATAGGCGAGCAAAAAACTAGGCTCGCTCAAAATGCGGTAACGCCGATACAGTCCAAACAGATCGCCCGTCTCGGCCACCAACGGCCCCAGTTGATAGTAGCCACGGCGGTTGCACTGTAGCTGATACAAAATCGTTTTGCGTTGCCCGCCACGAAAAGAAACCAACTGCAAACGTCGGCCAATCACTTGTAAATTGGGCGGATTGTGGATCATCGCCTGCCGCGGCAGCAAGTCTTCAAGCAACATCCACGGAATCGGCAGCCAGCCGTTGTTTTCTAGCTTGACGACAACGGCAACCGTATCGCCAATTTCGACCCGATCGCGATTGGTCTCGCGCGTTGCCGATAAATGAGCCGACCAACTATCTGCCAGCCAGCGACTCAGCACCATCACCCCCAGCAGCGCGTACATCGCGTAGGCGAGCAGTCCGAAGTCGAACGCAATCGCAAAGAGCAACAGAAAAATTGCGGCAACGAGCCAACGCATGATTTTTTATGACGAATGACGAAAAAAAGGCGAGCCCCGACCGTTAGGGACGGGAGATCAATGACCAATGAAAACATCCTCGGTCCCAGGCTCCTGCCTGGGACCGCATTGCCTTGGAGGCTCTGCCTCCTCAAAGCAGGCAGAGCCTCCGGTTACCAGGCAGGAGCCTGGGAACCAGAGCATTCATGAAACAGACTTTGCTCGCACTTCCAACACTGGCACCGGAATCTCATCCATAATTTCAACGAGCACTTCCGAAACCTGCACATTCCGCAGTCGACTTTCGGGACGCAAAATCAAACGGTGCTCCAGCACGGGCGCAAGAATCAGTTTCACGTCGTCAGGCTCGACATAGTTGCGACCTCGGATCGCTGCGACCGCTTGCGACGCACGAAACAACGCGATCGACGCTCGAGGGCTACCGCCGAGGCTGAGGTCTTCGTGTTGCCGAGTGGCGTGGACGATTTGCGTGATGTAAGCGAGGATTTTTTTGTCGACATGTACCGTCCGCACCGCGCGCTGGCAGGCGAGGAGCTGCTCGACCGTGACCACCGGCTTGATTTTTGTCAGCGGATGCACCGTTTTCAGCATCTCGAGCATTTGCGATTCTTCGTCTTGGGTCGGATAGCCAAGGCTGAGTTTCATCAGGAAGCGATCGAGTTGCGCCTCGGGCAACGGAAAAGTTCCCTCGTGATCGATCGGATTTTGCGTGGCGATGAGCAGAAACGGCGGTTCGAGCTGGTGCGTTGTGCCATCGATCGTAACCGACGCCTCGGCCATCGCTTCGAGCAATGCCGCCTGTGTGCGCGGTGTCGCGCGGTTGATTTCGTCGGTCAGCACCAGCTGGGCAAAAATGGGCCCCGGTCGAAAATCAAACTCGCCGGTCTTCTGATTAAAAATCGAGCCGCCCGTGACATCGTTGGGCAGCAAATCGGGCGTGCATTGAATTCGCTTGAAGCTGCAACCAATACTGCGCGCAAACGCCCGTGCTAGAATCGTCTTCGCAACGCCCGGCACATCCTCCAGCAAGACGTGGCCTTCGGAGTACCAAGCGACCAGCACTTTCACGATTTGCTGACGCTTGCCGACCACGACTTGCTCGACGTTGGCAATTAGCCGCTTGCTGAGAGTGCTAACATCGAGCACAGCGCGAGACTTGTTAGCGCGCGGTTTGTCGGTCACCTGCACTGCTCCTCTGCTGATTGGTGATGAGTTTTTGTTCCACTGACTAGTGTAACCTGGGGACCGGCTCGTGAACACTCAATCTACCAAGAAACCCATCGCCTAGACGCTTGGGATTGGGTAGGATACCACGTACGAATTCGTTTCGTTTAACGCCCAGCCGAAGGCGCCGGCTATCGGACTGCTGCCTGCGCCTTCGGCTGGGCGTTAAACGAGCAAGCGAGACGACTGTACGAAGACTGTGCCACCATAACGGCGCTGCCCTACTAAACTGAACAAACTGAAAGCCGCGCCGTTGTCGCAACGCCGTGAACTACAGAAAACAAGGGTAACCACGGATTTCACGGATGGGCACGAATGAGGGACGGACGCGAAAGGTTCCCTTCCTCTTATCCGTGTCATCCGTGGTTGGTCTTTTCACTTTGAACAAGCTGTTCCCGGCGCGCCGAGATGGTTTTTTTTAAGAAAGAACAAAATGAGTATTCGATTAGGGATTATTGGCGCTGGCTCAATTGGTGAGGTGCATGCGAAGGCGGCCCTAGAGGCTGGGCAGAAGGTCGCCTGTGTGGCAGATGTCGACCTCGACAAAGCAAAACTGCTCGCCGCAGAGTACGAAGGTTGCCAAGCGACCGCCGAAGTTAAGGAACTCTTAGCAGACGAGTCGATCGATGCGGTCGTGGTTTGCGTGCCAAACCGTTGGCACAAAGATTTGGCGATCGAATCCTTGAGAGCCGGCAAAGATGTGCTGCTCGAAAAGCCGATGGGTTTGAACGTCGCCGAATGTGCCGAGATCAATGCCGTCGCTGCCGAGACGAAACGCCTCCTGCAAATCGGACTTGTCTACCGCCTTTCCTCGGTCGGGCAAGCTGCCAAGTCGGTCGTCGAAAGTGGCGACTTGGGTACCATCTATCATGCCAAGGCACATCTTTTCCGCCGTCGTGGTGTGCCCGGCTTGGGAGGTTGGTTCACGACCAAGGACGTTTCTGGTGGCGGACCGTTGATCGACTTAGGTGTCCACGTTATCGATATCTCGACTTGGCTGATGGGTACGCCCACACCAAAACGGGTCAGCGGCAAAGTCTACTCCCATTTCGGCAAACAAATGAAGGACTATGTCTACGAAGAGATGTGGGCCGGTCCTCCCAAGCTGGACGGCATCTGCGACGTCGAAGATTCTGCGCATGCGATGATCCACTTTGAAGGTGGTGGTTCACTCGACTTGCAAGTCTCTTGGGCAATCAACATGCCGACGCCCAACATGGAAAGCGCCGAGACAATTGCCCTGTTCGGCGACCGCGGTGGGCTTTCCTTCAAGCTGCAGGGCAATCACGTCGATGTCGCCTCGCAGCGCTACGGTCGCAACGTCGACACGCGCATCTTGCTGACCGAGACCGACCAATTCACCGAACAAGCCCGCGCCTTCGCCGCCTGCGTCGAGTCACGCCAAACGCCAATAACCCCCGGCGAGCATGGCCAATACGTACAAGCAATCATCGACGCGATCTACGAATCGAGTGCAACTGATCGAGAGATCCAGTTGAACAAGTAAAGCAGGCCCCCTATTTGCCGCAAAACTAGGCCATAGCAGCGACATTAGAAACGAGCATCAGTATAGTAGAAGACGCGCGACCCCGAGATCGGGTTGCCGTTGAAGGGATTTGGTTCCTGACACCTTTTTTACTCAATTTGCAAAACGCTCGGTTCTTCCGGTTACGATAAATCTTGTCGACGTGCACCGACTCCGGATAACAGCCGAACCGACGACGAAAGGTTTCGATCTGTTCAATGAGGTCGCCACCTTCGTTGTAGTTGTCCCAACTGCGACGATCGACAAACGAAAAACCTCCGACCACGCTAATTGATAGTTTTGCTCCAAACTCGGTCGGTCGGCCCGCTTTGCCGCGTACGATCGGACGGACGTGTGGTTGCGAAATACTGACGATCCGATCGTCGACGCGTTGGGAATTGTTTTCGAACATTTCCAGTTGCTGACGAAACAGCTCGCGGGTGACCAACAGGTTCTTGTACTGGCGGCGAGAAAGCCCGCAGAGAGGCAAAGCTTTGGGGGTTTCGAGTAATCGGTCGATCGCCTGGAAATTACGACGCAGGAAGCCTAATTGCTCC
>JAADGD010000056.1 GCA_013152515.1 Planctomycetota bacterium
TTGAGGGGCGTGCGCCGTATTACAACGTGCTGAACGATCGGGTGCAGGAGGAATTAGGCTATCTGGTCAGCGAACTTTCCAGCCGATATAGCAGCCACGCTTCGTTTGCTGGGATTGGACTGCAACTTTCGGGCGAAGGCTATGGAGTGTTGCCGGGTATCACTTGGGGACTGGATGATGCGACGATCGCCTCGTTTTCGCGTGAGACGGGCGTGCCTGTGCCCCATCAAGGTGCCAGGAGATTTCGCCGCAGGGCAGAACAATTGCTTGGTGCAGACCGCCCTGCCTGGCAGGCATGGCGATCACAGAAGCTTACGCAAATGTATGCCAAAATGGCTGCGGATCTCGTGAGCAGGCGAAACGATCTAAAACTTGTTTTAGCGACAGAAGAGGTGTTCTCGGGCGCCGAATTGCAGCAGCAAGTTCGAAACGCGATATCCAAACCTGCGAATCTGAGCCAACTTCTACTTGAACACGGTGTCGATTTTTCTCGTTTGGCTCAAACTCCTGGCATTGTCGCTTTGGCGCCTTCGCGATTGGGAGCAAATGATCGATTTCAGCAACGGGCCCTCGACTTGCGTATCAACTCGGCCAGCGATCAAGGAGAGTTGCTGCCTCTTGCCGGACGCTCAGCGGTGTTGTTTCACCACTCGGCCCAACATTTTCGGCTTTCATCTTTCGACAGACTGAGCCCTTTTGGCTCGAACCAAACCGGCCTGACACTTTCGTGCCAGCCATTGCCTTCGGGACCAGCTCAGCAACGCTATTTGGCCGGTGCCTTAGCAGTCAGCGATGCATTGACGATTGTCGAAGGCGGCGAACTCTTGTCGTTCAATTTGGACTCGCAGCTCCGAAATTTCCGAAAAACAGTGCGGCAGTTGCCGGGGCCTGAGGCAGAAGTCCATACTCAGTCGGTTCAACCTCTGGTAATGCGGGTCTATCGGTCGCAAAATTCGACGACGGTCGCGCTGATCAATGAATCTCCGTGGCCGATCAGTGTGCGATTGTCGCTAAGTTCTGCTGAGCGTTGTGCTTGGGAGAAATTGGGTGTCAAGAGTTTCATTCTACCGTCTGACCGGTTGGGTTCGCTCGTCCGTGGAGAGCAAGAGTGGCTTGCTGAGCTGCAGCCTGCGGATTTGCAAGCATGGAAATTTAACTCGACTCAACTCCGATTTGGACAGCCGCAGATCACTTTGGATTCTAGAGCACGCGAAGATTTACAGCAGCGGATCGAAGAAATCGAATCTCGCACTGGCAATCTCAACATTCGTAGGCCTTATACGCACCTGAAGAACCCTGGATTTGAACTCGAAGCAGAGGAAGAGCAGATCGTCGGTTGGCAAGCCTTGCTTGGTTCGCAGGGACGGGCTGAAGTCGTACAAACGGACGTCCATTCGGGGGCACGCGCCTTACAAATTCGGAGCGATAGCCTGTCGGGCATCGCGATACAAAGCGATCTGTTCCCGATGCCCGAGACGGGGCAGCTGATGCTGAGTGGCTACGTTCGCGGTTCGTTACTCTCGTCCGAAACGCGGTTGCACATAGTTTTTGAAAGTAGCGACTACCATTCAGAAAAAGGAGGGCGCACAAAAAATGGGGAACGTACCTATCGACGGTCGGCCGTCTTAACCGATGGGCAAGGGATCGACAACAAGTGGTCTCGATTTGAGTTTCCGGTCGACGATATTCCTTTCGATGCCGACGGTCAGCTACGAGTGCAGTTTCATTTGACCGGCGAGTCCAAAATCTTGCTCGACGGACTTGAGCTGGTGGACTTGCAGTTCGACAAACTGCACCGAGGGGCGCTGGTCAAAGGTGTTTACGCAGCGAAAACGGCGCTCGACGAGGGGCAGGTGATCGATTGCTTGCGATTGGTCGAGGAGTATTGGTCGCAGTATTTGATCGAGTATGTCCCGCCTGCTGAGATGCGAACTTTTCGACAGGCAAAGCAGCCGTCGAAGCGACAGGAGGCTGAGGAAAAGACGCCAACTGTTGGTAGCCGACTACGCGGGTGGCTGCCGAAGATTTGGCGGTGAGATGGGTACGATGTTAATGTAAGATCGGCTTGGGCTCGTCGATCGCTGGGGTGATACCTGGTGCGTCGACTCGATACCATTTTTCTAATACTTCGCGCCAGGCACCTGGCTTTCTGACCTGGGTAAAGTCGGTTCTAACGTCCTTGTGCTGAGGATGCAGCTGAGAATACTTGATGCCGAATTTACGCATCGTCGAGACGCAACGCTCAGCTCCGTAAAGTTCTTCAGCCAACGAATAATGCTCGGCGATCACGTCACGCTGCTGGAATAGCGTGGGCGGAGCAGGCAGGGGATGACCCGCAGCAAGGGCGCGAGCCTGCTGGAAGATCCAAGGATTGCCGATCGCACCTCGGGCAACCGTGACTCCATCGACGCCGGTGAATTCGATCATGTCGAGGCAAGCCTGGGCGTCGAACAGATCGCCGCTACCGAGTACGGTGCGATCGCCGGCGTGTTGTTTGAGTTGGCGGAGAAATTCCCAGCGAGATGGGCCATCGTAACGCTGCTGGACGGTCCGCCCGTGGACGGTGATCGCCGCAACGCCCAGCTCGTAGGCGCCGTCAAAGATTTCGTAGAAATTGTCACGGCTTTCGTCGCTGTCGTCGATGCCGCGACGCATTTTTACGGTGACGGGAATGTGCGTGGGAACCGCGTTGCGTACTCGCGAGACAATTTCGAGTGCGACCGTCGGCTGGCCAAGATGAAAGCCGCCACGGCAACGGCCAAGGACTTTTTTCACCGGACAGCCGAAGTTGATGTCGATCACATCGAAGCCATGTTCGACGAGTCGAATCGCGGCCGGGCCAAACTGCTCGGGGTCGGCGCCCATGAGTTGACCGCCGACCGGGTGTTCGTCGTCAGCGACATGCATGAAGTGGTGATTTTTGCGACGATCGCGAATCTGCAGGATGAACTTGTCGAGCATCACTTCGCAGATGGTATAGGGAGCCCCGAGTCGTCGCGCGACAAGTCGCATCGCGGTATCGCTGTAGCCACTGAGCGCAGCTTGCACGACAGGGAAGTCGAGCTCGATCGGGCCGATCTGAAGTGGTTTTGTTGTTTGAAGCATGTCAAAGTGAGTGAGGAGACGTTTTGTCAGGGCACGCTATTCGATGTGAGGTTATGGGATAGGTAGTTTAACGGCAAGCCGGAGGCGATAGCTCCTCAGGAGAATTGCAAAGTCAATAAATAACCGCCAAGGACGCCAAGAGCGCCAAGAAAACAAAAAGAGCTAAGCTGGCGAAGAGCCTATTTTACAGGCGTACTTTGCTTTGTCTTTCTTTGCCATGGCGTTCATGGCGTCCTTGGCGGTTCAAAAAAACGACTTTGCAGGGCTCCTGCGATAGCTCCTTAAGAAAAACTGTCGCCTTCGGCTTGCCGTTAAACGATTGTGTTGAAATGAATTAGACATGCTATATGCCTGCCTCTATTTTCAGGAACCGAAGAATGTTCGTCAACTGCTTTCCAACGCGGCGGCGATTTCTGTTTTTACGTGGAGATTGGCTTCGATGGCTTTTCGGAGCTGGAGGGCTTGCTGTGCTTGGGCATCGTTTAGCTCGCCGAGGGCCCAGGCGCAGGCTCCTCGGACTAGGGGCTCCTCGTCTTGCAGGCCGCGGTTGAGGGCGGGCAAGGCGGAGACTTCCTGTTGATTTCCTAGCACGATGGCGGCGTTTCTTAGCAGGCCCCGGCGGTGGGAACGCCAGAGAGGGGTGTGGCGGAATCGTACGCGGAACTGTGGTTCGTCGAGATCGAATAACGCTGCTAATTCGATCGGATTCATTTCTTCGCAAGGTGCGAAAGCCGCTTCGGCGGTTGGTGGGGCGTGGTTGTTCCAGGGGCAAACGTCTTGGCAGATGTCGCAGCCGAAGAGCCAGTTGCCCATGCCAGGGCGCAGTTCGACGGGGATCGGGTTTTGTAGCTCAATCGTGAGGTAGCTGATGCAGCGGGTCGCGTCGAGTACGTAGGGTTGAGGGAAGGCGTCGGTGGGACAGGCGTCGAGGCAGGCGGTGCAGGTGCCGCAATGATCTGTGGTGTGCGGGTCGTCGTAGCTCAGCTGCTGATCGGTTAGCAGAGCTGCTAAGAAAAAGTAGCTGCCGGCGGTCTTAGAGAGCAGCAGAGTGTTTTTTCCTACCCAACCCAAGCCGGCCAGTTGTGCAAACTCGCGTTCCATCAGCGGAGCCGTGTCGATAACGCCGCGAGTATCAGCCTCGGGGATCAGTTGGCGGAGAAAGTCGGCAAGTTGATGCAGGCGATCACGAATGAGATTGTGGTAGTCGTCGGTTCCCCAGGCATAGCGAGAAACTTGGCCTTGCCCTGGCTTTGGCTGCGCCGCTTCCTCTGACGAGTAGTGCATCGACAGCATGACGATACTTTGGACCCCATCAAGCACATGCCGGGGATGGTCGTAGGCGGCACGGCGGTCGGCGATATAGTGCATCTGACCTGCGTAGCCCGCCGCCAACCAATCGTCCAGCTTGGCAGCACCCGTCGGGGTTACCGCCGGGCAGATGCCGCAGTGCTGGAAGCCGAGTTCAGTAGCACGCTGTTTGAGCTGAGTTGAGAGGGTGTCGGACATGTGAGCGGGGAGAAATGTCGGATGCTGAGGGTTGGGAGGAGTGCTTTTGACCTGAATTTTCCGGGTTAAATCGAAAAAAGTTGCGAATTGGTAGGGTCGTGATTAGTCTGGAGATAGCGTCGGCAAAACATACAAAACATAATAGGAGGTACTTTTCGATGAAAACACGTTACGCTTTGGCATTGATGTTGGGAATGGCATGCTCGTTGGTTAGTACCGACAGTGCCCAGGCCCAGGTTGGTTTGAATGGGGGCTGCGGTGCTTATGGCGGCTATGGTGCCTACGATGCGGGGTACCTCTACCGAATGATGGCAGACCGGGTGCCCTACTTTGCCGCATTTCCACCTGTATATTATAGCGCACCAGTGGCTCGGCCTTACGGCTACAGTCCGTTTGCCTATCCGCCGGGCGTGATGACTCCTGAAGTTGCCGAAGTGGTTGCCCAGGAAATTATCAATCCTTACGTTCCCGCTTCCATTGAGAGCGTGACTGACGAAGTAGATAAGGTGACCAAGACTAGCGAGACATCGCAGCCGCTCGTAATCGTGA
>JAADGD010000194.1 GCA_013152515.1 Planctomycetota bacterium
CGCTCGCTGCCGCCAGAGGTCTTCGAGCAAGTAGTCGCCGACCATGCCGCGATGGAAGTCGATATCGAGCCCAACTTGATCGAGGGGTGTGCCGAAGCCTTGGCCGATCTCGCGTCGCGCTACAAGCTCGCGATTGTCACGCCGGGGCGTCGGTTGCGAGATCTCCTAGAAAAGCACGGCGTAAAACAGTATTTTAGTGGCTTCGCGTTTTCCGATGAGGTGGGCAACTCGAAGCCGCACCGGGCCATGTTCGCCTCGGCTGCTGAACAACTGGGAGTTGAAATCGAGCAAATGATCCACATCGGCGATCGCGACCACAACGACATTCAGGGCCCCCATGCACTGGGCATGAAGGCGGTACTGTTTACCGCGACCCGCGATGTCGACCGTGACAACACTGCGGCCGATGCGATTTGCCAACGATATAGCGATCTGCCCGGCATCATCGATCTATTAGCCGTTTGACAATTCGTAGCCGTTTACATTCTTAATCATAATCTTATTCATAATCAAAATCCTTTCTTTCTATTGCCATATTCTCTGAAGCGTTACTATGCGGGGAAAAAATCAAAAGAGAGTATGATTAGGAATATGATTATGATTAAGATTTTCAGACTAGGGAGAGCATAGTTTATGCCCGGCGGGCCCAAATATTTAGTAATCGACGGCTATACCAAGGAGGCACGCGATCAACTCGTGTCTGGTGGCGCGTCGATGGCTTCTGATCTGTATCAGAACATGCTGATCAAATGTTCTCCTCCCGGTGCCGAGTGCGACGTGCTATTTCCTTCGGACAAAGGCACCTCGTTTCCTTCGGACGAACAGCTCGAGAGCTACGACGGCATCGCCTGGACCGGCTGCAGCTCTTGCCTGAACGACACTCATCTGCCAGAGATTACTCAGCAGATCGATCTGACTCGACGAGCATTCGAAGCGGGAGTGCCTAGCTTCGGAAGTTGCTGGGCAGCGCAGATTGCTGTCGTGGCAGCGGGTGGGCAAGTGCAGCCCAATCCTAACGGCCGCGAGATGGGCATTGCGCGCAAAATCGAGCTTACCCCAGCCGGGCGGGCTCATCCGATGTACGAAGGCAAGACGAGCGTCTTCGATGCGTTTACCAGCCACGATGACGAGATTACGCATTTGCCGCCGGGGGCTGTGGTGCTGAGCCGCAACCCGTGGACCCAAGTGCAATCGATCGCCGTCACTTACCAGGGCGGCACCTTTTGGGGACTTCAGTACCACCCCGAGTACGATCTGCACGAGCTGGCCCGACTTGCTTTTTGTCGAATTCCGAAACTGATCAACCACGGTTTCTTCCGCGACGAACCTACCGCACTCCAATTCATCGACGACCTGGAAAATTTGCACCTCGATCATGGCCGCAAAGACATTGCTTGGAAGCTCGGCATCGATGCCGACGTGATGAACGACGACGTGCGATTGTGCGAAGTGCGTAACTGGGTCAATCGATTGGTGTTGCCAAAAATGAAGTAGCGAAGAGCTGAGAGTCCAGAGTCTAGAGCCAGAAATGAGAAAGACGAATGAGTAGTTTAAAAGATCGAGTTGCTTTGATTACCGGCGCTGCCGGGGGCATTGGCCGCGAGACAGCGCTGTTGTTTGCCAAGGAGGGCGCCCAAGTGCTCTGCGTTGACATTCAGATTGAAGCGGCTGAGGCGACAGCCCAAGAAATCAACGACGCTGGCGGAACGGCTTCAGCCTTGCGCGCTGATATTTCGGTTGCTACCGACTGCGAAAAAATGGTTGCCGAAGCAGAAAGCCAATATGGCAAGCTCAACGTGATGTTCAATAACGCCGGCATCATGCACTCGGACGATGGCACCAGCCAGGACACCAGCGAGGATGTCTGGGATCTGACGATGAACATCAACCTCAAGGGCGTGTTCATGGGCTGCAAGTATGGCATTCCTGCCTTGCAACGAGCCGGTGGCGGGTCGATTATCAATACGGCATCGTTCGTCGCCCACCTGGGCGCGGCCACACCTCAAGTCGCCTATACGGCCAGCAAAGGAGGCGTGCTCGCTCTTACCCGCGAACTAGCAATTATCCATGCTCGCGAGAATATTCGAGTCAACGCACTTTGCCCCGGGCCGCTGCGAACCGAGCTGCTGATGAAGTTTCTCGATACCGAAGAGAAGAAGCAACGGCGGCTCGTCCACATCCCAATGGGCCGGTTTGGCGAAGCTAAAGAGATGGCCCAAGCGGCGTTGTTCCTCGCTTCGGATGCTTCTAGCTATGTGACCGGTACCGAATTCCTGGTAGACGGCGGCATCACCGCTGCTTACGTGACTCCTGAGTGATTTTATTCTATGCCAAGTTCTAGTTTGCCGCTGCTGACGGCCATCAATCCATTCGATCAGTCGGTTGTTGCAGAAGTTCCTTACGACTCGCCTGAACAGATCTGTGCTAAGGTTCAGGCAGCCGCTGCGGCGTTTGCCAAGTGGCGCCGACTCAGCTTGGACGACCGCATACGTATCGTTTCCGACGGACTTGCGAAGATGCAAGCAGTTGGGGACTCGATCGCTCGCGATGTGACTCTGCAGATGGGCCGACCACTGGCAAATGCTCGTGGAGAGCTGGCCACGATGTTCGATCGAGCCGAGCAATCGATTGCCGACGCCCCGGCAGCGCTTGCCGCAGACATTTTGCCGAAGGAGGGGTTCGTGCGTCGCATCGAACATGAGCCGCTCGGGGTCGTGCTGGACATCGCGGCTTGGAATTATCCGCTGGTAATTCCTATCAACGTCCTCGTGCCGGCCCTGCTGGCGGGCAACGTGGTGCTGCTGAAACATAGCGCCAAAACTCCGCTGACCGGGCAGGCCTTTGCCGACGCTTTCGGCGAATTAGAAATTCCCAATCTGGTCACGAACCTGACGCTTACCCACGAGCAAACAGCCGAGTTGATTGGCAATCCACAGATCGATCATGTTTCGTTTACTGGCTCGGTCGAAGGCGGGCAGCTGATTTATCAGGCGGTTGCCCAATCGCGGTTGATCGACGTGGGACTCGAACTGGGTGGCAAAGATCCTGCCTACGTGGCTGCGGATGCCGATTTGGAATTTGCTGCGGCGAATCTTGTCGATGGGGCCTGCTACAACGCAGGCCAGTCGTGTTGTGCGATCGAGCGAGTTTACGTCCACCAAGATCTATATGAGCCCTTTTTGGAAAAAACGGCTGCGTTGCTTGCTGAGTACAACTTGGGCGATCCGCTGTTAGATTCGACTACGATGGGGCCGCTGGCGAGTCGGGGGGCACCCGCATTTTTGCAGCAACAAGTCGATGACGCGACACGTCGCGGCGCTCGGTTGCTGGTTGGTGGCCATGTCCCCGCAGATCTCGCTGGCAACTTTTATCTGCCCACTCTGCTGGCCGACGTGCCGAATGATGCCCTCGTGATGCAACAGGAGAGCTTTGGGCCACTGCTGCCGGTAAGTGCGGTAAAGAGCGACGAGGAAGCCCTCGAGAAGATGAACGATTCGACGTTTGGCTTGACGGCCTCGATCTGGACAGCCGACCCACAACGGGCCGAGTCGCTAGCTAAAGAGCTAAACGCTGGCACCATCTTCCAAAACCGTTGCGACTTTCTTGATCCGGCATTGCCTTGGACCGGCTGGGGCGAGAGCGGTAAAGGTTCAACCCTGTCGGCCTATGGTTTTTATCATCTGACTCGACGTAAGAGCATTCATTTTCGGACGGAAACTTAAGGTGATTGGCAGATGAGAATTTACCAATCTTAACCCGCTGCGTAAGCGAGGGAATTTCCTCGTTGTACTCTGTCCCTCGCTTACGCGTCGGGTTACTTGCCGCTCGTCTTAACCCAACGCGTGCAAACAAAATGCCGCCGGTCTGAATGTCAGACCGACGGCATCGTAAATTATCTTTGACTATCACTCAAGCCAAAGTCTATCGATTACGTCGACGCATCAACAAAGTTGAGCAAAGGCACATTCCGGCCAAAGTCAGCGTGGCTGGCTCAGGTACGTGGATAACCTCAAACCCAATGTGCATACTGTCGATCGCTATGGCGTCCAAAACAGAAATACCGAGCAACCCCGTAAAAATACCAAAATTGGTGGTCCCAAATTGAGCAAAAGTATCCCACGCAATGGCAGATGCTGGATCGCCAGCAATATCAAGGGGAACTGCGTCTGCCCCAAAAACCCCCGCAAGTGTGCCCGGATTAGGAACGATCGGTACAGCCCCACCCGCGTCTAAAGCCACGTAAGTGCCACCAATATCAAAGGAGATAAAGATCAAACCTGTAGCGACGGCATCTCCAGCACCAGGACCCCAATTGAGACCTGAGATTAGCCAAGAGCTAGGGTCACCACTGATACCGGCCAAAGCACCACTATCATCTGTGGTGATCGAAAATTCGATGAAGTCCAGACCGCCTATTATACCTAAGGGGGCGAAAGCGGTAGACACAGATACGCTCGAATCAACCGTGACTCCAGAGGCAGTAACAGTTGGGACTCCAAACGGGACAACTGTGCCGGGATCGTCACCTTGGAAGTTGCCTGCTGTCCAAGTAAAATCTGTCCCTGCTGGACTAGCAGAAGCGGGCGTTACATCGCCCACGAAAAAAGAAGCCATCGCTATAGCGCCGATGGCAAGGAACGCTTTGAAACTACTCATTAGGCTACCTTTCAAATCTTGTAGAAGAGTCCTAAAATATTAATGAAGCAATGGCCTACAGTAAGGCACTACCTCCCACAAAAGTACATAGTAGTTTACTTAGCCAGAATTACAAGCATTTTGCGAATATTCTTTCTAATTCCTCTAACCGGGACTATCCACCACTCCCGCCCAGATATCAAGCCACTGCAAATAGAGTGCAAAACGGCAGTTAGGCTCGAAGAACGAGAGTAATCGCATAATTGGATTGGCAGCGCATAATTGGATTGGCAGGTTGGGGAACCAATCGGGGTCGCCGCTATGGAAAGATAGGACGATTGCAAAGTCTAAAACTAAGCAAAAAGATTTCAGCCACAGAGATCACAGAGGACACCTAGTGCTGAAAACAAGGGGTTCTCTGTGGCAAAGAATTTCTTCAATTTAGTAACTTTGCAGCCCTCCTGTATTGGAACGAGGACTGCTTGCTTTTGAGCGAAAACAGCGATTCAGCTAA
>JAADGD010000141.1 GCA_013152515.1 Planctomycetota bacterium
ACGTAGCTTTTGGGGCGTCACACTCAACTCAGCAGTGGCGTGAACTCGAACTTCCCGCCGTCGAACAAGCCGAGGTCGCTCAGTTTTAGTTCGGGAATGACGAGCAGGCCCATGAATGAGAGTGTCATGTACGGTGCGCGAAGCTGGGAACCCCACGATTTTACGACCGCGTCGAGTTTTTGGTAGGCGGTGCCGACTTCGTAGCAAGTGCCGGTTGCCATCAGGCCTGCTACGGGGAGAGGAAGGACTAGCGTGGTTCGTTCGTCTTGGCAGATGGCGCTGAGGCCTCCGCCGGCTTGCATGACGGCGTTGATTGCGGCGGCGAGATCGTCGTCGTTGGTGCCGACGGCGATGACGTTGTGCGAGTCGTGCGCGACACTGGAGGCCATTGCGCCGCGCTGGAGGCCGAAGTTTTTGATGAAGGCGATCGCGGGCGGGGCCGGGCGGTAGCGGTTGATGATCGCTAGTTTGAGTACGTCGTTGCCGACGTCGCCAACTATTTTTTTGTCGATGGTTTTGGGTTCGACTGCGATGCGATTGGTGATGAGTTGGCCGTCGAGGGCTTCGATCACTTGCAATTTCCCTGGCTGCGCCGGTACGGCGAGTTGTTTTGGGTCGACTTGTGTGGCCACGAATTGGTTGACGACCGCCGGTTCGACACGCGGGATCGTCGTCGCGCCTTGGTCGGCGACTAACTCTCCGTCGATCCACGTTCGCGAAACTTCAAAAGCGGTCAGCGAATTGATCTCGATAAAATCCGCCGGATCGCCAACTCGCAGTTGGCCGACATCCAGCTTGTAATGCTCGATCGGGTTCAAACAAGCTGCTTGCAAGGCGTCGAACACGTCGATCCCTGCGGCGACGGCGCGTCGTACGAGCGTGTTGATGTGGCCGAGAAGCAACTCGTCGGGATGCTTGTCGTCGCTGCATAGCATGGTCTGCTGCGGAAATTCGCCCAACAACGTAACGAGTGCATCGAAATTCCGCGCTGCCGAGCCTTCGCGAATCGAAATTTTGCAACCGGCGGCTAGCTTATCGAGTGCTTCGTCCTTCGTAAAACATTCGTGGTCGGTCGTAATGCCAGCGGCTATGTAACGGGCCGCCTCTTCGCCGCGCAAGCCTGGCGCGTGCCCATCGACCGGCTTGCCAAGTTGGTGGGCGGCAGCGACTTTCGCCATGCAATCGGCATCGCCCGACAGAATCCCTGGGAAATTCATCATCTCGCTGAGATACAGTATCCGCGGGTCGGCGAGCAACTGCTCGACTTCTTCGACGGTGATCGTCGCTCCGGCGGTTTCAAAAGTCGTCGCTGGCACGCACGCAGGCGCGCCAAAGAAAAACTTCAGCGGCGATTGGCTGGCGTTGTCGAGCATGTACTCGACACCCGCCACGCCCAGTACATTGCCGATCTCGTGCGGGTCGCTGACTGTGGCGACTGTGCCGTGCAAAACCGCAGCGCGGGCGAATTCGGTCGGCACCAACATCGAACTCTCGATGTGGACGTGGGCATCGATGAATCCGGGCAATAGAAAATTTGCCGGAGCATTGTCGATAGGTTCGATCGCGGCGATGCGTCCGTCGGCAATCGTAACCTCAGCGCCGAAGACCCGACGCCCAGCGATGTCGACCAGTTGGCCAGCGACTTTGGTGGCATCACTCATCTCGAACCTCAGCCACAGATATTCACAATTCTGTCGTAGGATAGGCTTCTAGCCTGTCCGTCACACGATCTCTCTCAATAAGCAATAACTGACAGGCTAAAAACCTATCCTACGGGTTACTTTTACTACTTACTCTCCGAACTCTTGCGACGGCGACCACGGCCACCCCGTCCGCCGCGCGACGATTGCGGCTTGCTTGGCGATTTGGCACGCTGCTCAAGATTGGCGTCGACAATCATGCCGATCGCATCCGACCAAGTCGGCAAGTTGCGATGCAGTTGCCGGCCCCGTCCCGCACTACGTGGACGATCGGAGTCATCTCCTTCATCCTCCTCAAGCGATTCCTCGTCGAGAGCCGACTCGTCGCTCGCCTCGACAGGTCGCGAACGTTGCCCCGAACGTCGGCGTCGGGGCCGTCGTTTCTTTTCCTCGGTCGAAACTTCTTCGGAGAGCTCGTCTTGATCCGCCGAACTCTGCTCGTCGGAAGCGTCTCCATCCGCCGATGGTTGGGCAGCCGATTTGCGTCCCCGGCCACCGCGACGACGTCGGCGCGAACGTTTTCGTTTCGGGCGCTCGGTCTCTTCTTGGTCGTCGCCGTCCGTGGTTGCGTCCGACGATTCGGACAGATCTGTGTCAATCGTGTCGTCGACAAGTTCTCTCTTCGTTGCCCGAGGCGAGTCCTCTTTCTTGGGTTTTTGCAAAAATGCACTTCCCCAACCCGACGCACCATCGGAAAACAACGCGTCGAACGCACTACGCGCCGCTTCGCCAGAAATCCCTGAGCTGTCGCTGTCGTCGTCTGCAGCCGCTTCGTCCGTTTCACCCTCGGAGTCATCGTCCCAAGCCGTTTCGTTCAACGCCTGATCCATCGGACTCGGCAACGGCGGCAACTCATCATCAGAGGTGCTCTCGTCGAACTCGTCGAACTCGTCCAAGGCGTCTGCGCCGTCGTCCTCAGCTTCTTCTTCAGTGTCTTCGTCAGTCGCTTCCACTTCTACAAACGAAGATTCTTCTGGGGCAGCGAAGCCGCCAAATGGTTCGTTGGTTTCGACAACTTCATCGACGATCTTTGGCGTAGCAGGTCCCTTCGCTTCGGCAATGGCTGGCGGCTCGTCGTCTGCAACGACCGGCTCGGACGGCTGTTCGACCTCCAGCCCAAACGACTCGGCCAAAGAATTCCAACCGCCAGGAGACGCCTCGGTCTCCTCAGCCGATTCCTCAGCCTCCGACCACTCGACCGTCGGCGGGATCTCTTGAGCAGGTGCCTGATGACGCTCGAAGGCAGCCTCGTCGGGCTTAGCCCCCAAGTCTTGCAGCAGGTCGTCCCAAGAATTTTTCGCTTGTTTATCGTCCATTTGTTTCCATTTCGCTGACCGAGGAACCTCACTTCGGCAAAGAATCCGAAGCCACCAATATACGGTGACAGAGCCTAGCCGAAAAGGCCGTGATCAACGGCAGGCAAGGTTCCAAGACCTGCTGATGTCCGCCAACCAGAGATTGCGACCAACGGGCAGGTCTACGCCTGGGCAAATACGCGTAAACGCCCGATATTTCCAGCGAAAAGGTCAACGATCGCCTCAATATCCTCTCGACGATTTTTTGAATTCTGGTACTCTACTCTTGCTGGCTGAAAAAATATACTTCCTAATAAGAGCCTGTCCCAGAACTAAATCTTCCTAGAAAACAAGCAAATAAATTACCACGGAGTCGCGGAGAGCACAGAGAAGAATGTCTGGAAGTACCGGATATTCCCTACTTTTCCAACTGAGGCTTTTCCCACTGAGGATGTTTCTCTGTGTCCTCCGTGACTCCGTGGTTTTTATCTAGGTGGAAGTTCTGGGATAGGCTCTAAAGTGACAACGTGTGATTGTTCAGCGGCTCCAAGAGCTGGGATACAATCATGGCGGGCACCTATTTGCGATGAAATTTACGGTGAAAACTAATTCTTTGGAGTGATCGTACATATGTCTGAAGCGACGAAATATCGTTTTTCTTTTGGGCCCTGGAACATTAGCGAAGGAGCCGATCCCTTTGGCCCGGAAGTACGTTCGCCTTACTCACTGGAGGAAAAACTCGACTGGTATTTGCCACTCGGCTTTGAAGGCGTGCAGTTCCACGACGACGATGTCGTGGAAGGGATCGATGGCCTGAAACCCAGTCAAGTGACCAAGCGGGCACAGGAAGTTTGCCAATCGCTGAAAGATCGCGGGTTGGTTGCTGAGTTTGTCGCGCCTCGGCTCTGGTTCGATCCGAAAACCATTGATGGGGGCTTTACTTCCAACTGTGCGACCGATCGAGCTTATGCCTTAGATCGCTGCCTGCGCACCATTGACATTGCGCGAGAGATGGACACCCCCAACGTAGTGCTTTGGCTGGCACGCGAAGGTACCTATATTCGCGAGGCAAAAAACGCTCGTGTCGCCTATGAACGCATCTTGGAAACGATCAACAAGATGCTCGACTACGACCCCGAAGTGAACATCTGGATCGAGCCCAAACCAAACGAGCCAATGGATCATGCCTATCTGCCGACGATTGGTCACGCGATCGCGATCGCCTATCAGTCGTCAGACCCGACACGTGTTGGCGGCTTGATCGAGTCGGCGCATGCCATCTTGGCGGGTCTCGATCCGGCTGACGAAATGGCTTTCGCGCTCGCGCATGGAAAACTGTGCAGTGTTCATTTGAATGATCAAAACGGCCTGAAATTCGATCAAGACAAATCGTTCGGGTCGGCCAACCTGCGTTCGGCCTACAATCAGGTACGCGTACTCGAAGAAGCCGGCTATGGAAAGCGTGGCGAATTTGTCGGTCTCGACGTGAAAATTATGCGGACGCAAAAACAGTCCGATTCGACGGCGCATCTTGCCAACAGCCGTGACACTTTCTTGCACCTCGTGGAAAAGGTTCGTACCGTGGACCGTAAGCTGGAACAGGAATTGATCGAAGCCCGCGATTACGAGGCGCTCGATGCCTACACGCTGCGACATTTGCTCGGCGTCCCCACAGAAGCAGTTTCGTCATCCCAGCAGCCTGCCTTGGCCGCTAGTGGCAAGTAAGGATCGTTCGGAAAATAATTGTCCGACTTTCCTGCTGCAAGGAGGAATTTATCAATAGTTAGTTTGACAATAGTCATTGGTCATTGAAAGGAGAGGTGGAGCCTATCGATGACAAATGACAATTAACTATTGCCAAATAGATTGCCCTGCTTCCTGGGGTGGTCTCTGTAAAACAATCCCGAAAAGTAACTGTTCACGGTGCTGAAAGAAGAAAAAAGGAACCACTAATGAACGCAAATAAACGCTAATCATGGTTTTTTTCTTGATGAGCGTTCATCAGCGGTTATCAGCCAGCCTTTCCCGGAATGAGGATTGCTGGCCTGCTGCTGTGGGCCGTTTGGGAGCAAGCAGCGCAGGCGTTGTTTCGAATGCCATGAATCGTTGCTGGTCTCGGTGATTT
>JAADGD010000291.1 GCA_013152515.1 Planctomycetota bacterium
ATGTTGATCGCACCGATATCAAGCCCCTCACCAGAAATACTTCGTTGCCAAACTTCATAATCGTTCGCGTCATGCGCCGGCGTGATTTTTACGCACCCCGAGCCAAGCTCGGGCTTGGCCCAATCGTCAACAATGAGTGGAATCTCACGATCGGTAAGCGGCAGCTTTAGTTTCGTACCGCGTACAGCCATGTCGCGAAGCTGGATCAAACGTGGCAGGATCGCCTGGCAGCGTTCGCCAATCGCATCAATCTGAGCTTGAATCGCCTCTTTTTCTTTCTCGGGTGCAGCAGCGAGTTTTTCCGCCAGCTCCGCTTGCGTCTTCGCGAGCGCCCGCTCCGGATCGGGATGCACCGCAACCGCCGTATCCCCCAACATCGTCTCAGGCCGCGTCGTTGCGATCGTCACATGCGTCGGTTCGCCAGCCTTAGGATCGATCACCGGGTACGAAAAATGCCAAAAGTGCCCCTTCTTCACCTCATGAAACACTTCGTCATCGCTGACCGCCGTCTGCAAAAAAGTGTCCCAGTTCACCAGCCGCTTGCCACGATAGATTTTGCCATCGGAAAATAACTTAAAAAACGTCTCACGCACCGCGCGGGCGCACTGCTTGTCGAGCGTGAACCGATTGCGCTGCCAATCACAACCAAACCCCATGCTCTTGAGCTGCCCGATAATGCGTGCTTCGTATTCTTCTTTCCATTCCCAAATACGATCGACGAGCCCTTCACGCCCCAAATCGTGGCGAGTTTTTCCTTCGTGCTCGCTAATCCACTTTTCGACACGGGCTTGCGTCGCGATCCCCGCATGATCGGTGCCCGGCTGCCACAACACATTGAAACCTTGCATCCGTTTCATGCGGCACAAAATGTCTTGCAGCGTGTTATTGAGCGCATGCCCCAGATGCAGCGCCCCCGTCACATTCGGCGGCGGAATGACAATCGCAAACGGCGGCTTTTCGGAAGCGGGATCGGCATGGAAATAGCCCCCTGGATAACCAGGATGCGGCGCCTCCCAAAACGGATACCATTTTTCTTGGGCGGCATGGTGGTCGTACTGCGAGGGGAGATCTTTGAACGGCGTGGAATCGGGCATGGTAGGGTTATTCGACAATTTTTATTTTTGGGATGGATTTGAAATGGCTGTCACGAGAATAGAGATGCAGGCTGTGCTGAAGAGCTTGAGCAGCGATCCAGATGTCGTTAGTTGGGATGAGACTGCCCGACCGTCGTAGTTTTCGGAAAATTTCTGCGTAGTGCTCGGTAGTGTCCTCGTCCAGCGTCAAGATTTGCACACCTGGCTTGGCTAGAAATCGTTGGAGCCGAGCCTCGTTAGAACGCTGCTTTCGCCCATTGGCAAATCCGGCGCGAAGCTCTCCAAGAACGATCAACGGCACACGGATCTCCGTTGCGGTTCGTATCCGCTCTTCGACCTCTGGGGTCTTGTTGACCAGATCGACATAGCGATTGGTATCCAGTAGCAAACGCATTGGCCATTTCATCCTGAAGACATTTCATCCCGGAGTTCCGGCTATTCCCAAAGCTCAGGGTCAATGCGACGCTGATCTTCCAGGGCCTGAATCACTTCGGGCTCCAACGGCGGGCCATCAACGATATCTGACAGATCACGCAGCTTCTTCGGCTTTTGGGCAAGCCCCAACCCGCGCGCAACAACGTCGATCAACACCTGATTGAGGCTCTTCCGCTCGGTCGCCGCCTGCTCGCGGAGCGCCTGGTCGATCTCGGTCGGTACGTTGCGAATGGTGTACTGCATGCACTTATTCTAGCAGATGCCTGCATTGGGGCAAATAGGAGCTAAGCCCACGCGATCAGCAAAGGGCTTTTTCTCTTTTGCGTACAAGAAAACTAACCACGACGACACAACGAACACTACGTAGTGTCCGTCGTGTCGTCGTGGTTCATTTTTTTGCGTTTAGTTTTTACAAAGTTTGTACTCAATGCTATCCACCAACGCCGCCCAGCTTGCTTCGATCACGTTTTCATGCACGCCCACGGTCCCCCAACTGTCTTCGCCGTCGCGGCTTTCGATCACGACACGCACACGTGCGGCGGTTGCGGCGTCGGAGTTGATCACGCGGACTTTGTAATCGACGAGCTGCATGTCGTTCAAACTCGGGAAATGTCCGTTGAGTGCTTTTCGCAGCGCGGCGTCCAGCGCGTTGACGGGGCCGTCTCCTTCGGCGACTTCGTGGTGCAGCTCGTCACCGATCAACAGCTTTACTGTGGCCTCAGTGATTGGCTCGCCACCTCGGCTGACGACGCTCGTGTGATACTGCACCAGCTCGAAGTGCGGCTCGTAGGTGCCGGCGGCTCGTTTGACGAGCAAATCGAACGAACCCTCGGCCGCCTCGAATTGGTAGCCTTGGTTTTCGAGGTCGACGACTTGCTTGAGGATGCTGTTCATCAGTTGCTTGTCGTTTTGCACGTTGTGCTTGGTCGCCAGAGCGATGATGTTCGAGCGACCCGACAGCTCGCTGACCAGCACGCGACGTTCGTTGCCGACCGCCGCTGGGTCGATATGCTCGTAGCTCGACGCAACCTTGGTCACGGCGTGGACGTGCATTCCACCTTTGTGAGCAAACGCACTCGGCCCCACAAACGCCTGGCTGTTGCGGAAGTGCATGTTGGCGATTTCGTAGACGTAACGCGATAGCTCGGTCAGATGCTCGACGCTGCCCGTTTCCGAAGAAGTAGCATCCAGCACTTCGTAGCCGTCTTTTTTGAGAGCCAGATTCGCGATCACCGAAATGAGATCGGCGTTGCCGCACCGTTCGCCAAGCCCATTGATCGTGCCTTGGACGTGGACCGCGCCAGCCGCGATCGACGCAAGCGAGTTGGCCACGGCTAGTTCGCAATCGTTGTGCGTGTGGATGCCGAGCGGCTTGTCGATTTTGCTGGCGGCTTGCTTGGTGATCGAAACGATGTCTGTCGGCAAACTGCCGCCGTTGGTGTCGCACATCACGATGATCGACGCGCCCGCTTCGGCGGCGGCTTGGATGGTCTGTGCCGCGTACTCAGGGTTGGCCTTCCAGCCATCGAAAAAGTGTTCGGCATCGTAGATGACTTGCCGGCCTTGCTCGCACAAAAAGCCGACCGTGTCGCCGATCATTGCCAAGTTTTCTTCCAGCGTCACGCCCAGCACTTTCGTCACATGAAAGTCAGACGTCTTGCCGACGATCGTAATCACCGGTGCCTGCGAGTCGAGCAACGACTTCATGCCGACATCGTCCGCCGCACTGATCCCTTTGCGCCGCGTCATGCCAAACGCACACGCTTTGCTATTCTTCAGCGGTTTTTCTGCCAACTTCTGAAAGAACTCAGCGTCCTTCGGATTCGACAGCGGATAACCACCCTCGACATAGTCAAACCCCAACGAGTCCAACCGCCGCGCAATCAGCAGTTTGTCCTCCAGCGAAAAATTGACCCCTTCGCCCTGAGCACCATCGCGGAGGGTCGTGTCGTAGGTTTCGATACGTGTCATTGTTAAGAATGAAGGATGAAGGATGAAGGATGAAGGATGAAGGATGAAAAACTGGCGAGCCGCGACCGTAAGGGACCGGAGGGTTGAAGGCTCGTCAATAAAAAAGCCCCAAAGCCTCAGTGGCCACAGGGCTGAATCGGATACGGCTTCGCTCAAAAAGACTCAGTTTACCTGCCCCAGGTTCGCTCAGCAACAGCGGTCCTCGGTCCGATTAATCACGTTGGACGAGCAATATCCGCCATTTCTCAACGAATACCTTCCTAAAACCACCCGTTGGGGCAATCCAAGCCTGCCTGTCCTGGTAGTATGCTAAGTTTGACCAACGCGGCCACTGAAGACTTCCCAGCTGATCTTACCGGAGAACCCAAAAACCATGTCTGCCATTTTTCTGTTTGCGGGGCTAATTTTAGCCGGTCTCATTGTTGCCAGTTCGATGCAGTTGCGATCGTTTCAATTGCGCATGGCGGCGATTGGTGCGGCGGCGGTTGTGCTGGGTATTTTCTTCACGCTAGCCTCGTTCCAACATGTCGACGAAAACTCGGTCGGTGTTGTGAGTAAAAAAATTGGTTTCACCGCCCTGGAACCGGGAAAGATTATTGCAACCAACGGCGAGAAAGGTCCGCAAGCAGAAATTTTGCCTCCTGGCTGGAACCTTGGCTATTGGCCCTTTATCTACGACATCGAAAAGGCACAAGTCGAAGTCATTCCTCCTGGCAGTGTCGGTCTACTGGTCGCTTCCGATGGCCAACCTCTGCCGCGCGACACGACCTACGCGCCTGAGTGGCCCGAAGGAAAAGAACGCCAAATGCAGAACGCCGAATACTTTTTGACTGACGGCGGAGGATACAAGGGACCGCAAACTACGGTTCTCAAACCAGGTAGTTACCGAATCAATCCCGTTTTGTTTTCAATCGAGCAAGTCCCTGCCACCTCGATCGAAAAAGCGACCGTCGGCGTCGTTAAATCGAATGTCGGCGATCGCCCTGTTACCGCCGAAGGTGATGTGGACAACGTCGGTCAGCGCCGTTTGGTCGCCCAAGGAGAACGAGGCATTTGGCGGCAACCGCTCTTGGAAGGCGAGTATTACCTGAACAGCAAAGCGTATCAGGTCACCACAATTTCGACTCAAAGACGAATCGTCCGTTACACTGCCCATGAAGGCCAACTCTCGGGCGGAGGGGAAGAGAGAGAAATAAAGGTTCGTACTTCCGACGGATTTACGTTTCCGGTTGACGTACGCGTCGACTTTGAGATCGAGCCTAGAAATGCTCCTCTCCTGGTAGCAAGCGTGAGCGACGATCAAGTAGGGCTCCAAGAAGTCATGAATTCTGCTGTCAGAGCAACTTTTCGCAACAATGCTCAGGCGGTCAAGGCACTCGACTATGTTAAGCAACGTAAAGAACAGGAAGATCAATCGAAGGACATGCTACAAGAGAAGCTTGCTGGCATCGGTGTAACAATCATCAATGTGCAAATCGGCGACGTGGGTGATGAAAAATCTCTGGGCAATCTATTGAAAACTCAGATGGACCGCGAAATCGCGATCCAAGAACAAGAAACCTTCCAAGAGCAGCAGCGCGCCGCCGAGCAGAAAAAGCAGCTCACCAAGACCGAGCAAG
>JAADGD010000189.1 GCA_013152515.1 Planctomycetota bacterium
CCGAAAATCGCCACCGGCCACGACCGGTCCAGAACCATGCGCGAAAAATACCACCGAAACACCGCTCGGCTTATGCTTATTTGAGGACTAGCCTGTCCGTCGACGCCGTTTGAGTGAATTACTGACAGGCAAGAAGCCTATCCTACGTTTTCAACTCGTCCCCTGGAGTTTCGTCGCTTGATGAGGCAATGCACGAAAGTTCACTAATCGAGTCGGCGGCAATTCCGACGCTAGGCGAACCATCATCGGGTCCAAATAACCAATTTCGGCAAGCTTTCTGACTTCGAAATCCCCAGCAGGCAGCGCCGACTTCAACAACACAAGCTCGTCAACAGAAAAAACGATCGCCAGACGTGCCGCAATCGCATCGCTTGTGACGTCCCAATTTGCGGGCAGTGTTCGCCCGGGCAGAGAAGGTTCGCTGTGGCGCAGCCAGTCGGCAGTTGCAAAGATCGTGCTACCGCGTTCGCCTACACGTTGGCATAGCAAACGATCGTCTTCGACCAGCGGAATCTCAGGCAACCAATCGTGCAGCATCTGCGCTGTGACGGTCATCAAATCGACGCACATCCAATGAGCCGCTTCGTCGTTCAACGGACGAAGTTTGTGCCACTGCCGAACTTGCTCGACAAGCGCTCCCCCACCCGCGACGAGTACATGATGTGCTGGCGATTGCTCTGCCAACCACTCTTGTAAACGCTCGGCCAGATCAGGCAAATTCAACAGGCTGCCGCCGACTTTGACGACGCGAATCGGCAGACGGCTCATGGCTTAGTCCTTTCGCTCGCCAAAATCGCCAGAGCATGCGCACAAGCAGAACGACTCACCTCTGGCCCGAGCTTCGCCGCTAGCGAAACCACTTCGCACGCCAAGCTCAGCCGCGCAAGCAATTTTTTCGCTAAAAATTCCCCCTGGCCGCTAAGCACGACCGTTGACGGTGCGGCAGTCATGCGGTCGAGTACTTGCTGGGCAGATACGGCCAGCAAATCGACTTGTGATTCGCAAATCATCGTGGCTGCGAGCTCAGCGTCAACTCTGGAAAACATCGTCGTGTCGGCACAAATCGAGCGAGCCAAACGCGCGTGGGCATTCGAGAGGGTGCAAGGTCGGCCATCAGCAGTATCGTGGTTCTCCGGCTCTTCTGGCATCTCGCCCAACAACAAATAGGCGTCCTGCGTTGTCGCAAAAAATTCTTGGGCGACAGGACATGGTTTTCCCCGCCACGGAAGTTGCCTGACAACCGCGCATAGAGGGCTTCGCTGGACACCCGTATAAACCAATTCGCCAGCAGCAAGACGCTCGGGGTCGGTCCTGCCATGCGTACAAGGTCCAGAGCGATCCCTCGGAATCAAATCGCAAGTCGTCGACCCAATATCGATCAACAAGCTCTGCTCTCCCTCGCAAAATCGCCCCATAAAATCCGCCAACACATGCCAATTACTCGCCCCGGCGAGCAGTGCTTTAGCACGCGCGGTATCCGCCTGTACAAACCGCCCATCACAAAGATAAACACAAACCTCTCGCCCCTCAGCAGCCTGTTCGACAGCCTCCAGAATCGCCGCTACCCCTTCGGCCTTTGTCACATAGCAGTCTGCTAATTCGCCCGTCATTGTCACCGCAATCGAATCGGCTGCGGGAGCTTGAATCAGCAATTCTGCCAGCGTTGCTGCCAACTGATGAGGAAACTTCCAAAGCGAAAACGCACGCGATAGGGCATAGCCTTTGCCATCGGCGATTTTGAGATTCGCCCCGCCGATATCGAGACCTACCCAACTCATGACCATTCACCGGGCGATCGAATCATACCGTCGGCCGAGAATTCGAGTCGGTCGGTATGAAACTTGGGGCTCGTCACGCGGCCTGCGGCGTTCTCGATCAGCGCAGCAGCGAGGTTTTCGTTCGTCGCCGCTCGCAGTCCAACGTAGGAAGTCGTCATACGCGGATTCACCTCGATGACATAATCTTCCGAGCCATCGGCTACCTTGCCAAGCACTAAATCGACTCCGACATAGCCGATCGCTGGCGGCAAGGCTTTCATTGCACAGTCTGCCAAGAGCGTAGCCCGACGGGCCAAGTCGGTTTCGTGAATGAGCGAGCCACCACGATAAGTAAATCGACCATCGCTACTGAGATGCTGACGACAGGCTGGCAACGGCGTGCGATGGCTAGGACCACACAACATCGCCACGCTGACCGCAATGCCAGGACAGTATCGTTCCAGCCGTCGCGGCCAAGGGTAAGGAGGCGGTTCGTCCTTTGGGCCGGAAACGAGCAGCGTGTGCTGCGAACCGGCACCGCAAACCGGTTTTAATACGGCTGGGTAAAAAAAATCGGCTGGAAGTTTTTCTTCGTCGGACGATATCACAACGGCATCGGGCACAGGCACTCCCGCCTTGGCCAAATGCAGAGCCGTTCGCTGCTTGTCGGCAGTCAGTTTAACGAACTCGTTAGTCGACGACAGCAATTGACCACCAGCCTGCCGAGCATGACGAAGAGTTTGCAACAGAATGTCGTCAAACTCAGGGGCAATGACCAAGGTGTGATCCGCCTCGCCAGCCAGACTCTCCACTTCGTCCTGGCGATGACTCGCCGAGTGAATCTCGATGACTTCGCACCCAGGCAACACCAATTCGTCGAGCCGCATGTCGCGAAGCAAAGTCACCCGAGCGCCCTCGATCGCCACAAAGTCAGCCGCCAAAGCAGTCACCATCGCCGCCCCTTCGGCCAACATCGAAGCCGGCAACGGCCCCGGCTCCTCGACCAAACCTCCACCGGTAATCCACTCGTAGAGAAAAATGTGCATGGGGCGGGGTGGCGAGTGAGCTGTGGGCTGTAAATTCCGCAATCCGCAATCCGAATTCCGCAATCAAAAAATCCCCAGCTGGTCGCGGGCATCTTCGGTCATGCGATCAGGGGTCCACGGCGGGGTCATCACCAGCTGGATATCGACTTCGCCGACATCCTCGATTTTACCAATAAATTCTTTCGATTGGCCCAATAGCTGCGGTGCAGCGGGGCAAGCAGGGCTGGTCATCGTCATCGCGACGGTGATGTCCGACTTGCCCTCTTCCTCGGATTCTTCAATTTTGACGCCGTAGATCAGACCCAAGTCAACGATATTCACAAAAAGCTCGGGATCGATCACCTGCTTGAGAGCTTCACGAATGGTGTCTTCGGCGATAGCCATGTTTTAGGTCTCCTTCGTCAATCGGACAAGTATCTGATCGTCCTCGACTTTGACTTCGTGGGCGATCGTAGCTTTGGTCGCAGGCATGGTGAGTGCTGAGCCAGTTTTTACGTCAAACTTGGCACCGTGCCGAGGGCAAGCGATCGAAGTCCCTTTGTCATCAATCGGCCCATCACTTAGCGGCCCGCCATCATGCGTGCAAATATCGTCTAGCGCGTAAAAGTGTCCCGCAGCGTGAATTAGCACCAGCAGCCGATCATCGACTTCGATCAACATGGAACTAGGATCGGATAGTTCTGAGGTTTTTGCAACGGGTACAAAGTCGGGCATGGGTACTCTTGGAAGAAGAGGACGCGGATGAACGTGGATGAAGCGGATAAACGCAAAAAAAGCCGTTATCAAAGCTCTCGCACACGTTGGCCAATTGCTTCGCCCAGCGCTTCACGCACACTTTCGATCGTAATTCGGTCAAAAACCTGCTGGAAAAACCCAGTGACAATCATCCGCACCGCTTCTTGACGAGTATAGCCACGGGTCATTGCATAAAAAAGTTGCTGGTCGTCGACGCGGCCCGAAGTGCTGCCATGTGTGCATCGAACATCGTCGGCTTCGATTTCCAGGCCAGGGATCGAGTCGGCTCGTGCCGTGGTGGCGAGCATGAGATTGTCGTTCCGCTGGTAGGCATTCGTCCGCTGTGCTGCTTCGTCGACTTGAATCATCCCGCGCCACACGGTGCGAGAAGTGCCTTGCAGCGCTGCCTTGTAGAGCAAATCGCTAAAGCAGAACTCCGCCTTGTGATGCTGGTGCGTGTTGTAGCAGAGATGCTGTTTTCCTTGCGTGAACATCACGCCGTTTACCTGAGCTTCGGCGTCTTTGCCCGTCAGCGCAACATGTTGATTCACCTTGGCGAGTCGGCTGCCCAGGGCGCCGATCGTCCATTGCAAGTTGGCTGCCTCGGCAACATGCCCCATCTGATGAGCGAAGTGCCAAACACCACTGCCCCAATTTTGGAGATTCACATACCGCAGCCGAGCACTTTTTTCAACGATCAGTTCGATCGAGCCGCAATGCAAACCGCCCGCCTCTAGGTCGGTGCTAGCCGTCTCGGCCAGCAATGTTGCCTCGGCTCCCTCTTCCAAGATGACCAACGTCTTGCTGAGATCGACGCCGCCGTCAGTCATCACCGACAGCGAATGAAACGGCTCATCGACGCAAACGCCCTGGGGCACAAACAGCACCGGACCGCAGCTCCATAGCGCGGCATTGAGTGCTGAAAATTTGTCGAAATGCGGATCGACCAATTTTCGTTCGAGGTAGGGCCGCAGCAGATCGCCATGCTCAGCAATTAGCTTGTCGAGGCTGCCAAATAGCACACCGCGCTTCGCCCACTTGGCGGCCAACTGGCTACTGGAACTGATGCTGTCGACCGAGACGCACTGCCCGCCCAACTCGACTCCTTCGGCCAGCAATGCCCGCGGAGATTCGATCTCAGCGAGTTCCGTGACAGGCGAAAAACGATCGAGCTTCAACAGCCGAATGTCGGTGCGCATCCACTCTTCGTCGCGATTGGTCGGCAGGTCGAGTTCGCAAAAGCGAGCCCAAGCAGCCGCGCGAAGGTCGCTTAGCCAGCTAGGCTCATCACGTCCTGCCAGGAAGGCGTCAAAAGTCTCTTGAGAAAATCCGGCCGGGGCCAATGTGCTACTCATCGTGTCTTCTCTAATCCCAAGGTTCAATGCTTTTTTGATTAACACTTCAATCAAACAACGAGTCTACGCTCATCGACCATCCTGGCACGGCAGGTTCGGCTTCGGCCTGATCGCCCTTGCGATAAATGGTTGATTCTTCTGGAGTCGCCTCTCGATAGACTCGAATGATGTCTTCACCGAGCAGGTCGACGTCCCAAACGACTTGGGTCCCGGCG
>JAADGD010000152.1 GCA_013152515.1 Planctomycetota bacterium
CTGCATGATGAACAGCTCTTGAAAAATAAACCGCCTGCGCGCTTGGTCGAGTGCTTCTTGATCGTCAGGCTGATGAATCGCTCGCAGCGCTTCGGCTAGCGGCAACAATTTGTACTTCGCCAGCAACGCTTCCGAAAATACTTCTTCGGGTACGCTTGCGAATTCTTCGACCGCCGCCTCGGCCATTTTTCGCATGTAGTATTGCGAAATCCCCTCGGTCAGCGAATAAATCGGCAGCATCTTTTTGCCGTCCGACTCGGCTTCTTCCTGGGCCAGATTGGTCACCGTCGGATGCGACATCTCCCACATCAACCCGCGCCGCTTTGGTTTCGCAGACAGTAGCACCGCCTGCCCATCAAAAAAACGCTTGCTGATAAAAGGCTGATTGAACCACGTTGCCCGCAGGTGGCCACTCGCGTCGCGAATCAACACCGACACACGCGTCTTGCCGAACCCACTTTTGCTCGTCGCCACCTCGACGACCGTCCCGCGCACCGTCTGCATTTCGCCCTCTTCGAGTTCCGAGACCAACCGCTCGTCCGACAGGTCGAGATAGTCGCGTGGAAAAGCAAACAGCAAATCACTCGCCGTCCGAATCCCCAACTTCGCCAGCATTTCCGCCCGATACGGCCCCACGCCGCGCACCTTAGCCACCGGCGTCAGCAGCCGTTGCTTGGGCGACATTTCAGGATCTGATTGGTCAAGCGATTCCATAACCGCATTCTACAACATTTGCGAAGTACGCTGCTAGGAAGCGAACAACATCCGGCTCTACAAATACTTCTGATAAGCCGCCACGGCCAGTTCGTCGACGCGGTCGTTCTCGGGGTGGCCGCTATGGCCCGCGACGCGGGTGTATTTGACTTGGTGACGCTGGATTTGTTCGTCGAGCCGGCGCCAAAGGTCCTCGTTCTTGACGGGTTTGAGCTTGCCGCCCTCTTTGCGTTTCCAGCCGTTAGCTTTCCATTTGGGCATCCACTCGGTCATGCCTTTGCCGACATAAACGCTGTCGGTGAAAATTTCGACGCGTGTCGGGCGCTTGAGCGTGGCCAAACCTTCGATCACGGCTTGGAGTTCCATGCGATTGTTGGTCGTCTCGGGTTCGCTGCCAGAGCTTTCGAGCTTTTTGTCGGTTTTGGGATGCCTAAGCAAAAACGCCCAGCCGCCCGGGCCGGGATTGCCGCTGCAACCGCCGTCAGTAAACAAATGAACTTCCACTTCTTGCGTCATCGAATCCTTTCTAGCCCTCGGCTCTGCCGAGGGATTGCATGAAAATAAACGTTGTGTGGTGTCGTCCCCCGGCAGAGCCGAGGGCTACGAGTTGTTTTGTGGTGTTTCCACCGTCGGCAGCGCCGCCGAAAGCTCGGGCCGAGGCTTGGTCATTTGCAGGAGTTCCTTGGCCAACGGCGATTCGACTTTTGGCAGCTCGCTGAGCGTCCACGGCAGATGCACCGTAAACTCGCTACCTCTGCCCAACTCGCTTTGTAAGGTGATATCACCTCCCATGAGGCGACACAACTCGCGCACGATCGACAGTCCCAACCCGGTCCCCGAATATTCGCGCGTCATCGCGTTGCCGCCCGGCATTACGGTGGTGCCTTGACGGAATTTTTCAAAGACGAGTTGCTGTTCCGACTCGCTGATACCGACACCGGTGTCAGCGACCGTCAGCCGCAAATCGCCTTGTTCATCGCGGCGGACTGTGATGTTGATCCGTCCGCCATCGGGCGTAAACTTGATCGCGTTGGACAGCAGGTTGTTGAGGATTTGTACAATTTTCCCTTGGTCGAGCCGCATTGGCGGTAAGCCGGGCGAGACATCATATTCCAGGTCGATGTTTTTCTTTTGGCTGAGCGGTTGGGCCATGTCGCATTGCGTCGCGACGATCGTGCCGATGCCGAAAGTGCTGGGATGGACCTCCAGTTTGCCATTTTCTATCTTGGCCAAGTCGAGAATGTCGTTGATCATCTCTAACAACTGTTTTCCGGCTCGTTGGATATTGTTCGCATAACGCCGCTGCTTTTTCTCTAAGCCTTCGCCGCCTTCGAGCAAGTCGCTAAAGCCAATAATACTATTGAGCGGCGTACGTAGTTCGTGGCTGACAGTCGCCAAAAAGTCGCTTTTGAGTTGGTTCATCTCGAACAGTCGCATATTGGCGTGTGCCATTTCGTCGATCTTGCCGTCAAGTTCGGTGTTGACCACGCGCAGCTCATCCTGTTGACGGAGCAACTGTCGTAACATTCGATTGAATGCCTCTCCCAACTCCTCGAACTCATCGCCGGTGTGAATCGTCGCGCGTTTGTCAACTTCGCCCTGACGAATGGCATTGCTCACATCGCGCAGATGGCGAAGCGGTTTCACGATCACGTAACGCACGATCGCATAAAGCGCAACCATCGCCAGGAAAACCGCAGCAATCGCCGCGACCCAGAGCATCGAGCGAATGTCATCCTGCTTATCCAAAGTATCTTTGGCGTCAATTTCAACTTTGACGATTGCCAGCAAGTCGCCTGTTTCTAGATCAGCTCGCGATACGGGGATGGCAGGATTTCGATGGCAGACTAAGCAACCATTCTTGGAAAAAACCGGCTCATAGTAGCGGTAGACGACTTTTTCCTTATCGAAATGCCCTTCCCAAAGTTTAATCTCTCCCACAAATTCTTTGTCATTCAAGGCGTCGATGTCCTTGTCTTTCTTTAAGGTTTCAGCCACTTTGCTCCAACGGTCAATTAAATCAAATTCTTCGGTTTCTGTAGGGTTGCCAATTCCCTCTTCGTTTTTGGGTCTCAACACAACCCAATCAAAATCTCGTTTGCGCAGGAGTTTTGCCAAGCTGTCATTAGTCTTTTTGTCGAGAGAGTTGGTCTTCTTCTTTTGGAAATCGATCACCGGATCGGAAAGGATATCTTTGTGCGCCAAAACCATTGCCGTATCGACGATCGCCTCGCCGACGTACTGATTTTGCTCGACTACGATCTGGTCGGTTTGCGTGCCGTACCACCAGAAACTCCCTGCGATCAACGGAAACAAACAAGCACCAAACAGCAGGCGGCACTTCCGCTCCAGATTGGTTTCGCCTAGCGTGCGTTTGAAAGTGCGGTAGCTCATGAGGAAGGCGGAAGGCGGAAGGCGGAAGGCGGAAGGCGGAAGGCGGAATAACGACTGTCTATTGTACGGCAGAGAGGCAGGAGAATCCAAGGCTAATAGGCGCTAGTTAAGGAGGACTGCAAAGTCACTTTTCTCCCCTACCTACGAGACTCTAACCACAACGACACAACGAGCACAACGTAAAAGCTCGTTGTGTCCGTCGTGTCGTTGTGGTTCAATTTTCGATCCTTGGCTAGTAAAAAAGACTTTGCAGTTCGCCTGAGTCGCTAGTTGCTAGACGCTAGAGAGGGATTTAGCAAGAAAACTAGCGTCTAACAACTAGCGCCCAGCGCCTCTCCTACATCATATCCCAAGGATCGACGTCTATCGTCACCACCACTTCTTTGATCGGTTTGAATTTTGTAGTTGCTTGCTTGACAATATCGTGCAAGACCTCGATTGTCGGTGCCTGCAATTGTATCTGAAAGCGGTAGTTACCTCGCAGTCGAGGAATTGCCGCCGGCGCTGGCCCGACAATTCGCGCGCCGTCGCCTGGGGTTGTTCCTGCCTGCAAGCGTTGCTCTAAGGTCTCGGCCACACCGCGGGTGGTCTCTTCTAGCGGTCCTCGCACAACAATCCGTACCATCGCGCCGAACGGCGGATACTGAAGCTCCTGCCGCAACTGCATCTCGTGCACCGCGAACGCCGGGAAATCGTGTCGCACCGCTGCGCGAATCGCCGCATGATCGGGGCTGAGAGTTTGTACCAACACACGCCCGCCCTTTTTGCCGCGACCGGTCCGTCCCGCGACCTGGGCAACAAGCTGAAACGTCCGCTCGCCTGCGCGGAAGTCGGGCAGGTGCAGCGCCGTGTCGGCGTTGATCACGCCAACTAGTGTTACGTTTGGAAAATCGAGCCCCTTAGCGATCATCTGCGTGCCGAGCAGAATATGAATCTCGCCGTCACGAAACTTCGACAGCACCCGCTCGTGGCTGCCGTGCGTTTTCATGCTGTCGGTATCCATCCGGGCGCAGACATGGTCGCGGAAACGAGCCCGTACTTCGTCCTCCAACTTTTGCGTGCCAAGCCCGCCGTAGCGTATCGCCTGCGATTTGCAATCGGGGCATTGCAACGGCGGTGGCTCCTGGTGATCGCAGTAGTGGCAAAGTGTCGTATTTTTTTGGCGATGGAATGTCAGCGACAACTCGCAATGCTTGCAGTTGAGCACATACCCGCACGCCGGGCACTGGATGTGCGTCGAAAACCCGCGCCGGTTTAGCAGCAAAATCACCTGTCCCCCATCGCGCAGTGCCGCAGTCATTGCTTGGTTCAACTGTCGACTGATCCCGCCCCGACTGCCGCGTGCTTGGCCTGGGTCACGCAGATCAACTGTCATCACGTCAGGCATCGGCAGGTTCATCACCCGGCGGGGCATCGAAATTTTTTGGAACTCGCCTTGTTCCGCTTCGTGCCATGATTCCATCGAAGGCGTAGCGCTGCCCAACACGAGCGGAATACTCTCTGCCTGGGCGCGTTGCCAAGCCACATCGCGGGCATGGTATCTGGGTACCGAATCTTGTTTGAACGACGATTCATGTTCTTCGTCGATCACGATCAGTCCCAAGTGCGGCGTTGGCGCGAAAATGGCGCTACGAGCGCCGACCACCACTTGCACTTCGCCGCGGGCGATTCGTTGCCACTGGGCGTGCCGCTCGACATCGCGCTGGTGGCTGTGTAGGACGGCGACCTTGTCGAACCTCGCCCGAAACCGCCGCACCGTCTGCGGCGTGAGGCTAATCTCGGGCACCAGCACGATCGCTTGTCGCCCGTAGCTCACGACGCGCTCGATCGCTTGCAAATAAACCTCGGTCTTGCCGCTGCCGGTCACCCCGTGCAGGACTAGCCCGCACGGCTTGGCCGATTCCAAGGCAGCGTCGATCGTGTCGAGCGCCGCTTGCTGGTCTTCGTTGAGCTTGAGCGGCGATTCTCGCTCGTAGACTTCCTCGTCTGTCTCGCGAGTT
>JAADGD010000301.1 GCA_013152515.1 Planctomycetota bacterium
GACGCGCGCAATCCCTACGCTGTCTGCGGTTTCAGTTTTTCGATGTGCGCCATCAGTTCGTCTTCGTCGGCCATGCCACAGAAGTAAAAACAAATCATCTCGTAAGTGCGAAGCGTTGGCTTCTTGCCCGTCCAAATTGCGATCAACATGCTCGCGATGATCGCACAATACGTCTGCCCCTGTATATCGACAAAAGGGCGATCCCCTCGGCGTCGTGGCTCAATAGATGCCGGCAGCCAAGGATATGCTTGAAAAATCGAAAAAAGGTTTCAATGGCCCAGCGTTTTTCAAAAATCAATGAGATCGTTTCGGCAGGCACGTCCGTCAAGTTCGTCGCGATCCGCAAGATGCCGTCGCTGTCGACGCCGCTCGAACCGCCACGGTACTTGCCGCGGGTCGTGTGAGGATTGATGCGAATGCAAATCACGCGTACCGGATGCGTCAAGCCAGAGCCCTTGGAGAATTCTACGATCTCGTCGCTGATGACCTCACTTAATTCCGCGTCGTCATTACGATAGTTCTCTTCGACTACCGTCCACACACTGTTGTCACGCAACCGACAAACGTAGCTGCTTCCTGCGGCCACGATCTTGTTAAACAGAGCGAACTTCGCGTAACCACGATCCCCCACATAGAGCCGATCTCCTTCAATGACTTTCTCAAGCACGGCCCGTTCGTCGTACTCGCCACCGCCATTAGGAGTTACGTCAATCCGCGTCGGTACGCCTGTCAAGCCCTTTCTCTGAAAACCCTGGCAAAATGCGTGTGCAATCGCCACTTCACCATGCCGCTGCCCTTTTTCTCCTTCCGCCAAGAGGCTTCCATGATCGTGGGGAGAGCAGCGATTAACGTCCCGTCGACAAGCGTGATCGTCTGTTTGATGTCGCTAAGCCGTTTGTCTTGGGCGAGCGGTTGCAATTGGTCGCCCAGCTCGGCGATGATTTCCTTCAGACGCTCGGGGTCAAAAACCCGGGTTGCTTCGGACAACGAGCCAAGCGAAGTACGCGGACACTTGAGTTTCCGCTGCACGTTTTTCAGTTCGCTCGCTTGCTGGATTCCGCGTAGCGATGTCACAATAGGATTGAAAAGGTAGAGCAGCATCAGCATGCAGTACTGGTCGTAATGCAGTTGGCGGTTGCCAGCTCGATCACGCTCACAGCCATCCTGGTGCAAACGTTTCAGCAGAGGCGCAAGCTGATCGAAGAATTTCAGGCCCGTAATGTCCCGCTCTTCGATCTTGTCTCGCTTTTTCGCTCCCATCCAAGTGATTATGCGCGATAGAATCGCAGGGCGCAAGCCTGACTAAACTACGCCAATTGCCTGTTTTGCATGGCGCAAATCTTGTGCCGAGCAGTATTGGGACACGGCGGCAAACTACGTTGGTATGAAATATTACGCGAACGTTACCGAGTCGGTAAAGCTGAAAGGAGTGACGGTTCTGCCGATGGCAGTTCGTCGCGGAGATTTCTGGGAACTGCAGTCCCATGTGCGGCCTGAAACGGGCTACTTTGCGAAATTCGTATCCGATCACTATGACGAGGTGCTGAATTCTAACCTGTTCGAGCCCGGCATGCGGAGCCACATGCGTCGCCAGATGTACAAACGGCGGAACGAGATTCTCGATTGGTATTCGGCGGGCAACCCTTTTCGCCGCACTCCGCAGTATTTCGACGATCGGCTGAGCAAGCTGCTTACATACTACGGCGAAGACTACGGGCACTCGCAAAAGCTGGAGGACTTAATCGCTGTCTCGGACGTATGTTTTGACAACAAACCGCCGAAAGTTGATAGTTCGCTCCTGGCGGTCAGCAGAATGATCGGCCTGAGGTGGGGCAATACGTTGGAACGATCGTCGCCACGCGCGAACAGCGAGCATTTGCCAAAATCGCCCTATAACGGCCCATCTGAAACGTTGCTCGCACAAGCTGATGGACCTCTCCGACACATAGACACCTACTGGATTGAGCAGCATAGCCGAGGTGTAGCGGTAGCGACTGACTTGAGAGGCGTGGAGTAAATAGCGACTGATTTTTGTGTTACTGCATTGGAACAAGAGTGAGGGGATGATGTCGCATAGCGTACGCCTTTTAGAATGAGTGTCGTTAGGGGGGTAAACTATTTGGGAGTTTTACTTTTTTGTTGCGACGGGAAGCCTATTCTTTTAACAGCGCGTTGCCGTCACCAGCTTTTGCAGCAGTGCCTTCTATTCCTGCAGGGCCTTGAGCTCTTTGGTCATCCCCGGAGCCATACCGCCATACTTCTGACGCCAACGATAGTACGTCTTATTGGAGATTCCTAGTAGTCGGCAGACTTCAGGAGTCTTCTTCCCTTTGCCCAGTTCCACATCAACTCGGCGGAACATGGGAATAATCTGATCAACGCCATAACGTTTCTGAGGCATCTGAAATCATCCTTTCCGGGCTTCGCCCTGCATGGATTCTCTCGCAATGACTGGCACCGTCAAATCCGACTCGCAAATCGTCCATTTTCGCGTCGCCGGTTCTTGTGCAGTTACGTTTCCAAAGAATCTGAAGACTATCGAAATAATCCAGAAAAGAGACTTGCCGATGTGTCTTATTCGGCCATCCATTCTCACTTCAGGACGGTGCATTCGACTCATTCGGGGCCCTCGTTTCAAGCCGGATAGCAGGGAAGTTGACGATAAGATCACATACTGGGGTCTGCATCGGAGCGCCGGTAACGAATCAAAACACCCAAGACCTCCTCGGGAACGTTGACGCCGATGACGATCCAGTCGTTGGCAATCTCAATGCCGGCGGATTCGATGCTGTTTAGTACTCCCAACACACCGCCGTCGGGAACTGCCACACCGCCACTGTTTAGCAGCGGTGCATAGAATGCGGCAAGTTTTTCATACAGAAACGACCGGGCGTCGCTCGGCAGAGCCGTTTCAAGATGAATCTCGCCATCCCGAACCAGCTCGTGTTCGTCAAAACTGTTTTTCACTAAGTCATAGTTGATCGTGGCGATGCTGGGCACATCGTACGCTTGGCCGTCGATCTCGACTGCTTCAATACGCATTACGAACTGAAGTCGATTAGGCTCGGGCAAGCGCAATTCCAGCGGTCGGTGTTTCGCAGTGGTGACTGTCCACCGCTGGGACCGGGAATGCACCATCAAAGGCAACGGCAACTGTACTTGGAGGACCTTGGCGTAACGCATCAAGAACTCGTCCGAAAGGATTTTGCCACCGAGGATTGTCTCCAACGTGTTGTTCACCAGCGAAACGTGAAAACGGAGTTGGACATCGCCCCCTACGGCGTCTGAGGAGTACGGCACAACTGCACCGAGTTGGTGACGGCGCTCTCCGGCAACGTTTAGTTCAATTCCAGTGAGGGTGCTACGCAGGCCTTGAACTTTGGGAACGGCCCCTTCGCGAACTGCCGGAGCCAGCAGCTCTCGGAACCCTTTCATCGAATCTTCTACCGTTGCGATCTCGGCTCTGATTTCCTCCAAGGTCTCATCAACTCGCTTGTCGAGACTCTCCCGTAAGAGAGTTATCGTACGTGAGCGGCTGCTGGATTGCATGTGGGAACGTGCTTTGGGTTGATCTGCAAGTCGCCGTGCAACGCGACGAACGTAATTGCTGCGAGCCGTGACCCCTTGGAGTTGGGTTGTCACTTGAGAATCGACTACCGTCTCACCCAACCGCAAGCCAGACATGTTGATGTAAATTGGTTTGATTGCTCCGACCTGTCCATAGGTCTTCAGCTGAATCGCTGCCGGTCCAGCATCCGCACGGCAATGTGCGATCACTTCTCCCTGGAAGATGAGGTTGATTTGAATTTCCTGTGTGTTAACGACGACTTCGAACGATGCCGAGCCAGTCGAGTTTGCTGAACCACTGACGCGCATCAGTCTTTGCCGCTGCAGAATACCGATGGAAGGAGCAGTCTCGATGCCAAGCACTCGGATCGTCTGATCAATGTCCGCCTCAAATCGTCCCAGTAAACGTTGTGCGAACTCGGTTGAAACAACGACTTGAGCATTGGGCAACGACAGCAGTGACCGCACTTCGGCAATCTCTGTCGTAAGTTGTCCGGTCCGCTGCAACCAACCGAGCGTGCGACCGAGTGCCACTGCATTAGCGTCCGAGGGTTCCCCAGCGATCTCCTGACATTGTCGGCGGGCCAAGGCCACTTTTTCGTCATAAGTTACATGTAGGTCGTTGTGCGAAAAGGCGAAGACCGCGTCAAGATAAGCATCTATCCGTTCACGTAGTTTGGCGAACAGCGGGCCCTCCAAACCTTTGCGATTAGAGAACATCCACCGCCGTACAATTTCTAATTCACGGAGGTTTACATTCATCGAGTTCAGGTTTGTTTCCAGCAGATGCCAGTGGAGATGCGACTTCCACTCCCTAGATTCTTCCGGATCCATAGCGTCTAACGCGGTAGCGACCCGGACGACCTCCTCTCGCATCGCTGCCTGGGTATCGTAGAACCACTTTTCCGACAGCGGATGAAAACGCTCCTCCGCGCCGTCGAATAGGGCTTGAGCCTTGGCCGCACGAATCTCGTGTGATTCACCTGTTTCGGCTGCAGCAAGACGAGCAAACAGCAGGATGGCTAAGAGAGTACCGCTCTGGAAAAGAATTCTTGGCATATCTGTTATATCCAAACGAACCGTTCTGGCGTCCCGATTTTTTGAACTACTATTGGATACTGAAGTGTGGGTTTATTTGGGGAGAGAGACGTCCAATGTGTTTGACATATCAGGCGCTCTGGCCGGCAGGCTCGCCTGTAGTAACGTTTAGGGCGGTTAGTGGGCGATGACAAGCAATTCGAGACGATTGAGCTGGCTGGCGGTTGCATTTCTAGCAATCTTGCCTGTCAAAAATACGCAAGCGACGAGCCCTGTGTTGACGGGTCGATGGGGCGATACGTGGATGCCCCAACAACTCGTCTACAGCTCCGCGTCAAAGAAAACCTCAGCCTTAGTGATCGTAACGTTTTCCACCAAGTGCCCACTGGCCAGACGATTAGTCCCGCTTTTGAACAAGTTGCAGACCCAACATGTCTCTGACGGCATTCAACTGATTGCGCTGTTTCCTAATGGCA
>JAADGD010000322.1 GCA_013152515.1 Planctomycetota bacterium
GATCGATTGAAGTCGATACCCGCCCCGATGTCGAATCCGTTGCGTGCTTTGCCGGTGGGGCCACGGAGCGAAATCCAAGTGCGCGTCACACGTGTTCGCGATGGGCGCGAGTGGCGCGAGGTCGCGGGAGTTTGCAAGTTGCGTGTGAATGGCGAGCTTCAAGAAGTATTGGCTGGCGACGAGCTGCAAGTTTTTGCCTTGATGGGTCGGCTTACGCCTGCGCTCAACCCAGGCGAATACGATTGGGCGCTGGCAGAGCGCGGGGCAGGGCGGCATTGCGAAATTTATTGTAAATCTCCTGCTTGTGTGACCGTGACAAAGGTAGCCAGCAATTGGAATTTCGGCCGCCTCTTGCACCAAATCGGGCAGCGTTTCGAGCGCCGACTTGCCACCTACGTGAGACCCGCGCAAAGCGACTTGGCCCAGGCTATTTTTCTCGGCGCGCGCGAGCGGCTTCTACAATCCGACCGCGACGCTTTCTTGCAGACCGGGACGATTCATTTGCTCGTTGTTTCTGGGATGCACGTCGGAATGCTCGCCTTGGCCATTTGGACGATTGTGGGGAGCGGTTTTTTGTCGCGGCGCACGGGGTTGGTACTCACCGCTTGTTTGGTGTTGGGTTATGCACTCGTGGTCGGTGGTCGACCGCCAGTGATGCGAGCAAGTGTGCTGGTCGTGCTAACGCTCTTTTCGTTTGCCATCAAGCGACGTGTTTCGCCGGCGAACTTACTTTCGGCGGCGGCGTTGGTGGTGCTGGCGTATAGCCCGAGCGAATTGTTCCGCAGCGGTACGCAACTCAGCTTTTTGTGCGTGGCCGTCTTGGCAGCTTATGGCAGCGTGCAACAACGCGAAAAAACGATCGATCCGCTCACGCGGCTGATTCGCGAAACGCAGCCGTGGTATCGAAAGACGTTGCGATGGATGTTGGCCAATTTCGCCCATACTGCTGCCGCCTCGTTAGCTATTTGGTTGGTCGTTGCGCCGCTGGTTGCTTACCACTTTCACATCACCGCGCCGATCAGCATTCTCGTCACTCCACTGCTGTGGCCCCTAGTAGCGATCGCTCTCATTTCCGGTTTGGCGATTTGTTTTGTCGGTTGGCTGTTGCCTCCTTTGGCTTGGTTGTTGGGCGAAGTCTGCTCATTCTGTTTGTGGGGGACGAAGTCAATCGTCACTTTTGCACAACATTTCGACTACGGCAATTTTTATCTTCCTGGTCCGCCCGGCTGGTGGATCTTTGTTTTTTACGCTGGGCTGTTGACGGCGGCACTCCTGCTTTGGCCGCGTCTGCGCCCGGCATCGCTGGGGTCGGTTGCGGCGCTTTGGGTAGCGGTCGGTTTAGCAGTCGCGGGTTGGGAAACGCAAGACGAAAAACTGCATTGCACGTTCCTCTCGGTCGGGCACGGCACCTGTGTTGTGCTGGAGCTACCTGGCGGCGAGACCATACTCTACGACGCCGGCAGTCTCGGCTCGCCCGATCGCGCGACACGAACAATCGCCGCCTTTCTCTGGTCGCGCGGCATCACGCACCTCGATGCGATCGTGCTTTCACATGCCGATGTCGATCATTACAACGCACTGCCCGGTTTGCTCGAACGTTTCGAGGTCGGTCGTGTCTACGTATCGCCCTTGATGTTCGATCCTTGGATCGTCGGCGGACAGCTTGACGCTCCGAACTATCTGAAACAAAAACTCGAAGACGCCGAAGTCCCGCTCCGTGAAATCTGGATCAACGATCGCCTCCGCACCGCCAGCGCCGACGTCACGATCGAAGTCCTCCACCCACCGCAACACGGTGTTCCAGGCCAAGACAACGCCAACAGCTTGCTGCTCGCCATTGGTTACGCTGGCTATTCGATCTTGCTGCCCGGCGACCTCGAATCGCCCGGCATCGAAGCGGTCACGGCCGAGCGTCCTCGATCGTTCGACATCCTGCTCGCCCCACATCACGGCAGTCGCCACAGCGACCCACCCGGTTTCGCCGCTTGGTGTACGCCAAGCTGGGTCATCGTTAGCGGGCCGCGCACCAGCCCCGATCAACAAGTGACGACCGCCTCGTACGAACAAGTCGGCGCCCAAGTTCTTCACACCGCCAACGTCGGCGCCGTCCAATTCGTCCTCGACAAGCAGGGCGTCAAGGTCACACAGTTCGCCGACGAGCGTTAGGAAATCGGCAGGCTTGCGTAAAAACTGCGAAAGCCCAGCGATGTAGGGCTTGGAAGCTACTTCGGGGTTCAACAGAGCTGGTATCCCGAAATGTAGCCGTTCGCGGAACTAAATCACGAATTGAATAAATGTCACGAATGAACTAGCCGCATTGCGTGGCAATGCACGGCGGAGCGGACGTCGCCTTTTAAGTACGTGTTGCATTCCAGCATGCGATGTGCTGCCGAAGGTTGCGTCTTTCCCGCCGCGCCATGCATTGCGTGGCAATGCGGCTAGGAGCCTCTTTCTTGGGGACTTTTGTCTGTTTCGTGATCGAAAAGATTTCCTGCGAATGTAGAACTTTGGCTCGCTTATTTCACCCCGGCAAGCGATTCGGCCACGTTGAGCGTGTGGTCGCTGACGCGGCGGTAGGAATTGAGCGTCGAAGTAAAGGCGACGTTGACGTGTGGTTCGACTTTTTTGTCGGTGAGGCGCTGAAGGTGATCGTCGCGGAGGGTGCGGACGCGATGGTTGATTTCGGAACCGACCGACTTGGCTTTGGTGATGACTTCGGCAACACGCTGTTCGTAGCCTTCGGTCACCATTTTGACATAGTCGCGGACCATGACATGTAGCTCAGCCAGTTGAGTCTTCATGCCGGCAGTGAATTGGTGACCTTGGTTGTTGAGTTTGAGATGGAACTTGAGGATGGAAGTAATGTAATCGCTGATCGATTCGTACTCGTCGGCCATACGAAGCTGACGACGAGCTTCGTCAATGACATTGTGTGGCAAGTTGGCCGAGAGCATGTCGGTCAGAAAAGCGACCATTTCGTCTTGAATCGTGTCGAGTACCTCTTCGCGATGAAATACTTTTTGAACCAGCTTTTGGTCGGGCTCATCTTGCGGCATGAGTTCTTCCAGCCAGTCCATCATTTTGTTGCAACCATCAGCCATTCGCAAGACTTCGACGCGTGATTGCTCGATCGCAATGACGGGGGTTTCCAACATGCGAATATCAAGGCTGGTGAGGTGGGGTTTTTCCTTGGTATCTCTTTGTGGAATGAGTCGCTCGAGCAAGCGTCCAAGCATGTTGGCAAATGGAAAGAACAGCAGGGTATTGATCACATTGAAGGTCGTATGCACGGCAGCAATTTTCACGGTGACGTTGATTCCAGCCGCAGCGTCGACACGAAACAGCCGTTGAAAAAACGCTAAATCCAACATCTGGTTGACTGCGGGAAGGAACCATTTCCCGAACAAAGCCGTTACCCACAACACCCCCAGGATATTGAATATCACATGAAAGTAAGCGGCACGACGGGCATTGGTCGTCGCACCGAGCGAAGCTAGCCAAGCGGTGATCGTCGTCCCTACATTCTCGCCAAGAACGAGGGCAGCGGCGGTCTCGAAGGGGATGACTTCTGTCATGGCTAGGCCGATCGTAATCCCCAAGGTGGCTGACGACGACTGAACGATTAGCGTCAATATACAGCCTACACTCGCGCACTTGAGCACTCCGAGATACGTGGTTGCGTCGAAGCGAGCAAACCAAGCATCGAAGGCAGGTAATTCTTTGACCATCGAGAACCCGTCTTTCATGAGTTCCAAGCCAAAGAAAACCATGCCAAGGCCCATGATTGCCAGCGCCGTATAGCGAATGCGGTCTCTGCGTATGAACAGATAGCTGAAAGAGCCAATCCCCAACAAAGGCAAGCCATACTTGCCAATTTTCAGCGCCAGTAACCAACCGGTAATCGTGGTGCCGATGTTGGCACCCATGATGACGCCGATCGCCTGAGAAAGATTCATGAAGCCGCTGTTGACGAAGCCAACGACCATGACGGTCGTGATCGAGCTCGATTGGACCAACGTAGTGACCAGCGTACCCACGCCTACGGCCATGAGTCGGTTGTTCGTCACGAGGCTGATCATCTTGCGAAGACCGTTGCCGGCGATCGCCTGTAAACCCTCAGACATATTTTTCATGCCTAGCAGAAAGATCCCCAGCCCGCCTATGACGGTCATGATCAGCTTCGAGTAATCGGGGTGCCAAACAGCCGCGTTGAAACGAACGTCGACATACTTATCTGTCTTGAGATTGTGCGCGCGTATGGTAATCTCTGTTTTACCAACATTGCCCCATTCGAGCTTGAGCTTGCTATCTTCGATCGTGGCAGTAGCGATTTCCTTTTTTTCGTTTTTGTTATGCTTGACCGACAACTCCAGGGGGTCGCCCGTGTCGATCACGGTTCCAGCAAAAAGCTCGCTCAGATCAATGATCGTTGGTGGCGAGCCCGCGAAGGCTTTGCAATCGGGGATCAGCTTGGCACTCGTCCGTTCGGGCTTCGGCGCGTTGGCCGGTTCTTGAGCCTGAGCAAGCGCGGTTACGGGCTGGCAAGAAACGACAAGTGCGAAGAGCAGCCAACCAGCTCCCAAGAATACATTAACCCGTCTATTCCGTTTGAACATCAAACGCCACGCTCCCCGTTAATCAAGTTCAGATGCAATAGGTCCCTCATATATCGGAGCATCATAGTCAGCAGGCAGCACCCCGCCAAGGGACCGAAATTCACAAACTTTGGACCCAGAAATACTGCGGTTAATGTGCTACAGATCAAGCTCGTCGAGCGAATCCATCAGCCGATCAAGGTCGTCCTGCGGCTCGTCGACCGCTGGCTGTTCGGCGTGCCGTTTGGGGGTGCCCACATTGAGGCCGACCGCATCCCGTCCGGCAAGCAGCAATTGCTCGTCACGCTCGCGTGTAGCAACTTCTGCGGCGGTCGCGGCTCCAGGCTCGCCAGGATCGGGGGCGCCGAACAGTTGCGAGAGATCGATTTTCAGATTGCCGCCGACTTCGGGGCTGCCGGCGATCGTTGGTGTCTTGTGCTGCGGAAAGATGATCGCATTTTCGGGACAAACGCGGCTACACG
>JAADGD010000103.1 GCA_013152515.1 Planctomycetota bacterium
TACGTCTCGCCGACGTGCTGAGAGAACTACGCAAAAGAACGGTTTATCACGTCGGCGAGGCGTAGCTCGCCGGCTATCCGAGAAACAGGGCTCAGGCAAACCAGCTCGTCAGCGCGAGCAAAGCCATCACGGCGCCCATGAAAACAGCGATCCAAATCCCAAAGCGGATCGCGTGGTTGAGGATCGGGCCAATTTGTTCGTGACGCGTGGCCGCGCAAACGAGGCTGACGCTCACAATCAGCGGCAGCGCGTACCAGAGATTCATGTCTGCCAGCAGCGGCGTGATCGTGGGCAACAGGGCCAGGAAAAAACCAGGAAAGACCATTAAATTTCCAATTTCGCGGTAAAGAGCCTATCCCAGAACCCTGCGGGAGAGTGCCAGCGGCCGAGAAAGCTGGCACATCCAGAAGGTTTTGGGACGTGCAGTAAAATTCGCGTCAACATTATTCGTCACTATTCCTCTTTGGCTTCCTCTTTGGTGCCCTTCGCTTTCTTGTCGGGCGAAGGACGGATAATCAAGGGGCCGCCGACTGCATCGCAAATCACCAGGACATTCAACAGCCCGGCTACGACCGTGTAGACCGTGCCCAGCTCGAAAAAGGGATGATACCGAATGGTCCACTGTGCGAGTTCATTCGGCTGCCGCGCCTCTCGGTTCGAGTCGTCCAAGGCGGGCGGGATCGGGCCGTTTTTTGGCGGAGCCATAAATCCATTCCAAAGTGGCTGCTTTCTACTGTTGACGCGGTGCCGCTGGATCAGCATCGGGGTACTCGGCAAACCAACACCAAGCTGGCAAAGATATTGCCAGCGATACTGCTGCTCCCAGTCGGTCGCGGCATAAACGACCTTGCCGCCGCCCAGATAAAGCCCATAAAAAAAGGTACCCAACACACAGACAAAAAACAAAATTCCTTTGCCCGTGCGGCCCTGATAAATGTGCCCCAGCCCAGGCAGCGCCCAAGCAAGCAGCCCGGCTATCCACGGTTGGCGGAGTTCGATCTCGATCGCATCGCCCGGTTGGGACGAGCCATTGGCATTGGGGATGGTGGTGGTAACCATAGTTTTTTTGAGGTAGGGATGTGGGCCAAAGTGGGAAGCTACCATTCTAAGTGCAACGACAGGGAATTCCCAGGTCAAGTTGTTCGCCCGGTTCACAGCAATCTTGGGTAGCAAATTCCAGTATCTCAAAAATGTATCCCATTTCATCCAACAAGAGTGAAATCGACAACAAAAGCCTCACGCAGAGACCGCAGGGTTTCCTCATTTTTCTCTGTACTGCAAACATTCAATTTGCGCGCACTGTGCTCGCATTTTTTCGATCAATCCCCCTCCCCGCAAGGTTGCCACGGTTGACTCAGCCAGCGGTTTGACTGTGATGGCAACCTTGTGGGGAGGGGGATTTTGGTTGCGGCCATCGGCCGCGCCAAGCCTTCTGCGTCTCTGCGTGAGGCAAAAAGATTCTGCTATCAAGCGACCTTGGACGGTTCGTTTCGCCATTTTCGGCCCGTTGTGATTGGCCCCAAATACTGGTAAAATCTGGGCTCAAAATCATTGCTTTTGCGACTCAAAAGTCGCGGCTAAACTAAGGATGCCCCACCGTGCCGACCGATCCCCCGAACGACTCTGCCAATAATCCAAACGGCAACCCTGGCGAGAACCCCGGCGAAGGCGGCCCGATGGACGTCTTTGCCGCTCGCCTGATCGATTTGCCGATCGAGGACGAGCTAAAGGACAGCTACCTCACCTACGCGATGAGCGTGATCGTCAGCCGTGCGCTGCCCGATGCGCGCGATGGGCTCAAGCCCTCGCAGCGGCGGATTTTGGTCGCGATGAACGATCTGAATCTTTCGCCGGGGGCTGCCCGCGTGAAATGCGCCAAGATTTCGGGTGACACCAGCGGTAACTACCATCCGCACGGCGAATCGGTCATCTATCCGACCTTGGTGCGTATGGCTCAAGAGTGGAACATGCGGCACGTACTCGTCGACAAGCAGGGCAATTTTGGCTCGATCGCCGGCCTGCCACCGGCGGCAATGCGATATACCGAAGCGCGGCTGTCGTCCACCGCGGCACTGCTGCTCGACGATCTCAAGCTCGACACGGTCGACTTCGTCCCCACCTACGACGAACGTCACCAGGAGCCAACCGTCCTGCCGGCCAAATTTCCGAACCTGCTCGTCAACGGTGGCAACGGCATTGCGGTCGGCATGGCGACCAGCATCCCGCCGCACAACCTGGGCGAAGTTTGCAAGGGCGTGATCGCGCTGGTCGACAACCCAGACATCAGCATCCAAGAGTTGATTCAGATCATCCCTGGGCCAGACTTCCCGACCGGCGGCATCATCTGCGGTCGCTCAGCTGTGTGGAAAGGCTACAACACGGGCCGTAGCACGATCACCCTCCGCGCGCGGACCAGCGTGGAAGAGCATGGCAAGAAGACGCGGATCATCATCCACGAAATCCCCTACCAACAAGCCCGCGACCGGGTCGAAGAGCGGATCGCTCAGCTCGCCCAAGACGGAAAAATCCCTGGAATCGCAGGCACCAGCAACGAAAGCGATCTCAAGGAGCCAGTACGTCTGATCTTGACTCTCAAACGCGATGCCGACCCCGATGTCGTGTTGAATCAGCTCTACAAATTTTCGCCACTGCAAGAATCGTACTCGATGATCTTTTTGGCGCTGGTCGATGGCAAGCCGCGCGTGCTGACGCTCAAAGAGATGCTCGAAGAATTCGTACGTCATCGCGTCATCGTGATTCGCCGTCGCACGCTGTTTTTGCTGGCCAAAGCGAGAAAACGCAAGCACACCGTCCAAGGTTTGCTCCTTGCGCACGCCAACATCGACGAAGTGATCCGCGTGATTCGGGCCTCGAAAACACAGCCCGAAGCCAAACAAGCGTTGATGCAAATCAAAACGCCAGGCGCGCTGCTTCAACGGGCGTTAGGCGACGAAGGCTATTCGCAATTCCAAGAGGAATGGGGCGTCGCCGAGGAATATGCGCTCACGCCGGTGCAGGCCGACGCGATCCTGAAAATGACGCTCGGCCAGTTGGTCAATCTCGAACAAGAAAAGCTTGCCGACGAGCACGCCGCCTTGCTCCTTGAGATCGATGGCTACAACGTCATCCTCTCCGACCAAGAAAACATCTACACGATTATCCGTGAAGATTGCGAGATGCTGATCGCCAAGCACGCCGACCCACGACGAACCGAGATCAGCCACGAAGAGCTGGGCAACGTCGACATGGAAGACCTCATCGAAGAGGAAAACATGGTCGTCTCGATCTCGCACAAAGGCTACATCAAACGGACCGCGGCCAGCGTCTACAGCGCCCAGCGCCGTGGCGGCAAGGGCATCAAAGGCACCAAGTCCGACGAAGACGATCCGATCGAGCACCTGTTCGTCACCAGCACGCACGACTACTTGCTCTTTTTCACGAACAAAGGAAAAGTCTACTGGCAGAAGGTTTACAACTTGCCGCAACTATCGCGCGAAGCGAAAGGCCGCGCTGTTGTCAACTTGCTGAACTTGGCCGATGGCGAGCAGATCGCCGATTGCCGAGCCGTTCGCGATTTCGATCTCCCCGACCACTCGCTCGTGATGGCAACACGCAAAGGGCTCGTCAAAAAAACACTACTCAAGGCGTACAGCCGACCGATGAAGACCGGCATCATTGCCATCAAACTCAAGGACGATGACGAGCTGGTCGACGTCGTCGTCACCAAACCGGGCGACGAACTAATCCTCGCCACCGCCTCCGGCATGGCGATCCGCTTCAGCGAAGCCGACGCTCGCCCAATGGGCCGCAACACCAGCGGCGTCAAAGGCATTAAACTCGGCAAGGGGGACGAGCTCGTCGGCATGGTCGTCACCGCACCCGGCGCCACGCTACTCACCGCCTGCGTCAACGGCTACGGCAAACGCACTCCCTTCGGCGCCAACGCCACCGATATCGACGAATCCACCGAAGATGAAACGAGCAGCAGCTTCCGCTACCGCACGCAAAAACGCGGCGGCAAAGGCCTACGCGACATCAAAACCACCGAACGCAACGGCCCCGTGATGGGCATCGTCCGTGTCGACGAAACCGACGAGCTGATGATGATGACCGCCCGCGGCAAAATCCAACGCGTCAAGGTCAGCGATTTTAACGAGATCGGCCGCAACACCCAGGGCGTACGCATCATGTCGCTCGACGAGGGCGATACGCTAGCCGCGCTAGTACGCGTCCCGCCAGAAGAGGCTGTCGAAGAAGTCACCGAAGGCGAAACCAACAATTAGCGACGTCGGCAACGACGATCGTCCTAGATCGTCCTAATCGCTATATTTTTTCGCATATCGCTATCGCGAAATAGGTATCGCTGCTTTGTTCACGGGAATTGCTGATGGTGAGTTTTCCGTGGGGCGTTCGTCGTTGCCGACGTCGCTAATAACGCTCCACAAACGACCAACGTTGCCTTTTTAACCCGGCTTGTGTGGGGTTCTGCTCAACGTACGCAATGGCCCGGCGCATTGCTTCCGTCGAATTCAGAAATACCTTCCATGCACCGGCGGCCCAAGGGGTTGGCGGTCTGCCGTTCGAGCGCGGGTATTTGGCCAACGGGTGGATGCCCTCTGTATTCATTTCACGCGTTGCCGCCCGCTTCAAAGCGGCAACTAAATCCTCGGCGCTAAGTTCATGCTCGCCGACAACCACATGCACATGGTCGGGCATGACCGCGCACGCGTATACGCCGAAGGCAAGCTTCACGCTAATCGCACCAATTCCTCGTCCTACGGCGCGAGCTTGAATTCCGTTGAGCGTGACCGGCGGGCGTTTGAGTGCCGCTTTCGTTGCGATACGCAGTGCATGATCGTGTGGACGATGTGCGACAGAACGCGGTGTGTTTACCTTGGTGGCGGGGCCGCCGATTTCGTAAAGGTGCTGCGCCCGTACTTCGGTCGAGCCGCTACCACGAGGATCATTGGGTAGCCAAAAACCGTAGCCTGTAAAGATGAGGTGTTGGCCGAGCATGGGGGGATTTTATCATGGGGAACGTCGTAATGCCAATGGGTCGTC
>JAADGD010000018.1 GCA_013152515.1 Planctomycetota bacterium
CAACTAGGCAGCTCGCTCAGCCAGCGGCGATTCGGTTTCCCCTCGGCCTTTCAGCACGACACGGTCATCAAACCCAGCGACTGCGGCGGCCCGGTGGTCGATCTCGATGGCAAAGTCGTCGGTTTTAATCTCGCTCGCGCGGGGCGGACCGAAACGTACGCCATTCCGGCTGACGTCGTGGCTGGATTGATCGAAGAAATGAAGCGGGGTTCGGCCACCGGGCGCTAGATTATCGTTGGACGGACGACCTTTCAGGCTCTGTAGAAGTACGGAACCGCCATCAAGCCGACCCCGACAACGATCAGCAGCAGCAGGTTCGAAATCAGATAGGGTAAGACCATCAGCCCCAGACCACAGGCGAGCGGGACGGGTACACCTTGCTTCTTGCCATAAATAAAAAACCCAAGCCCGACCGAACTAAAAAGTATTCCCCACAGGAGTGATGAAGTGTCCAAGGTGGGGCTCCGGTGGAAAGTAGGGGTGGCAAAAAATTGCGCGAGATTTCTTGGCTCAAATCGAGTAAACTGCTGGTATCGTTTCGTGCGACGAGTTGCTTTGATTGTAGCACGCTTATCCGAATCGTGAGTTTTTAGGAAACATGTTGCAAAGCGATGGAATATTGGGTTTTCACGGTGCCTCGGAATATTGTTTACCCTAATGCGACGCGAAGCTGGCGAACCCATAGACGTAAGTCCTGGGAGTGAACCCACAACAAGCAATTTCCCAGAATCGCTGACTCCGAATTTGACATTTGACACCGATTTTTTTTGCATTCGTGCTAAAATCTGCCGACTATCCAGTCCCCAACCACCCGGCCCTATCCCTGCCCTATGTCCGAACTCGTCCGTCAAGAAATACTCGCAACCGCGGAGCTGATCGTGGTGAAAGTTGGCACTCGGGTGCTGACACGCGCCGACGGCACGCTTGATGATGAGCGAGTGGCGAGCATCGCTGGTCAGTTGGCTCGGCAGTGGCAAGCGGGGCGACGAATGGTGTTGGTGAGCAGTGGCGCCGTCGGAGCCGGTTTGGGGCGGCTGCAATTAAAACAACGCCCCACAGCCGTCTCCCAGTTGCAGGCGGCTGCTGCAATCGGGCAAAGCTTGCTCATCGAAGCGTACAACCGCGCGCTCGAGCCGCATCAGCTTCACGCAGCCCAGGTGTTGCTTACCGCCGAAGATTTACAAGATCGCAGCCGCTATTTGAATGTTCGCAATGCGCTGTTTGCGATGTTCGAAATGGGAGCGGTGCCAATCATCAACGAAAACGACACGGTCAGCGTCGACGAGTTGCAACTAAGCTTCGGCGATAATGATCGACTAGCGGCGCTAGTGACAAATTTGGTGCGAGCGCCGTTGCTGGTGCTGCTCTCAGACATTGATGGGCTGTATGACGGTGATCCTGACGACGCCGAAACGAAAGTCCTGTCGGTCGTCACCGACTTGGCAAACGCCCAAGAGCAGCACGTTTGCGATGGCAAACGAGAAGGTAAGCAACTCAGCAAGGGCGGCATGGCGACGAAACTCCAAGCGGTGCAAATCGTCACATCGGCGGGCGAAAACGTGGTGATCGCCAATGGGCATCGCGACACGGTGCTCGACGAGGTTCTTGCCGGCGCGGACGTCGGCACGCTCTTTCTCGCCGAGGGACCGGCGGTCACTCCACGTAAACGTTGGATCGGCTGGAGCGCCAATCCCGCAGGCAAGTTGATGCTCGACGCAGGTGCCTGCTCGGCGATTGAAACAAAAGGGCGGAGCTTGCTGGCGGTAGGCGTCGCCCAAGTCGACGGAAATTTCACGAAGGGCGATGTGGTCGCGTTATGCGACGAGGCGGGACGGGAGTTCGCCCGTGGGCTGATCAACTATTCCGCCACCGAAATGCGAACGATCGCCGGCCAGGCCAAAGAACGAATCGCCGAACTGCTCGGCCATCGGCCTTACGAAGTCGTCGTACATCGCAACAACCTCGTCGTATTGAGTTCCTCGCCAGATTCTTCGACATGACGGGGGTTGGATTGTAACGATTCCCCCTCCCCGCGAGCCGTGGCGTCCCCGCCAACGGTGTGTAGAAATCAGCGAACGCGGTGATTAAGCTGGAAGGTAGCGGCGGTGTTTGTGCTTGATGTCGCTTGGGTTGATCTTGATTTGCTTCATGTTGGTTTGTGGGAGGATGCGTTGCCGCCACCGCTAACGATTTCTTAGGGAATTTTCATCATGCGATATTCGATTCTCGCTATCGGTTTGTTCACGTCATGGTTGGCTTATTCCGCTGCCGCTTACGCTGAAGAAGTGGCGAGTGAAACGACTTCGGCACCGATCACGATTACACCGGAACTCGTCGAAGCTCATCACGCTTATCAGCTTGCCCAATTGCGATGGCAGCGATACCGCTTTGCCGAGTTGCCTCGCCAGCGTCAACGATTGGACGATCAGGTCCGTTTACTCGAGTCGGAACTCCAGGTATTGAAACGTCGTCTGCGCGACTATCGTCCTTTCTTGCAAGTTGGCCGCTATTCGCCCGTCCGCACGGCAGCCGAAAACAATCGCCTCGCACTCCAGGCGACCGAGCAACAGTTGAAGCTCCTGAAACACGAGCGAATCCATCTCATGCGTTTCAGCCACCAGAATACCCGACTCTATCAACTCGATGTCCTTCGCACCGCAGCGCGCGTGCGGCAGATCGTGGCTGAGGCTCAATAAGCTCTTCGAGAAGTGACTTGCCGCCTGTGATCAAAATGATTTAGTGTAATCTAATCTGCTACAAGAAATCGACTTTGCAAATCTACCAACAAGGATTTTCCGGGCATTTTGTAGTTTTTACAAGTTTGGCACGGTCCTTGCTTTCTTCTGCATCAGTGGGGCGAAACCTTGACCCAGTCGCCTCAGACACCAAGCAGGAGAGAAACTATGAACAACATCACCCCAAAGAAAATTACCTTAGGCTTCGCAGCACTAGCAGCATTTGCGCTAGTCGGATTCGACGCGAACACTGCGGAGGCGGCCCACGGATTCGGTGGCTTTGGCCTGCACTTCGGCGGACGGCTTGTGCATTTCGACGTCGGCAATCCACACGGTTACGGTTACCGCAACCAAGTCACCTATCGCACGGCGCGGACCCATTATCCACGGCACCAGACGCGAAGGCATTCTGACTGGCACGACACCAGCCATTACGATTACGACCCCGGTGGATACGTCGGACACTACAACCACTTCGACTATCGACCGAGCCACTACGACTTTCATCAGGACGGCCACTACGATCGCCACGGTGGCAGCCACCACGGCAGACATCACTGATCGTCGGGCTCCAATGAATTCGTCTTCCCCAGCCAGTCGCGAGCATAAAAGTTCGCGGCTGGTTTTATTCATACGTGCAAAGGTACGCCGTCTGCTCGGCAACCCGCAGCTGGAACTTCTCGTTCGCAGCAACTTCAAACGACTTGCCGGCGGCGAAATCTTGCCAGTCCTCGCTGCCGGGGAGCTTGACGGTCAGGCAGCCGCTCACCACGGTGACGGTCTCTTTCTTGGCGGTGTTGAATTCGTACTCACCGGTGGCCATCACGCCGACAGTCGCGGGGAGCGTGGCGGTCTGGAAGGCGATCGACTTCACTTGGCCGTCGAAATACTCGTTGACTTCTAGCATGGTTTTTTTGACCCCTTTGCATGATACTATTAGGTTGGCGAATTCAGCGACTTCCCCACCGAACCGCGCCCGTAAGGAAGCGTTCAACCGAGTCCGACGCCTGTGGGAACGCTTCCTTGCGGGCGCGGTTCGGCGTTAGTAGACCAGACTAATCGAGCCCAAGCAATCTAAAAAGGCCCTTATGAGCAAGCCTGTCGAGTTAATTTCACTAGCGAGGCTGGCGCTCACTTTCCTGCCCGTTGCTGTCGTTGTGGGCGTGCTTTATCGCTGGTCGCTTGGTGCGGGTACGACGCTCTATGCAATGGGGCGAATGCTGTTGCAGTTGTTACTGGTTGGCTATGTGCTGACCTATGTTTTCACGACCGATCAACCTTGGCTCGTTGGCGGTGTGTTGACAGGTATGTTGACAATTGCCAGTTGGATTGCCTTACGACCGTTACAGGGCCAAGGCAGTCGTCAGTACGCGAAAGCCTTGGGATCGATCGCCTTGGGTGGTGTGTTTACATTATTGTTGGTGACACAATGCGTACTCGACACGCAACCGTGGTTCAGCCCGAGCAAGGTCATTCCGCTAGCGGGAATGATTTTCGCAAACTCCATGACTGCCATCAGCCTTGCCGCCGAGCGATTCTACGCCGAACTACCCCGGGCTGCCTCTTACGAAGCCGCGCGGGGCATCGCCCTGCGTGCAGCACTCATTCCGATCACCAACTCGCTGTTCGCCGTCGGGCTGGTGTCGCTGCCAGGGATGATGACGGGGCAGATTCTCGCGAATGTCGATCCGCTGATTGCTGCCCGTTATCAAATCATGGTGATGGCGATGCTGTTCGGCTCGGCGGGAATCTCGGCGGCCTGTTATCTGACATTGATCAAACCAAAGAACTCCGTCATGAACTGACAAGAGAACTGATCGCCCTCTCGGTGAAATCGCCCAAGCAAGCAAAGTCGACCGAGATGGCAATTGTTCTTCAGCCCAAACAGGAATTTCCGTAACACTTCAGCTGAGTGCAGTAAATTAGCCACCGATGAACACGGATAAACACAGATAAAGAAGGGTTTCATGTGAGATGTTTGGAAAAGAGACTCAAAACTCAGAACCAATCCAACAGAATCCGTGTTCATCTGTGGCTTTTTTCTTCGGTGCTCTCTGCGGCTCATCTTTTAGGTTTGCTGCAGCTGGCTGAACTGTTACGAATTTCCGAGGTAACGAGTTTGCAAAGCATTCGCAAGTTTTTTGACGGGATTTACAGGATCAACAAGAGAGCGGCGCATGAATTTTTTAATCCTGTCTCTCCTGTTAATCCTGTCCAACTTTTGTTTTTGGTTGCGGCCTTACTTCGGA